>JALQUH010000225.1 GCA_023263845.1 Candidatus Nanopelagicales bacterium | reverse complement strand
AGTGGGACCTCGGCCTGCACCGGGAGTAGCCGCGGGCCAGCGCGTGCAGATTCGAAGGCCCCCGTCGGCCACCTGTTCGGCCCACGCGTCGCCTCCGGCCCCCATCGCCGACTCGCGCACCAGCGCGAGCCCAAGGCCGCTGCCGCCCTGCACCGCGCTGTCGGCGCGTACGAATCGCTCGAACACACGGTCGCGATCATCGGCACTCAACCCCGGTCCGTCGTCTTCAACATCGACGCGAACGTCGTCGCCCTGTCGCCACGCTCGCACGGTGATGGCCGACGACGCGTATGAAATGGCGTTGCCGACAAGCTCGTCAACGACGCGATCGACCGACCCGCGCGCAGCAAAGGTGCGCAGGTCCTCCTGCGCGATCACCGAGTCGATGCTCAGACCACGCGCCTCCACGGTTGGGCTCGCCGTCGCCACGCGATCGGCCACGATCGCACGAACGTCGGTCTCCTCACCCGACTGACCGGCATCGCTACGGGCAAGCGCCAAGATTTGATCGATCCGGCGGTTGAGCCGGTCAACCTCACCCATTGCCGCGGCCGCGTCCCGCTGGGCGGTCGGATCGGTTGAAACTTCCTCGATCGCCTCCAGGCGCAGACGGATTCCCGTCAACGGAGTTCGCAAATGATGGGAGGCGTCTGCCGCCACGCGTTGCTGCCGACTCAGAATGCCGGACAACCGCGCGGCGGTCTGGTTCAAGGTGCGCGCGACAACGCGAACCTCACCGGGACCCTCGGAGTCATCAGCGCGAGCCCGCAGGTCGTCGGGCAGGACCGCCGCTACCTCGGCGACATGACGCAACGGCGCGGAAATCGAGTTCGCGACGATCCAGGCGATGAGAGCCGCCGCGATGACGACCGCCACGACAAAACCGGCGAGTGCGAGGCGCGTGCGACTGATCAACGCGTCCACGGTGGACTCCGGTAGCGATAGGCGTACAGCCGCCACGATCTGCTGGTCCTGGATCACCGGCGCGGCGACGTACCGAAGTTCGACCCCCAAGGTCGATGAATAACGAACGTCCGAGGCCAGCAGACCATCCAGCGCAGCCGCGATTTCGGGCCGATCGAATGAACGTTCGAGGTCACTGCGATCCGAGTCCGCCAGAAGTACACGATCCACCGACACGACAACGACACGTGCGCCGGTGCGCGCAGCTACCTCGGTCGCGGTGTCCTGCCAGCCAGACGGAGGTTGCGAAGCCAGGATGGAGGCCGCGGTCATTGCATCAACTTCAAGCTCGGCGACGAACGCAGACCGTTGGTCGTTATCGACGATGACGGCGATGGGCAATGCCAAGGCAAGCGCGACCAGGGCGACGAGGCCGGTCATCGCGAGAACGAGGCGCCTGGTCACGCCGGGGTGCCCGCCTCATCAATCAGGCGATAGCCCACGCCTCGGACAGTTTCGACGAGATCGGCATCACCGAGCTTGCGCCGCAGGGACGACACATGAACGTCCAAGGTCTTGCCCGATCCATGCCAGACCGGATCCCACACTCGCGAGAGCAGTTCCTGGCGCGGTACGACGCGGCCGGGTTCTTCGGCGAGGACAGCGAGAAGATCGAACTCCTTCGCGGTGAGATCCACCACCTGTCCATCGCATGTCGCCCGGCGGCGGGATCGATCCACGACGACGCGGCCGGTCGCAAGGCTGGGTTCAACCCGTCGCCTTCGACTGACTGCGCGGATGCGCGCGCTCAACTCGCGGACAGAGAACGGCTTGACGACGTAGTCGTCCGCTCCCAGTTCAAGACCGACGACACGATCGGTCTCATCGCCGCGCGCGGTGACGATGATGACGGGAACGTCGGTGACAGTCCGAAGCGAACGGAGGACGTTGAGGCCATCGTCATCCGGGAGTCCGAGATCGAGCAGGATGACGTCTGCCTCCCGTGCCGCATCGAGGACCTGGATGGCAAGCCCGACATGTACGACGTCGAGTCCATGGCGGCGCAGTCCGTCGACAAGTGGTTCAGCCACCGCCGCGTCGTCTTCAACAACCAGCACTCTCACGCGTCGTCATCCCTTCGCGGGTCCATAGTGCCAAAGCGCAGAAAGTCAGTCGTCGTCACCGTCGTGGTCGTCACCGTGTTCACGGTCGCCGTCGTCGCTGGATGACTCACTGCTGCTGGACGACTCACTACTACTGGACGACTCACTACTACTGGATGACGTGCTGCTCCTAGACGAGGTCGGCTCAGCAGACGTCGGGCTCACCGCATCATCCGTGGGCTCCGGTGACTTCGAGGGCTTCGCCGGCTTCGTGGGGCTCGGAGTTGGTGTGGGGCTCGGCGTCGAACTCGCAGTGGGTGTCGGGGTCGTCGTGGGAGCCGGCGTGACCGGGGTCGACGAATCAGGGTCCACCACGAGATGAGGCGCATGATTCGGGTCCGAGGTCTGCACGGCGGCCACGGCGGCCGTGACCGCCGCCCCAAGGGCCAAGGCAGTGGCCAGGGAGGCTGCGACGATGAACGAACCCTTCATGTCTCCAGGGTACGAAGTGGATCTGTGGTGAGGCTGTGCTGAAGGTGAAGTTCAGGTAAGGCCGTGTTCACCCCTGGTCTCGCACCTCGTAGAGCGCGCGCTTGGGACAGGCTCGGACCGCGCGTCGCGCCTTGGCCACCTGATCCTCGGATAGGTCCTCGCCGTCCACGATGGGATACCCCCACGGATCAAGCACGATGAGATCGGGTGCCTGGTGGGCACACATGCCAAGGCCATCGCAGGCCGCCGGGTCGAGGGCAAGCCTCATGATGCGAACACCTCCATGGCAGAAAGGACCATGCGGATAGCACCGTCCGGATGTCGACAGGCGCCACGGCCGGCGATGAGATCGGCCAGCGACGTCACCTCTACGTCCATCCGACCGTCCGCGAGGGACCTGACCGAATCGGCGAGCGCCGGCAGACCAAAGACACAGGGCCCGCACTGCCGCGCGGACTCCTGCGCCAGACGATCCGCGATAACCGAAGCCTCCACCAATCCTGACCTTCCCGCCGGCAGCACGTGGATGACCCCGGCGCCCAGTGACAGACCACGTTCGCCCAGCACCCGCGAGTCGATTGGCTGGTTGGCGAGGGCGGCCCAGTCCACCCAGGTACCGCCCATGCCGCCGAGCAGGACCGCCGTGGGTGGCATTGCGCCGGCAGCACCGAGGACCTCCCGGAAGGTCTGGTCGCGCGTGACCTCCAGGACCGTGCGCCGCGTGAACTCCAGCGGCGCGGAAGACTCGGCCACGGTGACCAGGGACGTGGCCACCGGATCGTGGCCGAGTGCGAGCATGCCAAGGCGTGCGTGTGTTTCGGCGTTGTGAACCAGAACGGCAGGCCCCTCACCCCACGGGCGAGCGCGGTCGCGACTGTGGCGCGGCAGGGCCGGACCGCCGCGAACGGCGCTGATGACGGCCGAGGCCTCACCTCCGACATAGCCCTCGGGGGCAAGTAGCAGGCGGACCGGCACCGGGATGTCACCGCGACGCTCGCGCACGGCGTCGATCAAGCGTGACCGGGTCGCGTGGGCCGACTCGTGGACCCACAGCACGATCTGCGCCGCCCCAATGGCTTCAGCTACCGAAAGGGCGCCATCAAGAACAAGGTGAGGACGTAGCTGCAGCAGCGCCGCGTCCTTGGCGCTGGCGAGTTCGCCCTCAGCACCGTTCACCACGACGGTCCCGCCCGGTCCGGCCTCGATGGCCGCCGTCAGCTTCCATGCGGCAGGGATGTGTGCGCCGCCGCGACCGGTGAGTCCACTACCTTCCACCGCGTCAATGAACATTGCCGGAGACATGACCGGTCGACCACGGCGGGCCCGATGGATCCGCAGCCCCTCGGCCTCGGCACCGAGCGGCACCTCGCCATGCGCACCGGCGTAGGCCAGTGGAACCTCGAAGATTCGCTGAATGCCGAACAGGCCAGACATCGGAGCCGGAGACTCCAGGTCGTACGTCGTCATGCGATGACCTCCTCGCGCGGCATGCGCTCCTGCGAAAGTTCGACGACCTCGGCCTGCGGCGACGGTGCGATTACTCGACGCACCAGCAGGACCAAGACAAGAAGGCCGGTCACGGTGTAAAGCCACAGCCAGGATCCGGTGTCGGAGCCAGCCAGGACGCCGTGCAGCCACGCGAGCATCCAGCCTGCGGCGGCCAGCCGGTGCAGGGGCAGCCAGATCCGACCCAAACCGCGACCGGCAAGACCGGCGGTAGCTCCGGAAATGACGCCGGACCATAGGGCCAGAAGTCCGAGGGTTACCGGCAGAGGTCGGTACTGCGAGCCAAACGGCAGCAGGGCACCGGCCCAACCCACCTGTGCCCACGGATCGAGGGCGAGGACCACCACGTGGAGCACCGTGAAGACCAGTGCAAAGAGCGCAAGAATGATGTGGAGCCGCAGGCGCTGAGCAACGCCGAGGAAACGCACAGCAACGCGCGGCGGGCGCGCGAGGAGCAGTCCCATGACCGTCACGCCGGTCAGCAGGATGTAGGAGACAAACCCCGAAGATCGCGCCAGCACCCACATACCCATCTCAGCCCCGGCGTACACCGACCAGGCATAGCCGAGAAGAGCGCCGGTGAGCCCGGCGGCTAGGCCGACCCCAGCGCCGATGGCCACCCCACGTCCGAAGGTGGGTGAGTTGACATCGGTGTTCATGAGCGCGCCTCCCACAGGATTCGGTCACGCATGGATGCGCTGCAATGCGCTGTGCCGCTCGTGTCGACCCAGTAAGCCGTGAGTCCTTCGCGCTCGACTACATCGCGGATGCCTTCGGCACCGGCAAGGAAGCAGACCTTCGTCCACACCTCAGCCCATGCCGTGTCACCGTCGATGACCGTGACGGCCAGGAGTCGCGACGTCGAGGGCTGGCCGGTGCTGGGATCAATCAGGTGATGTACGTCGCGATCCCCCGAGCGCCAGCGGCGCAGTCGGATGGATGACGTGGCCGCCGCCGCGACAGTGACATCGAGAACGGCAATGGGTGCACTGCCGCCACGCGGATCCTCGACCGCGGCGCGCCAGCCGCGCGACTCACCCGGCTCGCGATCCGGCCCGTCGCCGTAGGTCGCGAGGTCCCCACCGGCCTCGACCAGTGCGGAGCGCCCACGACCGGCAAGCGCAGCGATACCCAGTCGAACCGCGTAGCCCTTGCCAATCCCACCGAGATCAATCGGTTCCGGACCGATGCGGACGCGCGAGTTGTCGATGTCGAACTCCGGAGTCCACGGGGGGAGTCCGCCGGAGCTGACCTCCCCTCCGGCTGTGACCACCGAACCACCGACGAAATCCAACGATCGGTCGTAGCCCAAGCCGGTGAGGGCATTCAGGACACGCGGATCGAAGGCACCTCCCGTGACGAGGTACGCATCGAAAGCCGACGTGATCGCCCCTAGGCACTGCGGGGCAACGGTCGTCCACTCAGTCGCGTTGGCATTGGCACGCATGAGGTCGCTGGACTCGTCGAATCGAGTACAGGTGCGCTCCACCTGTGCGAAAAGCCGCTCGACTTCATCGATCGCCGCCTCGGCACCAGGCCGCGGGTCAATGACGCGCACGGTGACATTGCTGGCCATCGCGCGGAAGCGATGCTGCAGATCGGTAGCAGGAAGAGCGGTCATGTCAGCCTCCGGAGGATCCGGTCCAGGTGTCGACCGGAGGAGCGGGTGCCGGGGCCGGAGCGGGTGCCGGGGCGGCCTGTCCGCTGCCGGAGTTCGAGGAACCTGCACCACCGGAGCTCCCTCCGCTCGAGTTCGCTGAGCTCCCCCCGTTCGAGTTCGCTGAGCTCCCCCCGCTCGAGTTCGATGAGCTCCCTCCGCTCGACGCGGTCCACGTCGATCCGCCGGAGCTAGGGCCGGGCTTCGCCACCCGGCGTGCTGCATTTGCCTCCTTGCGCGCCTTCTGGACCTTGCGTTCAAGTTTGGCGAGGGTCTTACGCAGCTCCTCGAGCGTCGGCTCGTCGGCGGTGACCTCATCCGCCGCGACGATGGCGTCGGGGCTCGGTGCGGCGGAGGGCCGGCCCTCATCTATGCCGACCACCTGTACCGCGGCCGCGGGATCCACCGGCTGCGCCGCCGCACGCGGATCGTTGTTGGTCGCCCACAGCACTGACCCGGCGGCCAGCGCGGCCACGATCGGTGAGACGACCACCGCGGCGGACCAGCCGGCCCTTGATCGCGTTGCCCTAGTCGTCATCGTGATCACCCTCGTGGTCGTCTTCGTGGTCGTCGTCGTGATCCTCGCCGCCGGAGTAGTGGTCATCGTCGTGATCGTCATCGTCGTGATCGTCGCCGTAGTCGCCGCCGCCGGTATTGCCACCGCCCCCGGACGATCCAGTCCAGGTGTCAGTCGGGGCCGGCTCAGGCGCCGGGGCCGGAGTGGTCACCGGGGTCGGCTTGGCGGGCTTGCTGGGCTCGGCGGCCGGCGCCGGTTGCACTGCGCTGGTCGCCGAAGTTGCGGCGGATCCACTGGTGTTGCCGCTGGTCGGTTGCGCATTGGACGTGGCGACGGTGGCCGCGGCGGTGGGCGAGGAGTCGGCCAGCCGCTTCAGCGTGAGTTCTGCCTTGGCGATCTGTTCCTCGAGCTTGGCTCGCTCGGTAGAGCTTTCGGCCACGGCATCCTCTGTCGCCGCAGGGGTCGGCTCGCCAGCCACCGCCGGGGCGACCGCGGGCTTGGGAGCGACGTTGGCTGTCGCGGCCACGGGCACGTTGGCAATCGCCACCGCGCCGCCGGCGACGGCGCCGACCGCGGCTGCCGCCGCCATGACCACCTTGCGTGTCTGCCTCATTGTTCCTCCTCGAGATCGTGCGTCCCCCCTAGAAAACCGCCTTCGAGGCAGGTATCGGCCAAGCTTCGGTAAGGCCCAGGTAAGGACTCCTGGGATCTTCCGGGGAAGAGTTCGCCGCCCCACGGGAGGGAAATCCCGACGGGAGGGAAGTGGCCACGGGTAGGAAATGAGGCGTGAGCGAGCGACACGCACCGCGCACATCACTCTCGCCAGGGCCCCGGTGGCACCCTGGACCCATGCACTCCGCGTCACTGCCCTGGGATCAGGCCCGTCGTGTGGCGTCGGCAGCATCGAGCCAGCGACCGGCCATCGCGGAACGGCTCGAGGGAGCCCTTCACTGCATCCTGGCCGCGCCGATCGGCGCCCTCACCGACCTCCCGCCGTTCCCTACGGCCGCCATGGATGGATTTGCGGTTGCGGGCACGGGGCCTTGGCACGTCATCAGCGACGAGCCCCTTCTCGCGGGTGCAGAACCCGACGCGGTGTCACTCGATCGCGGGTACGCCGTCCCCATCGCCACCGGTGCTGCCATGCCGCCCGGCGCCGACGCGGTGCTGCGCCGCGAACATGCCGCCCTGGAAACTGCCCTCCACGGCAGTCGGCTCTACGCGCGCGATCCACTGACCGGCCTGCCTGATGACGCGGGCGGTGAGGTCGCCGCGGGCACCGACGTACGGCCGCAGGGTGAGGAGTGCGCGGTCGGCGATCCGCTGGTGGCCGCCGGGTCGACCGTGACCCCGGCGATCCTCGGTCTCGCCGCCGCTGCCGGCTACGACGTACTCGAGGTCATTCCCCCGCCCACCGTTGCCGTCCTCGTCGTCGGTGACGAACTCCTTGAGCGTGGTCTCCCACGACCCGGTCGGGTGCGCGACGCTCTGGGGCCGATGGTGCCTCCGTGGCTTGCCGCCGCTGGCGCTCGCGCCAATCCGCCACTTCGCGTTGCTGACACCCACCGCGGTCTCCTTGACGAGATCGAGGACTCAACCGCGGATGTGATTGTCACGACTGGGTCGACGGCGGCAGGTCCGGTCGACTTCGTGCACGACGTCCTTGATCACCTCGGCGTGCATT
>JALQUH010000199.1 GCA_023263845.1 Candidatus Nanopelagicales bacterium | reverse complement strand
TCGCCAGGCTCGACGTCCAGGCAGGCGAGACGGCGTTCAGCACGTGGGTCGAGCGCTCACCGTCGCGCACGACGAAGTCCATCTCGAGCTTGCCGGTCGGTACATGCAGCAACTGCGCGCGCACCCCGGGTCGGCCACGCTCGCGGAAGTCCTTGGCTCGCACGCTCGGCACCAGAGCTGCCGCCTGATTGACCAGGTAGCGCCGTGAATACTTCGGGAGTTCGGTGCGCACCAATCCCGGTACGTCGTGATGCGGACTGCGCGCGAAGCGCGGATACAGACCAGCAATCTGTGCACTTTCCCTTACGTCAAATCCACGCAGGCCGCCATAGTCCTCGCGCCACAGCGACGGGATCGCGGTCGGTCCGACCTTGGTGCGGCCCTGCACCGTCACCGTGAGGTGAACGCCGAGGAAGGGGTTGCGCGGATCGGGGACTGGATAAACGTGTCGCTGCAACGTGCCCGCAGGCCATGAGGAATACCAGTACAGCCCCTTGAAGGGCAGCATCCGGTAGTCCTCGCCAACGCCGAACCAGCGCGCGACGGTATCGGCGTACAACCCGGCGGCGTTGATGATGTGCCCGGTGGCGAAGGTCTCGTGGGGAGTGCGAACCCAGCCGGGGCCAGCATCTACCGCAGGCACTCCGAGCAGCACCTGGCCGCCGCGTTCGCGTACGCGATCGGCCAATGCGCGCACCACCGCGGCGGGATCGGCGACGGCGGTCGTCGGCGACCACAGGGCGCGCTCGTGGGTATGCGCTAGGGGCTCGAGTTCGCGCAGCCCTGCTTCGTCGATCATCTCCAGGGGTACGCCGTTCGCGACGCCGCGCGCATACAGGTCGTCGAGACGGGGTAGTTGCTCGGCCGAGGTGGTGACGACGACCTTGCCGGTTTCGCGTACGTCGACGCCACGTTCGGCGCAGAACTCCCTCAGCATCTGGTTGCCCCGGCGCGTGAGTTGGGCCTTGAGCGAGTCCGGCGCGTAGTAGAAGCCCGCGTGCAGCACTCCGGAGTTGCGGCCCGAGGCATGCGCGGCGAGGTGCGCCTCCTTGTCGAGGACGATCACCGACGAGCCCGGATGCCGTGTCAGCCAGGCGTCAGCGAGAGCAAGGCCGACGATGCCGCCACCGATGACGACGACGTCGCTTGATGCCATGCGGTCAGGTTACGCGCCCACTCGGCGGGGGTGTGGTGCTACTCGGTGGCCTCGGTGAGTGCCCGCAACGCTTCAGCGGCGGCGGGCAGATCGCTCAGATGCCGGGTGACCTCGCGCTCCTGCTCATTGAATGTCGGGAAGAGCGTGCGCATGAGATCGCGCCCGGAGGGGGTCAGGGTCACGTCAACGAGTCGGCCGTCCATGGCGCTGCGGGTTCGCTCGACGAGCCCGTGCTTCTCCAGCGTGGCGAGGACGCCGGACAGGGTCGCCTTGGAGAATCCGCCTTCGGCGGCGATCACCCTGGTCTCGACCGGCTCCCAGATCCACACCACCCACAGCACCACGAAGGCGGTCCAGGTGAGGTCAGCCGGAGCCAGCACGGTGCGCTCGAGGTGGTTGCGGACCGAGTTCGCCGCGCGGAAGAGGTTCGACACCACGGCCATTGCCTCGTAGTCGAGGGTCAAGTCGCTCAGACGCACGCTGACCTGACGCTCGGTTTCGGCGCGTGTATGGGGACCGGCCATGCCCAGAAGTGTCGCAGAGCCCTTCCATTAGGGCCCGAACATCTGGCACTATCACAGATAGTTCGGGGCCAAACGATCTTGCGGCGCCTCCACGCGTGTCGCCGATCCGCGACCTCGGTGGTTTCGTCGACTGCAGCTGGAGGCTCGCTTGTCCGTCAAGAACGACGTCACCCTGGCTGATCTCGACCTGTTCGAGGCTGGTCCGCCATGGTCGACATTCGATGCGCTCCGCAGCGAGAACCCGGTGCACTGGGATGTCGAGCCCGAACCCAATCACGGCTTTTGGTCCATCACGCGCTACCACGACATCGTCGACGTCCTGCGGGACACCGAGACCTTCTCCAGCGAAAAGGGAACGGTCAACCTCGAGGAACTCGACGAGGAGCAGATGCGCGTGCGCAAGTCGATGCTCGAGACCGACGGTGAGCGGCACCGCGCGCTGCGCAAACTCATGCAGAGCCAGTTCACGCCGCGCGCGCTCGCCGGCTACGAGACCTTCCTACGCGGGTTGACCGCGTCGACCCTGGATGCGGCGTTCGCCAAGGGTGAATTCGATTTCGTGGCCGACGTCGCAGCAGACTTCCCAATTCGCGTGCTCGCCCGCATGCTCGACGTACCCGACATGGACATCCCGCAGCTCATCGCGTGGGGCAATCGAATGGTGGGCAATACCGATCCCGAGCATGCCGACGTGCTCGCGAGTGACCCGGAGTCGGAGAAATACCGCATGCTCCCCTTCCGTTCACCCGCGGCCCTGGAGGTATGGGCATACGGCGACGAATTGCGCCGCCAGCGCGAGGGTCGCGACGGCACCGACCTGGTGTCCAAGTTGGTCAACGAGACGCCGATGGATGGCAAGCCGCTCAGCGACGACGACTTCCACGCTTACTTCCTGCTGCTCGTGGTGGCGGGCAACGAGACCACGCGACACACGATCAGTCACACCATGAACAACCTCATCGACCATCCCGATCAGTTGCGACGACTGCAGGAGGATCCGTCGCTGATTCCGTGGGCGGTCGAGGAGTTCCTGCGCTTCGCGAGCCCTGTCTATCACTTCCGACGTACGGCGACCCGCGACGTGGAGCTGCACGGCACCCAGATCAGGGAGGGCGACAAGGTGGTCACGTGGTTCGCTTCGGGCAACCGCGATGATGCTGTCTTCCCCGACCCCTATGTCTTCGACATCACGCGCAAGCCCAACGAGCACATGGCATTCGGCCGTGGCGGCCCGCACATGTGCCTGGGCAATTCGCTGGCACGCCTCGAGATCACGATCATGTTCGAGGACCTCATCTCGCGCATCGACTACGTGGAGCGCACTGGGCCGGTTGAGCGACTGCGGTCCAACTTCGTCAACGGCATCAAGCGCTTCCCGGTGCGGGTCCAGTTGAGGTAGTTCACCTCCACCTTTGCGCCGCTACTCGACACTCGGCCGAAGCGTGGCTCAGATCTCGATGACGATCCGATCGAGAAAGGCGTCGACGAGTGCATGGGCGCGGGCCACAGCGGCTGGCTCCTCACGTACGGTCCCAGCGAGCAATTCCGCGGGGTTAACACCATCCTTCTCGGCTTCCGCGACGCCACCTTCGTCCAACCAGCCCGTCAGGCATGCGGGGGTGACCTCGGGATGGAACTGCATCGCCAGGGAGCGACCAATGACGAAAGCCTGCGACGCTCGCGGATTGCGGGCGATCTCCACGGCGCCCGGCGGGATGGTGAAGCAGTCGTAGTGCCACTGGAACCACGGGCCGTTGGGCACGAGGTCGACGTCATCGGAGTTGATCCAGGTGTAGCCGATCTCCGCCCGCGGCCCCGGTGCCACAGCACCGCCAAGTGCACGTGCGAGCGCCTGAGCTCCGAAGCAGATGGCAAAGATGGGCACGTCGTGCTTCTGCAGATCACGCAGCCAGTCGAGTTCGGGCTTGAGCCAGGTGCCGATGCGGTCGTCGTCCCAGGCCCCCCAGGGCGCACCCATGGGTACCACGACGTCATGCTCGTGAATCTCGGGGAAGTCGAAGTCGACATCGGGAGAGAAGAAGCGATCCCGGGGGACCACCACGGACTCGACGACCTCAAAGCCGCGCGCAGCGAATCGATCGGCGATCGGCCCTGGAGGGCTCACGTGATCGTGCTGGAGAAATAGGACGCGCATCCGCTCATCCTCCCCTACGCTGCAGGTCGTACGCCCCCGAACGATCGGAGTAAACCATGGATGCGAACCGCCCGCTTGACCTCTCCGATGTCCGTGCGAGCTTGCAAGCCCGCGGGATCGACGTCCTGCGCGTGCTCTACGCCGATGTCCTCGGTATCACCCGGTCCAAGGACATGCTGGTGAGCCAGATCGAGCGGGCGCTCGGCCACGGCCCGACGTTCTGTCAGGGCGTGTGGGTGACCAACACCCAGGGCGGAGTCCTCGACGGCCAGGGTTCGATCTCCGATGGCCTGCCCGATCTGGTGACGCAGATCGTGCCGAGCACGATCCGCGACATCCCTTGGGAACCGGGGGTGGCGTACGTCGTCGCCGATGTCTTCGAACCGGATGGCTCGCGACATCAGATCTCTCCGCGGTCGGTGCTGCAGAACGTCATCGACGGCTACTCCGCTCTCGGCCTCACCCCGGTGACCGGCCCCGAGTTGGAGTACTACGTGATGGAGGAGCGCGACGGTGTGTGGGAGCGCACCTTCGATCACAAGGGCTTGGTGTACACGACCGGAGCCATGGTCGACCCGCACGGCTACTTCCTGCACACCCTGCGCATGTGCGACAAGCTCGACATCGGGGCCTTCGCTGGCAACCATGAGTTCTCGCCGTCGCAGTATGAAATCAACCTGTGGCATGCCGACGCCATGCTGTCGGCGGACCGCACTTTCATCTTCAAGTCAGCCATCAAGGACATCACGCACCGGCAGGGCTTCCTCGCCTCTTTCATGGGCAAGCCGTTCAACGATGAGGGCGGCAGTGGCTTCCACCTGCACTTCTCGGTGGAGCGTGGCGGCGACAACGTGATGGCGGATGCGAACGGCGAACTCACCTCCACCGCTCTTTCGATGATCGCCGGAATTCTCGAGCATGCGCCGGCGCTCTCGGCTCTCACCAATCCGACGGTCAATGCCTTCAAGCGGTTGGGCCCGGACACCCTCGCGCCGTACCGAATCAACTGGGGCCTCGACAATCGTTCGACCATGGTGCGCATCCCGCCGGAGCGTGGGCGCGGGACGCGACTGGAGTTGCGCATCGGTGATGGTGCCGCCAACCCGTACGTCATCTCCGCGGCTGTCCTTGCGGCTGCACTCGACGGGATCCAGCGCGACCTTGCAGCGCCGACTGCTCTCGAGGGATGGACCTATGAGGACGAGGCCGCGGAGGTCCTGCCGATGACGCTGGCCGACGCACTCTCGGCCCTGCAGCAGGACGACGTTCT
>JALQUH010000059.1 GCA_023263845.1 Candidatus Nanopelagicales bacterium | reverse complement strand
CCACGGCCCATAGCAGGCCGCCGATCGCGCTGTAGAGCATGTAGCGCTTGAAATCCATGCGGCCGACTCCAGCCACGGCCGTGATGAAGGTGCGCACGATCGGCACGAAGCGCGCCAGGATGATCGCGCGGCCGCCGTACTTGTCAAAGAACGCATGGGTCTTGTCGACGTAGGCTTTCTTGAACAGCCGCGAATCCTCGCGTTTGAACAGAGCCGGTCCCACTTGGTAGCCGATGCCGTAGCCCGCGGCATTGCCGGCGACCGCAGCAACGAAGAGCATGGCGCAGGCCAGCCAAATGTTGATCGAGATGTAGCCGGAGGCGATGAAGAGCCCGGTGACGAACAGCAGTGAGTCGCCCGGGAGGAAGAAGCCGATGAGGAGCCCGCATTCGGCGAAGATGATGCCCAGCACGACCCAGAAGGCGATGTCGCCCAGGCTGGTGAGCAGCGTTTCGGGATTGAGCCAGTCCGGTCCGAGAGCCGAGACGGTGGCAAGCAGGATCAAGGTCACGTCGGGCACCCTTCGAGCGTACGGCGTCGGGTGCGGATCCGACGCCACTAGGGTCGCGGCATGGATCCGCGTCTTGACCCCGAACTCCTGGAGCAGGGTGACACTCGCAATGTTGTGGATCGCTACCGTAACTGGACCATGGACGCGATCGTCGCTGATCTTGACGAGCGCCGGCACCCGTTCCACGTTGCGATCGAGAACTTCGAACACGATGCCAACATCGGGTCGGTCGTGCGGACCGCTAACGCGTTCCTCGCCGCAGAGGTGCACATCGTGGGCAATCGGCGGTGGAATCGTCGAGGCGCCATGGTCACTGACCGCTACCAGCACATTCGCCATCACCCGAGCGTGGAGGACTTTGGCGCGTGGGCCGAGAGCGAAGGGCTACCGGTCATCGGTATCGACAACATCGACGGATCGGTGCCCATTGAGACGTACGAGATGCCGCGTGAGTGCGTGATGATCTTCGGGCAGGAGGGACCGGGTCTGTCGGATGCCGCGCAGGAACTGTGCATCGACATGCTGGCCATCACGCAGTTTGGTTCGACTCGGAGTATCAACGCCGGAGCTGCGGCCGCCGTAGCCATGCATGCGTGGGTACGGAGGCACGTCTTCGGCCAGAAGGCCTAGCCGCCTTCCTTGCAGTTGCCGCGGGCAATTACCCACACATCACGGCAACTGCAAGGAAGCCGCTGCAAATCAGACGGGGACGGCGGGCAGGTGCTCAAGTGCCTCGGCGAACCGGGCGTCGGTGAGTTCCTCATCGACCATCGAACCAGCGAGGTACTGCTCGTACGCCGCGAGATCAAAGTGACCATGGCCGCACAGCGCGGTGAGGATGACGGTCTCCTCACCAGACTCCTTGGCCTGCTCGGCGAGACGGATTGCCTGGGCGATCGCATGGGTCGGCTCGGGTGCCGGGACGATGCCCTCTGTTCGGGCGAACTTCACCGCACCGGAGAAGCACTCGGTTTGCCCAATCGCGACCGCGTCCATGAGGCCGAGCTCGTAGACGTGCGAAATGAGCGGGGCCATGCCGTGGTAGCGAAGTCCACCGGCGTGGATGGGGTCGGGGATGAACTCGTGGCCGAGCGTGTGCATCTTCATCAACGGTGTCATCCCGGCGGTGTCGCCGAAGTCATAGGCGTAGGTGCCACGCGTCAACGACGGGCACGAGGCCGGCTCAACGGCGGTGATTTTCGGATTGATCTTGCCGGCGAGCTTCTCACGGAGGAAGGGGAAAGACAGGCCCGCGAAGTTCGATCCGCCACCGGTGCAACCCACGATGTGCGTGGGGGTGTCGCCGGCCATCTGGAGCTGAAGCAGGGCTTCCTCGCCGATGATCGTCTGGTGCAGCAGCACATGGTTGAGCACCGAGCCGAGCGCGTAGCGGGTGTCCGGATCCATCGCGGCCACCTCGACGGCCTCCGAGATCGCGATGCCCAGGGACCCCGACCAGTTCTTCGGGTCCTTCGCCAACTCGCGACCGATCGCGGTGATGTCGGACGGGGAGCGGTGCACCTGGGCGCCGAAGGTCTCAATCATCAGTCGGCGGTAGGGCTTGGCGTCGTACGACGCACCCACCTGCCAGACCTCGCACTCGAGGTCGTAGAGCGCGCAGGCGAAAGCCAGCGCCGTACCCCACTGTCCGGCGCCGGTCTCGGTGGTGAGCTTCTTGGTGCCTTCCTTCTTGTTGTAGTAGGCCTGCGGCACCGATGTGTTCGGCTTGTGCGAGCCAGCGGGCGAGACACCCTCGTACTTGTAGTAGATGCGGGCCGGTGTACCGAGCGCCTTCTCTAGTCGGTGCGCGCGGAACAGCGGCGACGGACGCCACTGGCGGTAGACATCAAGTACGCCACCGGGAATCTCGACGAAGCGCTCGCCGGTGACCTCTTGCATGATCAGGTCCATCGGGAACAGCGGAGCCAAGTCATCGGGCCCCACCGGATCCATGCGTCCGGGATGTAGCGGTGGTGGTGGCGGAGACGGCAGGTCCGCAATCAGGTTGTACCAGGTGGTTGGCATCTGGTCTTCGCTCAGCACGTACTTGTGCTGATTCACGGTCTCGTCCATAGCACCGCCTTCCAGTAGGCCGGGCCGGGACACCCGGGGCTTCGGACGGTACCCGACCTGACAGCATGAGGGACATGGTTTTGCCAGGTCGGCCGTCCATTCCGGTGCCGCAGGGCGTGCGCCTCATCGCCTCCGATCTCGACGGCACCCTGCTGCTGTCCGATGGTTCGGTCGGCCC
>JALQUH010000131.1 GCA_023263845.1 Candidatus Nanopelagicales bacterium | reverse complement strand
TCCACAGCACCCACAGGTGCTCCTTGACCATGTGGGAGCGCTCTTCCTTGATCGAAACGGCGCGCTCCTTGAAGATCGGGTCGTCCGACGCGTGGTACTTCTCCATGCAGGCCTTCACAGACTCGGCCTCGAGCCGGGCCTGGGCGGGGTCGTAGACGCCACAGGGCAGGTCGCAGTGGGCGTGAGCCGTGGTCCGCGGCGCGAGCCAGGCGGTCAGGCGATTGAGCATGTCTCCTCCGTCCGTGGGGCGCGGGACGAGCGCCCGATGAGTTCACCCTAGTCCGGTCGCCGATCAGCGGCACCCGGTGGCCCAGCCGGCGCCAAGGAGGTCAAGATGTTCCCTATGCCCAGTTGGCCGCTGCTACGGGTCGCCATCGCTGGCGAGTCCATGGCGCCAACTCTGAGCGATGGCGAGTGGTGGATTGCCTGGCGCACCAGGAAGTGCCGTCCAGGGGACGTCGTCGTCTTTGACCACCCCACCCGATCCGGCATGGTCGCGGTGAAACGCGTAGTGCGCCCCGATCGCGACGGGTGGTGGGTGGAAGGAGACAACCCCGAGCACAGCGCCGACAGTAGGCATTTTGGGCCGCTCCCGAGGGCTCGAGTCCTCGGCCGACTTGTGTGGCGTTACTCACCCTGGCCACCGCGACGGCTCACTCGGTGATTGACTGTCCGACTATGTCCTCCGGAGACGGCGATATCACGCACATCGATCCTGTATTCCCATTGCACCAGGGCGGCAAGATCGAGGTACGCCCGACCGTGCGCATCCGGGATCGCGAGGGCCTGGCACTGGCTTACACGCCCGGTGTGGCTCGGGTCTCCAGCGCCATTGCGGCCGACCCCAATCTCGCCCGCGAGTACACCTGGAAGGCCAACACGGTCCTCATCGTCACTGACGGCACGGCGGTCCTCGGGTTGGGCGACATCGGTCCCGAGGCGGCTTTGCCCGTCATGGAGGGCAAGGCGCTGCTGTTCAAGGAGTTCGGCGGTGTCGATGCCGTTCCGATCTGCCTCGACACCAAGGACGTCGACGAGATCGTCGAGACGGTCATCCGCATCGCCCCGGCGTACGGCGGCGTCAACCTCGAGGACATCAGCGCACCGCGCTGCTTTGAGATCGAGCGTCGGCTCGATGAGGCTTTGGATATCCCGGTCTTCCACGACGATCAGCACGGCACCGCGGTCGTGGTGCTGGCGGCGCTCATCAACGCAGCCAAGCTCACCGGTCGCGAGATCAGTGACCTGCGCGCCGTCGTGTCTGGTGCCGGTGCGGCGGGTGTCGCCGTAACAGACATCCTGCTCGACGCGGGCATCGGCGATATCGCGGTGGCGGACTCCAAAGGGATCATCTCCGCAGACCGAGGCGACCTCAACGACATCAAGATCGCGCTGCTGGAGCGCACCAACAAGGCGAACATCTCCGGGTCGATCGATGACGCGCTTGTCGGTGCCGACGTCTTCATCGGTGTCTCCGCTGGCACGATCCACGACGACACCGTGGCGCGCATGGCGCCGGGTTGCTTCATCTTCGCCCTCGCCAACCCCGATCCGGAGATCCACCCGGAGGTGGCGCGGCGGCACGCGGCGGTCGTGGCCACCGGGCGCAGCGACTTCCCCAATCAGATCAACAACGTGCTGGCGTTCCCCGGTATCTTCCGCGGTTCGCTCGACGTGGGCGCGCCGGTGATCACGTCGGGGATGAAGTTGGCGGCTGCGCACGCTATCGCCGATGTGGTGGGCGATGAGCTCAGTGCCGATTACGTCGTCCCCAGTGTCTTTGATCGCCGGGTGTCAGCCGAGGTTCCGCGCGCGGTGGCCGAGGCCGCGCGCCGCGACGGTGTCGCCCGCCGCTGAGGCCTATTGCCCGTCCTCGGATCGGGACAGCATGTGGCGCAGTGTCTGCGCGTAGAGCCCGGCGAGCACACATCCCACGCCCACCAGAAGTGCCCACAGCGCGCCGCGACCGGCACCGATGAGGGCGCCGGAGGCGAGGGGGGCGCCCATGGCACCGAGATTCCACGTGAGGGACTGCGCCGAGTTGTAACGACCGCGAAGATGATCGGGCGCGATGGCGTTGACGAGTGCTGGCGCGGTGGGGCTCCACACCGTCTCACCCAACGCGAAGATCACTGTCGAACCCAACAGCAGAATGAATGCCGGCATTCGCGGAATCTCGGGTACGGCGGCCAAGATGAGCCACGACACGCCCCACAGCAGGCCGACGACCCCAATCAGACGGGTGCGCGAGCGCCCGCGAAGCAGGCGCAGCACAAGGATCTGCCCGACGACGATGGTGAGCGTATTGGTCAGCCACACCAGCCCGATGGCGCTCTCCGGCAGTTCGGCGGTGTCGGTGATGAAGATCGCGAGCCCTGCTTCGACGGACCCGTAGCCGCACACGAGCAGCAGTAGCGACACCGCCACCAGTCGGCGCAATCGGCCGTCGGCGACGGCAGCCGCCCAACCGTCCGGTGGATCCTCGGAGCGCTGTGCGTCGGCGGTTGCCGCCGGACTTGGCCCGCCGTGGCCGCGCAGGGCGAGGACCGCGATGAAGGAGAAGCCAAATGTCGCTGCGTCAACGAGGTAGAGCAGGACGAAGGTCTCGGGCCGAGCGATGTCGATGATCAACGCGCCGATGAGCCCACCTAATCCGAGGCCGAGATTCAGCAGCATGAATCCGAGAGCGAATGCCGTCGTCCGCATCTCCTCCGGGACGAGTCTCGCGGTGAAGGTGCTATCCGGCCCCCAGATGCCGGCGGCGCCCAGGGACATGAGCGAGGCGACCGCAAAGGCAGCAGGCACGTTGGTGACCTGTGACAGGAGCGCCACGCCGAGAGCCTCCAGGCCGATGGCGATGAGAAGCACGGGGCGGGGGCCGAAGCGGTCCGTGAAGGTCCCGATCATCGGCGTTGCCGCGAGCCCGACCACCGCCATCCATGCCAGTACCAGCGAGGCGGTGAGGATTGGGATCTCGCGGACCTGGGAGAGATAGACCACCAGCAGGGAGAGGGTCATCCCATTGCCGATGGCGTTGAGGAATCGTCCGGCGGCAAGGATGCGGAACGGTCCGCGCAGGACCGTGCGAATCTCGCCGAGCGTGCTCATCTTTGCCTTCCCTGGACCGCTGCGCGCGGCGTACGAGGTCGCCTTCTTCGCGCTTGCCGCGGGCGAATCTCCCGCACAATCGCGGGAAGTGCACAGGAGACGAAGAAACTAGTCTTCTTCGTCGTCGAGACGGGCGAGCCAGGTGGCCAGCCGCTCGATCGGAGTTTCGAACTCCGGATTCAGGTCGACGAACTCGATCAGTCGCTCGGCCAGCCAGTCCAGGCTGACCTCCTCCTCGCCGCGGCGGCGTTGGAGCTCCTCGATGCCTCGGTCGGTGAAGTACATGGCGCTAGTTGAACGCCGCCTGCACGACCCACTTCTGCTCCTCCTCGTGGCGGTGGTGGCTGCCCACCGCGGGGGAGGATGACGAGGGTCGCGACACGCACTCGAGGGATCGACCGATGATCTCCGGCAGGTTCAATGCCATGAACGACCAGGCCCCCTGATTCGCCGGCTCCTCCTGGACCCAGCGCACGACTGAGGCGTTCGGGTAGGCACCGACCATCGCCGGCAGAGTTCGCCACGGCAGCGGGTACAGCCGCTCGAGTCGGATGATCGCGGTCTCTCGATCTCCTCGGGCCTCCCGCTCGGCGACGAGGTCGTAGTAGACCTTGCCACTGCACAGCAGTACCCGGCGTACGTCGTCCGGCTCAACCGTGGTGTCCGGGATCACCGGACGGAAGGACCCCTGGGTGAAGTCATCGAGCGCTGACGTGGCGAACTTCGCACGCAGGAGGGACTTCGGCGTGAAGATCACCAGGGGACGAATGAGAGGTGACAGCGCCTGCCAGCGCAGCAGATGGAAGTACGACGCTGGCGTGGAGGGCATCGCGATCGTCATGTTGTCCTGGGCACACATCTGCAGGAAGCGCTCGATGCGTGCGGACGAGTGATCAGGCCCCTGCCCCTCGTAGCCGTGGGGGAGGAGCATGACCAGCGACGAACGCTGATTCCACTTCTGCTCGCCGGAGGAGATGAACTCATCAGTGATGGTCTGAGCGCCGTCGACGAAGTCGCCGAACTGCGCCTCCCACATCGTTAGTACCTCCGGTCTCGCAACGGAGTATCCGTATTCGAAGCCCACGGCGGCGAACTCACTGAGCATGGAGTCATAGACCCACAACTTGGAACCGTCACGGTAGAGCCGCTTGAGTGGCTTGTACTGCCAACCGGTCGCCTTATCAACGATGACCGCGTGGCGGTGTCCGAACGTTCCGCGGCGTGAATCCTGGCCGGACAGGCGCACCGAGCGCCCCTCGAGCAGTAGCGAGCCGATGGCGAGCGCCTCGGCCATGCCCCAGTCGATGGTGCCGTCCTCGATCATCTGCGCACGACGCTGCAATTGCGGTGCCAGCCGGGGATGGAGGGTGAAGCCATCGGGCATGGTGAGTTGGGATTCGACCACGAGGTCCACCGCGGAGCGCTCGATGCCGGTGAGAATGTCGCCGGCCGGCCCCATCGGTGCCAGCGTGAGTTGCCCGGTGCGCACGACCTCGTCGGAGGAGTCGCTGAAGGTGTGGGCTTCCGGCGCATCGGTGCGGGTTTCCTGGAAGACATGCTCGAGCTGTTCCTGGAAGTGGCGCAGCGCCTCCTCGGCCTCCTCGACGGTGATGTCGCCGCGGCCAATGAGCGATTCGGTGTAGTGCTTGCGCACCGAGCGCTTGGCGTCGATGAGTTCGTACATGAGGGGCTGCGTGAGCGAGGGATCGTCGGCCTCGTTGTGGCCGCGACGACGGTAGGTGACGAGGTCGATGACTACGTCCTTGTGGAAGGCCTGCCGGAACTCGAAAGCGAGCTTGGCCACACGAACAACGGCCTCGGGGTCGTCGCCGTTCACATGGAAGATCGGCGCCTGCACCATGCGCGCTACGTCGGTCGGGTAGACCGACGAGCGGCTGTACTTCGGCGAGGTGGTGAAACCGACCTGGTTGTTGACGACTACGTGAACCGTGCCCGCCGTGCGATACCCCTGCAACTGCGAGAGGTTGAGGGTCTCGGCGACGATGCCCTGGCCAGCGAACGCCGCATCCCCGTGCAGCAGGAGGGGCACGATGCGGGGGACCTCATCGCGCGGCAGCAGATCCTGCTTGGCACGCACGATGCCTTCGAGGACCGGATCGACCGCCTCGAGGTGCGAGGGATTGGCGGCGACGTAGACGAGGGTCTCGTGTCCGTCCCGACTGCGGTAGGTGCCCTGCGTGCCCAGGTGGTACTTCACGTCGCCGGAGCCCTGCACCGATTCCTCGCCGTAGTTGCCCTCGAACTCGGCAAAGACCTGCCGGAAACCCTTCCCGGCGATATTGGTGAGTACGTTCAGGCGCCCGCGATGCGGCATACCGATCGCGACCTCGATCACATCGGCGTGCGCCGCGCAGTAGAGAATCTCGTCGAGCAGCGGGATAAGTGACTCCGAGCCCTCGAGAGAGAAGCGCTTCTGCCCGACGTACTTGGTCTGCAGGAAGGTTTCGAAAGCCTCCGCCTCGTTGAGCTTGTGCAGAATGCGCAACTGCTCCTCACGTGAGGGCTTGTGGTGGGGCACCTCCACGCGTTCTTGGATCCATTCGCGCTGCTCGGGATCTTGGATGTGCATGTACTCGATACCGATGCTGCGCGTGTAGGAGTCGCGTAGGACACCGAGGATCTCGCGAAGTTTCATGAGCGGCTTGCCCGCAAAGCCACCCGTGGCGAACTCACGATCGAGATCCCACAGGGTCAACTTGTGCGATAGCACGTCGAGATCGGGGTGCATTCGCTGTTCGTATTCGAGGGGATTGGTATCGGCCATGAGATGGCCGCGGACGCGGTAGGCGTGGATCACTTCCTGCACGCGGACGGTCTTGTTGAGGTCGGTCTCGTGCGATGCGGCAAGATCCTGGGCCCACCGGACGGGTTCGTAGGGGATCCGCAGACTCCGGAAGATCTCGTCGTAAAAGTGATCTTCGCCGAGCAGCAACTGGCTGATCCGCCTCAGGAACTCCCCGGACTGGGCACCCTGAATGATGCGGTGGTCGTATGTCGAGGTGAGGGTGAGGGTCTTGCTCACGGCGTTGCGGACCAGTGACTCCTCCGAGGCGCCCTGCCATTCGGCGGGGTAATCCATCGCGCCGACGCCGACGATGCACCCCTGGCCGCTCATCAGACGAGGCACTGAGTGCTCGGTCCCGATCGTTCCCGGGTTGGTCAGGCTCAACGTCGTCCCGACGAAGTCATCGACGCCGAGCGATCCGGAGCGGGCCCGTCGGATGACGTCCTCGTAAGCCGACCAGAAGCCGGCGAAGTCCATGTCCTGCGCGGCTTTGATATTGGGGACGAGAAGTTGACGCGAGCCGTCGGGCTTTGCCAGATCGATGGCGACGCCGAGATTGACGTTGGGGTTCATCACGACGGCCGGCTTGCCGTCGATGTCGGCGTATGAGGCGTTCATCGCGGGCACATCGCGGAGGGCGCGGATCAGGGCGTAGCCGATGATGTGGGTGAAGGAAACTTTGCCGCCGCGGCCGCGCGCAAGGTGGTTGTTGATGACGACGCGGTTGTCCATGAGGAGCTTGGCGGGGACACCGCGCACGCTCGTGGCCGTCGGGACCGCGAGGCTCGCCTCCATGTTGGCGACCACGCGGGCGGCCGGGCCTCGTAGCGTCGCGATCTCGCCGGTTGGTGGGGGAGTTGCGGGGGTGGCCGTGACCTCGGCCGGCGGCCTTACCGACTCGGCGGCGGCCTCCACCGCTCGCTGATAGGTGACCTGGGCCTTGGCGGCTGAGCCATCAGCCGGTGTGTAGTCGGCGAAGAAGTCCCACCAGGCGGGATCGACACTGGTGCGGTCGTTGAGGTACTGCTGGTAGATCTCGTCCACCAGCCATTCGTTCGTGCCAAAACTCTCCTGCGCCACGAGGACAGGGTAGTCGTCGCCCGTGTGGCGCCTAGTCACCGGTCGCGGGGCGCTGATGGTCGCCACCGCTTACCTGATCGAGCATGTGGGGCAGCAGAGGGCCCAGGATGGCAAGGCCATCGCGAGCGCCTCCCGGCGAACCGGGCAGGTTGACGATCACGGTGCGCTCCGCAAGTCCGGCCACCCCACGGCTGAGTACCGCGGTGGGCACGCCGTGGGCGACACCGTGCGCGCGGATTGCCTCGGCCAACCCCGGAGCGGGCCGGTCGATGACGCGCATGGTCATCTCGGGCGTCTGGTCCGTAGGCGTCATGCCGGTGCCGCCCGTGGTGAGGATCAGGTCGAATCCCTCGTCGACGCCGGCGCGCAGCGCGGTCACGACCTGTTCCCCGTCGGGTACGACGACGGGGTCACCGACCTCATGACCAAGGGCCCGCAATCCTTCGACGAGTACGGGTCCGGACCGGTCCTCCCAGATGCCACCGGCGGCCCGGGTGGAAATGGTGATGACGAGGCAGCGGTGAGCCATGGCCTCATCCTGCCGCACGAATCGCGTCGAGCAATTCTTTCAACGCATCGACCGAGTGACCGCTGAGGAAGGTGTCGACGTACGGAAGGGCCGCGGCCATGCCCCCGGCCAACGGCTTGAAATCACGGGCGGCGCTGCGCGGGTTGACCCAGATGATGTGGTGGGCCAGTCGCGAGAGTCGCTCCATCGCTCGACCGACCTCCACCGGATCCCCGATCTCCCAGCCGTCGGAGACGACGACGACGACCGCACCCCGAGCGATGCCGCGGCGTCCGTGCTCGTCGAGGAATCGGGTCAGCGCCGCGCCTATGCGGGTGCCGCCGGACCAGTCAGGTGTGGCCTCGGAGACCTTCGCATAGGCGTAGTCGGGGCCCCCTTGTGCGAGTTGGCGCGTCAGGCGGGTGAGCCGGGTGGCGAAGACAAAGGATTCGGCACCCAGGGCGCGGACGGCACCGCGCATGAGGTGCAGGTAGACCCGGGCATAGGGCTCCATCGAGCCGGAGACGTCAGCGATGAGGACGACTCGGCGTGGGCGTTCGGTACGTCGCCGATGGATACGCCGAACCGGATCACCCCCGGTGCGGTGGGCTCGCCGCAGCGTGGCGCGAACGTCCAATCGACGCCCGGCCGAATGGCGATGGCTGCGTCGGGCACGTCGTGACGGCGGAATGAGGGGAAGCTCCTCCACCAGGCGTCGCAAGAGAGCGAGTTCCTCCGGCGAACATTCGGAGAAGTCGCGGTGCCCGAGGACCTCCGATGAACTCGCGGCGGCGAGGACCGATGTGTCGTCGTCGGAGTCCCCCGCCGCGCCAGAGCCAGGCGTCGCCGAGGTGACCGGGGCGACGCTGTCGGTCTCGCGACCGGCCGATTGCTCAGAGCCGAGGGTTTCATCGGACGGCGTCGCTCGACTGGGTGCAGGGGCAATCGTCTCGGCGTTCGGATCCGTGAGATCAAGGTAGCCGTGGAAGGACTCGTCAAAGACCACGTCGTACACCGGAATCTGTGCCTGGCTGCTGAGCAGCGTCACGCGGCCGAGCCAGTACGCATCACTCATGGTGGTCGGTTCGGAGAGGAGGACGGAGGCAGCGAATCGCGCACTACGCTCCGGAGTTACGGGTACTCCAGCCGCATGGAGCCGATCACCAAAAGCCGCCGCCACTGCCGCGAGATCGGCGCGTGCCTGCGTCGACGCGTCAGACACCGGCGACCCAGGCGAGCCCGGCTTCCTGTGCCACGGCGTGGTCCTCGCGGTACTTCAGTACTGAGCCCAGCGTGCGTGACACGGCGTCGACGTCAACCCGATGCACGCCGAGAAGGATGGCGGCGCTCACCCAGTCGATCGCCTCGGCGATGCCGGGGGGCTTTTGCAGATCAAGGCTGCGCAGGCGCGAGACCGCCGCGGCGATGTCTTCGACGAGCGCAGCCTCCGCCTCTGGTACGCGGGCGCGGACGATCTGCGTGGCGTGCTCCAGTGACGGGTAGTCGATCCAGTGATAGAGGCAGCGACGCTTGAGCGCATCGTGCAGATCGCGGGTGCGGTTGGAGGTGAGGAGGACGATTGGCTTACGCCTTGCGTGCAGGGTTCCGATCTCCGGGATGGTCACTGAGGACTCGGCAAGCAGTTCGAACAGGAAGGCCTCGAACTCCTCATCGGCCCGATCAACCTCGTCAATGAGAAGCACGGCCGGGCGAGGCCCATGGTGCTCGATCGCCTGCAGGAGCGGGCGCTCGATGAGGTAGTCCCGGCTGAACAGCGACTCCTCGGCCACCGACTCTCCCTGCGACTCCGCGACCCGAATGCCGAGGAGTTGGCGCGGATAGTTCCACTCGTAGAGCGCCTCGCTGGCGTCGATGCCCTCGAAGCATTGCAGGCGGATGAGCGGAGTGTCGAGGATCTCCGCGAGCGCCTTCGCGGCCTGGGTCTTGCCGACGCCGGCCTCTCCTTCGAGCAGCAGTGGCTGGGGCAGGCGCACGGCGCAGAACAGCGCCGTGGCAAGGCCCGGTTCTGCGAGGTAGCCCGTCGCGGCGAGACGGTTGCTCAGCGCCGCAATGTCGGGGACGAGATCGGCCACTGCATCAGTGGACATCGCATCACCGGTGGACGTCGCCTCCGCCATGGTCACGCGCCGGCGTATGCCGCCGGATCGGCGACGAACTTGTCAAGGCAGCCCTGGCAGCAGAACCACCAGGTGCGGCCGTCGACTTCCGCGTGCAGGGAGCTGGGCACCATGACGACTTCCATGTGACAGATGGGGTCGATCGCCTTCTCTACCGCGGCGGGGCTGCTGCTCGAGGACCGCGCGGTGGTGCCGCGGTTGGCGACGATCTCGGCGAGGATCGACAGAGCGACCTCCTGTGGCGTGCGTGCGCCGATGTCGAGGCCGGCCGGTGTGTGGACGGCCGCACGCTCGTCGTCGGTGAGGTCGAGGGATCCGAGTACGGCGGCGCCGCGCTTGCGACTTGCGACCAGGCCCACGTAAGGGACGCCGCTGCGCAGCGCCTGCTCGAGGACCGCCTCCTCTCCGTTGCCGTGCGAGGCGATGACGACAGCATCGGTCGTCGCGAGGTCGGGGATGGATCCGCCGCCGTTGTCGTCGTAGGGGAAGACGTCGTACCCGAGGGCGGTGCCGACCTCGGCGAGGGCGACCGCGATCGGGGTGGTGCCGAGGACCCGGACGAGCGGGGCGGGTAGGACAGCCTCCATGAAAATCTCCAGGGTTCCGCCGGACTGGCAGGGATTGTGGACCACCACGCGTCCGGGTTGATCGGGCTCGGGGTTGGGGGCAATACGCACCAGGGTGCTCTCGCGACGTTCGAGGACGGCGAGGCCTTGGGCCCGCAGGGTCGCGAGTGCACATTGCCCACCAACGAAGCCTTCGACGGTTCCATCGGCAAGAACGATGGCTTCGTCGCCGGGCTTGGCGGATGTGGGGCGTTCAGCCAGCACAACGCGCGCATGCACGTAGGGCACCCGCTCACTTTGCAAGCGTTCGACGCGCTCGCGCCAACTCGCCGGGCTCATCGTCGTGGCCTTAGTTCCGTCGCCGGGCAATGAGCCAGATGATGCCCACGAGGGCGATGACGCCGAGCACGACGGGAATCGCGCGCTTGAGTACGGGCGCTCCGGCGGTGCCGAGCAAGTCGATGCTGTCCGCGGAGTGCGGCAGGACCGGGGCGGCGGCGGGCTCGGTAGGAGTGCCGTCCGCGGGTTGGGCAGCCGGCACGGCATCGGCGGCGATGAGGGCCTCGAGGTTGTCGGCGAATTGGTCGATCAGTCGCGTCGCGACGTCCTGCATGACCCCGCGGCCGAATTGCGCAGGCTTGCCCGTGATGGACAGGTCGGTGTTGACCTCGACACGGGTACGGTCAGCGCCCTCGGAAATCATCTGGGCAGTGATCAGGGCCGAAGCGGTGCCTGATCCCCGGGTCTCTTTGCCGTTGCCCTCGATGACGGCCTTGTGGGCGGTCTCGTCCACCTCGACAAAGCGGGCCTTGCCGCCGTAGGTCATGTTGACCGGGCCGAGCTTGACCTTGACGGTCCCGGTGAACGTGTCGCCCTCGACGTCGTCCAGTGTTGCTCCCGGCAGGCACGGGGCGACCTTGCGCAGGTCGAGCAGGGTCGTCCAGGCCTTGTCGATACCCGTCGGTACGACGAAGGAGTTCTGTAGGTCCATGGTGACGCTCCCGAGGCGGACTGAGGTTGGCGGCCGTGCGATTACCCACGACACTAGTCCCATGGTGGGTGATTCGCGACCGGTCGAGGTGCATCTGTTCGCTGCCGCTCGGGCAGCGGCCGGGGTGGATGTGGTTGCGGTGGGGGCCGGGTCCCTGGCCGATGTCCTGGCTCGGGCGGTGCAGATGCATCCTGGGCTGGAGGCGGTCCTACCGCGGTGCTCGACCCTCGTCGATGGTCTCGCGGCCACCGAGGACGACGTAGTCGTGCCTGCCGGCGGGCGCGTCGACGTACTCCCGCCGTTCGCCGGCGGCTAGCCGCCGATCGCGCTCATCGGCCGCGGCGGCTGGATGAACGTCGGATCGTTGATGCCGTGACCGGGCAGCTTGGCGGCGACGCTGGCGTGCAGCCGACGCCGGATCTCTGCTCGTCGAGCAGCCTCGTCGAGGTGGTCGTCGCGCAGAACCGCGCGCAGGTCGGTCTCATCCCGCGCGAAGAGGCAGTTGCGCAGCTGCCCATCCGCGGTGATGCGCAGTCGATCGCAGGTGCCGCAGAACGGTCGCGTCACACTGGCGATGATTCCCACCGTGGCGGGGCCACCGTTGACCCGGAACTCCTCTGCCGGGGCGGTTCCGCGTTGTTCAAGCGGCTGCAGGTCGAACTCCTCCGACAGCATCGCCAGGATGTCCTCGGCGGTGATCATGCGATCGCGGGCCCACAAACCGCCGGCATCGAGGGGCATCTGCTCGATGAACCGCAACTGCCAACCCTCATCGAGGGCCCGGCGCAGCATGGGAATCGCTTCGTCGTCGTTGATACCGGGCATGAGCACGGTGTTGACCTTGACCGGCGCCAGACCGGCGGCCTGCGCTGCGGCGAGCCCGGCGAGTACGTCGTCCAGGCGGTCGCGATGCGTGAGCTTCTTGAAGCGTTCGCGGTCGAGCGTGTCCAGGCTGACGTTGACGCGTTCGAGCCCGGCATCGCGCAGGTGGGCCGCCTGCGCCGCGAGTCGCAGTGCGTTGGTCGTGATTGAGAGTTTGGGGGCCTTGGGCAGCGCAGCGATCCGCTCGACAACATCCACAACGTCCGGGCGCAGCAGGGGCTCACCGCCGGTCAACCGCACCTCGTCGATGCCATCCTCGGTGGCAATCTCCAGGATCGTCATGAGTTCGTCAGTGGTGAGGAGTTCGGCGCTGGGGATCCAGTCGGCGAAGTCAGCCGGCATGCAGTAGGTGCACCGCAGGGAGCATCGGTCGGTGAGGGAGACGCGCATGTCGCGATGTCCCCGGCCAAAGCCGTCGACGAGCGAGGTCGGATTGTCGTGGCTCATGCGCAATTCACCCACTCGTCCGTGCCGTCGGCGAAGTACTGGTGCTTCCACACCGGAATCCGGGCTTTCGTCTCGTCCACGAGTGCCTGGCACGCGGCGAATGCGTCTCCGCGGTGCGCGGCACTCGCGGCGGCGGCCAGCGCACAGTCACCGATCTCCAGCGGACCCACACGGTGGACGACGGCGACCGCAATGACGTCGAAGCGCGCCGCGACGTCCGCGGCCACCTCCGCGAGGAGGTCCGCTGCCGTGGGGTGTGCCTCATAGTCGAGACGGAGCACGGTGCGTCCATGGTCGTGGTCACGGACGTCGCCGGAGAAGGTCACGACCGCCCCGGCCGCCGGGTCGTCCACGTGCTCGGCTAGCACGAGGGCATCGATGGGATCGCTGACGACATTGGCCACTCGGACCCGAGTCGACTCGCCAGTTGCCGTCATTCGGCCATTATTGGGGGCGGCGTACCGTCGCGCCACACTGGATCCATAATCCGGGGTAGAGCCGAAGGGATCACCGATGCGCGAAATCCTGGCCGACATCATGGCCGCGTACGAGGCCGATGAGCCCGTCGCCATGGCCACCGTGGTGCGCACGTGGCGCTCTGCGCCGCGACCGGCTGGCGCCTCGATGATCGTCACGCAGGGGGGCGAGGCGGTTGGCTCGGTGAGCGGTGGCTGCGTCGAGGGTGCGCTCTACGACGTGGGCCAGGAAGTGCTGGCCGGAGGCCCGACGCGTCTGGAGACCTATGGCGTGAGCGATGACGATGCCTTCGCGGTGGGACTGACCTGTGGTGGGATCCTCGACGTGTTCGTCGAGCAGGTCTCTCCGCAGACATGGCCAGAACTGCCCGGCATCGTGGCGAGTGTGGAACGCGAGGAGCCGGTGGCGGTCGCCACGATCGTGCGCGCGCCGGGTGAGTCGGCGCTGGGCCGACATCTCGTCGTGCGACCGGACTCGGTGCAAGGATCCCTGGGAACGGAGCGACTCGATGACACGGTCTCCGCCGATGTCCGCGGGATGCTCGAATCCGGCACGACCGGATTCCTGCGTTACGGCCCCGAAGGTGAGCGACTCGGTGACGGTCTGGAGATCTTCGTCGGCAGTCTGGCCCCGCCACCGCGGATGTACATCTTCGGCGCCATCGACTTCTCGGCCGCGCTGTGCCGCGTCGGCAAACTCCTCGGCTTCCGGGTCACAGTGTGTGACGCGCGCGAGATCTTCGCGACGCCGCGCCGCTTTCCCGAGGCGGACGAGGTCGTGGTCGACTGGCCGCACCGCTGGCTTGCCGGACAGCCGGTCGATTCCCGCACGGCCATCTGTGTGCTGACACACGATCCGAAGTTCGACGTCCCCGCCCTGCAGATTGCCCTGCGCACCGATGCCGGCTACGTCGGCGCTATGGGCTCACGTCGTACCCATGAGGATCGTCTCGAGCGGCTTCGCGAGGTGGGCATGACCGAGGAGGAGTTAGCGCGACTGCGTTCGCCGATTGGTCTCGATCTCGGCGCGCGCACTCCAGAGGAGACCGCGATCTCCATCGCCGCGGAGATCGTCCAGGGTCGCTGGGGTGGGTCGGGTGCTCACCTCGCCGCGACGGCTGGGCCGATCCATCCGGGAGCCCCACGCTGACAATCGCCGGGGTCGTTCTCGCCGCCGGAGAGGGGCGTCGCTTCGGTGGTCCCAAGGCGCCGGTGATGGTGGACGGCGAGCGTCTGGTCGATCGGGCGGTCCGCACCCTTCGTGAGGGTGGCTGCGATGAGGTCTTCGCCGTGCTCGGTGCGTGGATCGGGGACGTGCCGAACGCCGAGGTGCTGATCAATGACGACTGGCGCGACGGCATGGGTTCGTCATTGCGGGTTGCGCTGCGAGCCCTGGCCGATACCGACGCTGATGCGGCGGTGGTCACGCTGGTCGATCTGCCGGGACTGACGCCAGCCGCCGTACGCCGTCTTGTGGAGTCTGGCGCCGAACTCGCGGCAGCGGCATATGACGGCGAGCGCGGACATCCTGTGCTTTTTGCTCGCGAGCACTGGACGGGAGTTGCCGAGCGCGCCCGGGGCGACGTGGGTGCGCGCGAATATGTGCGCGAGCACAAGGCGGAACTGCAGATCATCGAGGTAGGCGACGTCGCTTCGGGGGAGGATATGGACGTCCCCCGAAACACGTGATCGGTCGGCTTAGAGCCCGAGCGTGCGGGCGATGACCAGGAGTTGCACCTCACTCGCCCCTTCGACCACGCGCAGCATCCGCAGGTGGCGCAAGATGCGTTCGACCGGGCCCTCGCGCATGAGGCCCATGCCACCCATCGCCTGCACTGCGCGGTCGGCGACCTCGTAGGCATGCTCGGTCGCGGAGTACTTCACGATCGATGCGTCGCCCATGATCGCTAGGGGATCGCCTTCGGTGTCCACGCGCCAGGCGAGGTGGTAGACGAGCCATCGAATCGCTTCGATGTCGGCCTTGCTCCGCGCGAGAGGGAAGGACACTCCCTGGAATTTCGCCAGAGGCTTGCCGAACGCTGTGCGCGCCTGGACGTGGGCGACCGCAGAGTTGAGCGCAAACTCCGCCAGCCCGAGGGACTGTGCCCCGATGTACGCGCGGCCGGCGTTCAAGAACGCCATCGCCTCCAGGAAGCCCATCCCCTCAGTGCCGACGACGTGGTCAGCGGGCACCCGTGCGTCATCGAAGAAGAGTTCTGCCGGATGTGAGTCGGAGATGTTGTACTGCGTCTTGCCCACGCGGTACTGATCGCGAGGGACGACGAACGCGGTGATGCCGCCCGCGGCACGCTTCTCCGGATCGGTGAGGGCGAAGACGAGTGCGAAGTCGGCGTCGGCACCGTTGGTGATGTAGTGCTTGTGCCCGTTGATGACCCAGGAGTCGCCGTCGCGCACGGCGCGGGTGCGAATCGCCTGTGCGTCACTGCCGGCCTCGGGTTCGGTGAGGGCGAAGCACATCGTGCGCTCGGCGTTGGCGACGGGGATGAGGTATTCGGACCATAGATGCTCGGGGAGCTTGAGGAGCAGTGTGGACGGACCCGCCGGGTTGGGCGGTGCGACCGCTGTCATCGCCAGGCGCATGCCGGTTGCTGCCGCGTCCTCCACCAGCAATGTGGTGCCCAGGACGCTGAGGTCTTGGCCACCCACCGCCTCCGGCAGGTAGGGCGCGTAGAACCCGGCAGCCGCACTGAGGCGCCGGACCTCGTCCACCATCTCGCGCAGTGCGGGCTCGGTGCCATCTTCGGTGGACCAACGTTCCTGCAGGGGGCGCACCTCGCGGTCAAGGAAGGTCGCGAAGGACGCACGCAGAGCGCTGAGTTCGGAGGGGACAGCGAAGTCCATAGGGCGATCCTGCCCTAGGGACAGGTCTGGTGCCCACGATAGCGTCCGACCATGAGCAACTCAGTGATCCCCGGCATCGATCCGCACGCGGTGACCCCCGTCCCCTTCCTCGGTGGTTGGACCACGGGGGAGGCATCCTCGGCCGTCCACGCGCCCTACGACGACGCCCTGCTGGGCAGCGTGCCCGCCTTGACGGCCGCCGACGTGGATGCTGCCGCGACGTATGCGAAGGAGGCGTTGCACGCTCACCCGCTACCGCAATGGAAACGAGCAGAGATCCTCGATCGCGCGGCTGAGCGACTCGCGGCGCATCGGGAGATTTTCGCACGATGCATCGCACTTGAGGCCGCCAAGCCGATCACGACCGCTCGGGCAGAGGTCGATCGCGCGGTAAGCACCTTCCAGTTCTCCGCGGCGGTGGCTCGCACGTTGACCGGAGAGACGGTGCCGCTCGAAGCCGCATCGGCGGGTGAGGGCAAGCTCGGCTTCGTCCTGCGCGTGCCGGTCGGTGTCGTCGGCGCGATCGCACCGTTCAACTTCCCGCTCAATCTCGTCGTGCACAAGGTAGGCCCGGCGATCGCGGCCGGATGCCCGGTTGTCGTCAAGCCGGCCTCGCAAACGCCGTTCTCCACGATTCTGTTGGCCCGCATGCTCCTCGAGGAGTGTGGGCTGCCGCCCGGCTATCTGCAGGTCACGACCGGTGGTGGCTCGACGGTCGGCAATGCCTTGGTGGACAACCCCGACATTGCACTCATCACCTTCACGGGCTCGCCACCGGTCGGCTGGGCAATCCGCTCAAGAGCCCCGCACAAGCGCGTGGGGCTCGAACTCGGAAACAACGCTCCGGTGATCATTGACGCCGACGGCGATTGGCAGACGGCGGTGGCGAAAATCCGCCTCGCCGGCTTCGCCCATGCCGGTCAGTCGTGCATTTCCACCCAGCGGGTGTTCGTGCACGAGTCGCTGGTGCACGAGGTGGGCGCCGCACTCAGCGAGGCGGTGGCGACGTTGGTCGTCGGTGATCCACTGAACGAGGCGACCGAGGTGTCCTCGCTGATTTCCATCTCCGAACGGGACAGGGTGAAGTCGTGGATCGATGAGGCGGTCGCGGATGGCGCGTCGGTCGCCTGTGGTGGCGAGATCGGTGACGACGGTGTCTTGCGGCCAACCGTGATCGTCGATGCGCGGCCGGACATGAACGTCTGTGCCCTCGAGGTCTTCGGCCCCGTCGTTGCCGTGCAGGGATTCTCCGACTTCGATGAGGCCCTGCGGTTGGCCAACGACACGCGATATGGCCTGCAAGCAGGTGTCTTCACCCGTGATATCGACAAGGCGCTGCGCGCTGTGCGCACTCTTGACTTCGGTGGTGTCACGGTCAATGAGGTGCCGACCTGGCGCGCCGACCAGATGCCGTACGGCGGTCTGCGTGACTCGGGAAATACGCGCGAGGGACCGGCGTACTCGGTTCGGGAGATGACCGAGGAGCGACTGATCATCCTCAACGGCTGACCGCCGGGTACGCCAATCGGGGAAGGGGGCTAGGCGGCGGCCGCGCCCTCGAGTTTGCTCATGTTCTCGAGCGTGACGCCCTTGGTTTCGCGGATGTACTTCATGACGAACGGAATGGACAAGATCGCAAACACGGTGAAGATGCCGTAGGCGAGCCCCAGTGAAATACCCGCCAACTCGGGGAACGCCGTGGAGACGACGAAATTGGCCATCCACTGGGCGGAGGCCGCCACGGCGAGGGCGGCGGCGCGGATCCGGTTGGGGAACATCTCGCCGAGCAGCACCCAGACCACCGGCCCCCAGGTGGCGGCGAAGAAGGCGACGTACAGGTTGAAGGAAATGAGTGCCACGACGTCGGGTCCGTCAGCGAGGACCGGCTGGCCATCGGAGTTGACCGGTGCCGTGCCGAAGACGTAGGTGAGGGTTGCAAGGGTGAGCACCATGCCCGCGGAGCCGACAAGGAGTAGTGGCTTGCGACCGACTCGGTCCACCAGAGCAATCGCGACGATGGTGAAGATGACGTTGATGGCGGTCGTGATGAGCGAGGTCTGGAAGGCCTGCGATTCGGAGAATCCGACGGACTCCCAAATGGTGTTGGAGTAGTAGAACACTGCATTGATGCCGACGAACTGCTGGAAGACGCTGAGCAGGATGCCGATCCACACGATGGGCATGAGTCCGAGCGAGCGGCCGCGCAGGTCGCTGAAGCGTGGCTTGTGATCACCGGCGAGCGAGGTCTCGATGTCCGTGACGATCGGGGCTGGATCGATGGTGTAGATCGTCGCGAGCACTCGCGATGCCTTCGCCGGTTCACCGATGGCGACGAGGTAGCGGGGGGACTCGGGGATGCGCAGGACGAGGAGCGCGTAGACGATCGCGGGCACAATCATCGATAGGAACATCCACTGCCAGGCTTCAAGGCCGAGGAGCCATTCGTTGCGCGCGTTGCCACCCGCGGCCTGCAGCACCACGTAGTTCACCAGGCTGGTCGCGAAGATGCCGATGACGATGGCGAACTGCTGCAGCGCACCCATGCGCCCGCGAATCTGGGCTGGAGCGATCTCAGCGATGTACATCGGTGCCATGACGCTCGCCACGCCAATGCCCGCACCGCCGAGGAAGCGCCAGAACATCAGGTCGACCACGGCGAAGGGGAAGGCCTGGCCGATGGCGGCGACGAGGAAGAGTGCGGCGGCAATGAGCATGACGCGCTTGCGGCCGAATCGATCGGCCAGGCTGCCGGAGAACCAGGCGCCGACCGCCGAGCCGATGAGTGCGATCGAGACGACGAAGCCGATCATCAGGTCGCTCAGATCGAAGAGAGACTTGATCGCGGAGGTGGCGCCGTTGATGACGGCGGAGTCGTAGCCGAAGAGGAATCCGCCGAGTGCGGCGGTGGTGGCCAGGCCGACAACCCGTCCGGTCCGGTAGTCCTTCACGGTGCTCATGTGGCCTCCCTGCGGCGACTTCAGGCGAACGCTACGACCCCGGGGGCTGTCGCGGAGGGGTTTTGCCCGTGCTCACGCGACCGGCGTATCGCTCGGGACGATGCGGCTGCCCTCGGTCGGCGAGATCGGGACTACCTCGAGTCGGTCGTGCACCCACTCCTTCATTTCGGTCACGTGACTGATGACACCGACGACGCGGCCACGGGCCCGCAGGGCGTCTAGTTGGTCGAGAACGAGTTCGAGGGCACCCTGGTCGAGAGATCCAAATCCCTCGTCGACGAAGAGTGTGTGGAGGTCGACGCCTCCGTTCTCCTCGCGAACGACGTCAGCGAGGCCGAGGGCGAGGGACAGCGAGGCGTAGAAGGTCTCACCCCCTGAAAGGGTCGCCGGATCACGATCGCGGCCGCTCCACAAGTCGCGTACGGCGATGCCAAGGCCTGCCTGTCCGCGGCTCGCCTCGGTCTCCAGGGCGAAGACGTAGTGCCCACTGCTCATTCGCTCCAGGTGGATCGAGGCTGCCTCGAGTACCGATTCGAATCTTCGTTGAACGGCGTACGCCTGCAAGGTGGTGCGGCGCACGTTGGCCGTTGTGCGGGCCGAGACCAGATCACCGAGTTCGATGACCGGTGCTGTGCGAGCAAGCACGTTGGCGGCCGTCGACTGGGCGTCGTGCCAGCGCTGAACGAGTGCGGTCGTCGCGCCAGCCGTCTCGCTTGCCCGGGTGTACGCGGTTTGCGCCCGAGCGAGTGCGGCCTCCACTTCGGTGAGGCGAGCCTGTGCCTGCTGGTCATCTGCCTGGGCAGCCGTTACATCACGCACGACTTCGGTCGCTGCCGTGCGCTGCAGCGCGGCGAGGAGGCGCTCGACCGCCTGTGCCTGATCGCTGAGCTTGGCGAGCAATGCCGATGCGGTCGTGTCAGATCCCACCTGGTCGCGAAGTGCGGCTCGCTCGGCGGCCACACGGTCCCCGGCCGCGCGCTGCTGGACCAATGCGGCCGACTCGGCTGCGACGGCCCCCTCAAGGCGTTCGGCGAGTTCGGACTCTTCCTTCGCCAGGGCGCTGCGAGCCTGCTGCGCAGACGCGAGGGTGGCCGCCGAGCGTGCGATCGCCTCGCAGTGTTCTCGGGCACCTCGGTGCTGCTCGGGGAGGGTCGCGGGATCGATGCTCCCGAGTCGCGCCTCGGGACCGGCGACGTCGCCGGTGGCGATCTGGACTTTCTCCTGTGCGGCGACGTGCGCGGCGGCTGCCAACTGTTCGGCTTGGTCGAGCTCGGCCACCTTGGCTTCGAGCTCGGCTACGTCGTCATCGGTGACCACGTCACCGTGGGAGGCGTCGGCCGGATGGGGGTGCTCAGTGGCTCCGCACACCGGGCAGGGTTGGCCCTGCGCCAATTGCCGTGCGAGGTGTGCGGCCCGCTGATCGAGTTGGGTCCGCAGCGCCTGGCCCGCTGCTGTGCGGGCCCCATGAAGTGCCTTGCGTCGCTCCTCCAGCGCAGCGGCGGCACGCGACTCATCGGCGCGGGCTTCGGCGAGCGTGTTGCGAGCGGTCTGCAGTTCCGCGGCGGCAGCGACGAGGGATTCGATACGCGTCACTTCGGCTTGAGCGGAGTCCAAGCCGGCCGCGGCCAATGTGGCCGTGGCGACCGCTTCATCGGCGTCCGCCCGGCGCGCTGGGAGGGTCGTGCCCTGCTCTCGAATCGTCTGCACGCGGGCGGCTGCCGCAGCGACGGCCTCGGCGAGGCGGCGCTCTTCGGCAAGGCGCTCATCCTCGCCGGCCTCCCACGCGACCCACGGTTCTAGGCGAGTGCGATGAGCGGACAGTTCGGCCGCTGCCCCGCGCAACTCCTCGGCCGTGCTGTCGGCCCACGTCGGCTCGAATTCGCGAACGGCCCGTCGTGCCACGGCCAGTTGGTCGCGCGCTTGCGCGGCTTCGCGCGCCATGGACAGGGCCTGCGTGGCCAACGCGGCCGTACTGCGAGCCACGACCGCCTCGGCCTCGCGGGCTGTGACGTCGTCGCGGGTGGTGTTCACGCGCACGGACAGGTCATCCTGCAGCCGGGTGATCTCGGCCGCGTCGATCATCACGTCGTCCGCCGGCAGGATGTGCTCGTCGTACTCACGGACACGTTCGCGCAGATGCTCGAGCAGAGTGTCAGCCTCCCGCGCGGCGGCTTCGCGCTCCACGATGGCGGTATCGGCGCGCTCTCGAAGATCCTGTTGGACCTTGGCCAAGAAGCCGTCGTCGATGAGGCTGCCGAGGACGTCGAAGCGCTCCTTGGGGCTGGCCCGGAGGAGCGCATCGAACTCACCCTGGGGGAGGACGACGAGCTGCCGGAAGTGCGCGGCCGACAGGCCGAGACGCTCAGTGATGTACGAGCCGATCTCGACCGCATCCTTCATCGGGGGAACGGAGCCGTCGAGGATCTCGAGTAGTTGTCGGGCTTTCTCGGTCGTGGTACCGGTTCCGCGAGCCTTGGGTCGAAGGTACGCCGGACTGCGCGTGATGCGATGAGGCACGCCGCCGATCTCGAACTCCAAGATCACCTCGGACGGTTCATCCGGTTGGCACAGGTCACTGCGAATGCGCGCCTTGGACGAATCCTCACCTGCGACGGTGCCGTAGAGGGCGAAGACAATCGCGTCGATGATCGTCGACTTGCCAGCGCCGGTCGGCCCCTCGATGAGGAAGAGGCCGGACCGTGCGAGTGAAGCGAAGTCCACCGTCGGCTGCCTGCGCCGGAAGGGTCCGATGCCGGTCATCGACAAGTGGAGCAGTCTCATCGCGTGGCCTCGTTGCTGCGCATGGCGCTGATGCGAACGGCCTCAACGGAGGTCTGTAGCAGGGCGACTTCTTCGTCGCTGGCCGGTGTTGCGGTGACGTGTTCGACGAAGGCCTCGGCGATCTGAAGCGGATCGCTCATCGCGGTGGCCCTGACGGCATCCGTGTCCGGTGTCACGGTTGCCGACTCGAAGGTGAGTTCGACGGCGTACGGCCAGCGTTCGCGCAGTCGGGCCATGGCCTCAGCGGGGCGACGCGGGTCCGTCAGACGCACGCGCACCCAACTGCCGGAGTGCTGAGCGAGGTCCGGGTCGGCCAGGAGGTCTTCCAGCCGGCCGGTGAGCGTGACGAGGGGGCGGGGGACCGGCACCGGGACCAGGGTGGTGGTCACCGGACCTCGGACCGGGATATCCACGATGGTCACGGCCTTGCTGTGAGACTCCTCCGAGAAAGAGAAGGCCACGGGAGATCCGGAATAGTGCGCGAGCACATCGCCGGGCGCCGTCAGCGTCTGTGCGCCGTGCAGATGCCCGAGCGCGGCGTAGTCGACACCGGCTAGGACGGACGCGGGAGCATCGCCGACACCCCCGACGCGAAGGTCTCGTTCCGAGTCACTTTGGCGTGCCTCGCCCGCACCGGTGATGAAGGCGTGGGCCGCGACCAGGGAGCGCAGCCCCGGCCGGTCGGCGAGGTCGGCGCGAACCAGATCCATGGCCGCCTCGAGCACGGCCGCGTGCGAACGCTCGACACCGAAGGCCTCTCGATGCAGGTCGGGTTCGAGGTAGGGAATGCCGTATGCCGCGACCTCGACGTCATCGCGCCCCCGGACGATCACCGGTTCGGCGATGCTGTCGCGATCGGTGCGCAGGTGCACTCCGGCACGGTCGAGCAGGGAGCCGGCGAATCCGAGTCGGGTCGCCGAATCGTGATTGCCGGCGATCACGAGGACCGGTGCGATGGCGCTGAGGCGCTCCAGAGCGCCTTGCCACAGTTGCACCGCGTCAACCGGCGGCACCGCTCGGTCGAAGATGTCGCCGGCAATGACCGTGAGGTCGATGCCCTGCGCCGCCACCAGGGGAACGAGCCAGTCGATGAAGGTGCGCTGATCGTCGAGTAGTCCGGCACCGTGGAACGACCGGCCCAGATGCCAGTCGGAGGTGTGGAGGACGCGCACGCAGGCAGGCTAACGCGCCTCGCGGACATCGCCGATACGCTCGCCGGGTGACCACACAGGCGGTGACCACGTACGACGAGGCGGTCGATGTCCGCGACGGCTCCTGGACGGTGCCTGACGGCTGGCTCCAGGGCCGCGGCTCCTGGGGTGGCCTCGTGGTGGCGGGGATCGTCCGCGCGGCGGCAGCGGCCGATGGCGGCGGTCTGCCCCTTCGCGAGGTGTCGGTACACATGGTCGGCCCGCTGCCCTCAGGCCACGCGAGCGTGGCGACCACCCTGGTGCGACAGGGCTCGGCAACCTCGGTGTGGCAGGTCTGCGTTGCTGGGGCACAGACCTGGGCGGTCGGCACGGTGGTCTTCGGCGGCTCGCGTGCAGCTGATTTCTCTCCAACGGTGGATCTGGTCATGCCGCCCGCGCCGGATTGGGCCACCTGTGATGTGGTCGCTATCGGCCCGCCGATGGCTCCTGAGTTCCTGCAGCACATTGCGTTGCGCCCCCTCTGTGGCCTGCCCTATTCAGATGGTGCTGATCCGGTGATGGCATGGCTGGCACCTACGCAGCCGCCGGTGGCGTACGACGCGGGGCTCCTCGTCGGCCTGATCGACGCGCTATGGCCAGCATCGCTGGTGCAGACCACGGCACCGCGGCCCATGGCCACGTTGAGTTTCAGTGCCACGCTCCTGGTCGATCCGGCCACCGTTGATCCGAAGGTGCCGCTGCTGCATCGCGGATGCTTGCTGGGCTACGCCGACGGCTACGCCACCGAGTCTCGGGAATTGTGGACCGCTGACGGGCGACTGGCGGTCCACAACACACAGGTCATCACCGTCATCAAGTAGCTGCGAGGGGATACGCATGGCGACCGGAGTCGGACCGCTCGCGGGGCTGCGCTTCATCGAGATGGCCGGAATCGGTCCGGCCCCATTCGCCGCCATGGTGCTTGCCGATCTGGGTGCCGAGGGCGTCCGCATCGAATCGCCGCGACCAGGGTTGACCCTCGGGGATCCGGCACGAGACATCACCCGACGAGGCCGCGACGTCATCGTGGTGGATATACGGGACTCCGACGGTCGTGAACTCGTCCTGAAGGTCGCTGAATCAGCCGACCTGCTCATCGAGGGCTTCCGGCCCGGTGTCATGGAGCGACTCGGACTATCACCCCAGGAGTGCCACGAACGCCGGCCGTCGCTGGTCTACGGGCGGATGACCGGATGGGGGCAGGACGGACCGTGGGCGCGGACCGCCGGTCACGATCTGGACTACATCGCCATCGCCGGAGTGCTCGGTCACATTGCTCGGCATGGCCAGACTCCGACGCCCCCACTCAACCTCGTGGGTGACTACGGCGGTGGCGCCATGCTTCTGCTTGTCGGCGTTCTCGCCGCACTCTGGGAGGCGCAGCGGTCCGGTGTAGGTCAGGTGGTCGACGCTGCCATGGTCGACGGGGCCGCGTTGCTCATGTCGCTCTTCCACTCCATGGCTGCGCAGGAGATGTGGCAACTCGAGGCCGGCGTCAACCTGCTGGATTCGGGAGCGCCGTTCTACGACGTCTACCGGACCGCAGACGGAGGCCACCTCGCGGTCGGTTGCCTCGAGCCGGCGTTCTACGCCGAATGGCTGCGCATTGCCGGGCTCGCCGATGCCGACCTCCCAGCGCAGTACGACGTCGCAGGGTGGCCGACGTTGCGCGCGGAGTTCGCGCGCGCGGTGGCGACAAGGACGCGGGAGGAGTGGGCGGCGCTCGCCGATGGGACCGATGCGTGCGTGGCACCGGTTCTGACGATGGTCGAGGCTCCCACACATCCGCATCTGGCCGAGCGCGGCACATTCGTCACGGTCGAAGGGCTCGTACAGGCAGCCCCCGCACCGCGTTTTGATCGCACGCCAAGTGGCCCGGTCGCCGCTATCCCTTCGGCTTCGTCTCCCGACGCACTTCGCGGCTGGGGGGTCGACGCCGATCACATCCTTGACCTCGTCCGCCGCGGCATCCTCGGTTAGGTCCTTCCCCCTTCTGCGCACTCGCGGTGGACGTCCGGCGCTAAGGTGCCGAGAGACGGTCGCTCTGTCGGAGAGCGCCATCGAGGAGGCGTCATTAAGACCGAGAACATCAACCACGAGTTCCTCGACGCGGTCCTCGACGGCAGCCAGGTCGATGTCTACTACCACTTCGGGGTGGCGAGCGACGATCCGATCCTGGACCGGCTACGTGGAGTGCGGGCCATCATCATGGCCGGGTCCGGCGACCGCATCAAGGAGTTCGCGGAGCGATGGAGCGCGATGAGCGGTGACCCGCACATCGTGGCCTTCCCCAAGGAGGACCGCTTCGTCACGCGCTACACCGGCGGTGTTCTCTTCTGCTCGCATGGCATGGGGATGCCGAGCGCATCGATCGCCGTCCAGGAACTCATGCGGATGGCCTACTTCCTCAAGCGCGGTGACCTTGTTGCGCTGGACGACGTCTTCTGGGCCCGTGTCGGCACGAGCGGTGGGGTGGGCCTACCCGGTGGCACGATCGTCGTATCGGAGGCTGGAGTCATGCCGGACTTGCAGCCTTATCGCCTGATGCAAGGTGGCCTTGGCACGTATTGGTTCGATGGTGGGTTCCCGGCGCAAACTCGCGCAGACATCCTCGCTGCGAATGCCGACTCCGATCTGTCGATCGTCGAGGGCAAGACCATTGCCACCAACGAGTTCTTCCTCGAGCAATTCCGTCTCGACGGAGCCATTCGCCTTGAGACCGCGCAGACGAAACAGGAGTTCCTGGAGTGGCTGCACGCCAACGGCGTGCGCAATATCGAGATGGAAGGCGCCATGCTCGCCGCATACCTCAACTCATGGGGCTTCTCCTCGTTCGCCATGATCTGCGCGGTACTGCTCAATCGGCTCGAAGGTGACCAGGTGACCGCGACCTCTGAAGAACTCCATCGCTTCAGTGAATACTCCGGTGACGTGCTGTTCGCCTATCTGCAACAGCGACTGCTGTCGTCCTGAGCTGGCGACCCAATGGCATCTTCTGGGAAGGGTTTTCGATGAGTCTCGCCGATCTCCTGCGAACAGCGCGTGACTGGCTCGCCATCGATCCCGATGAGGTGACCCGTGCGAGCCTCGAAGCCCTGGTCGAGCGGTGCGAATCGGGTGATCGAGCCGCCATCGATGAGCTCGCTGACGCTTTCGCCGGCACGCTGCAGTTCGGCACCGCGGGTCTGCGTGGGCCGCTTGGCCCGGGGAGCAATCGGATGAACCGCGTGGTCGTCATGCGGGCTGCTGCCGGACTCGCGGCGTATCTGCGTGCTACGGGTGGGCACTCCATCGTCATCGGCTACGACGCGCGACGGAACTCTGATGTCTTCGCACACGACACTGCGCGCATCATGGCCGGTGCGGGAATCTCGGCCATGGTGCTGTCGCACCCACTGCCGACTCCGGTGACGGCGTTCGCGATCGGGTTCCTGGGCACCAGTGGCGCGGTGATGGTGACCGCGTCGCACAACCCCCCGGATGACAACGGCTACAAGGTCTACCTCGGTGACGGTAGCCAGATCGTCCCGCCAGCGGATGCGGACATAGCCGCATGCATCGCGGCCGTGGGCCCCATCGCCGATATCCCTACCTCGGACGAGTACGTCACCTTGGACGAGGGAGTACTGAACGCCTATGTCGCGCGCGCCATTGAGCTGCTTCCGCCAGGACCCCGGAGCATCAGTGCCGTGTACACCGCCATGCACGGAGTCGGCGGCGAGGTCTTCATGCGCGCCGCAGAAGGGGCCGGGTTCCCCGTGCCGGTTCCGGTGGCGGCGCAATTTGCCCCGGACGGCCGCTTCCCGACGGTGCACTTCCCCAATCCGGAGGAGCCCGGAGCCATGGATCTGGCCTTGGCCGAAGCCGCCGCGGTCGATGCCGACATCATCATCGCCAACGATCCCGATGCTGATCGGGCAGCCGCGGGGCTTCGTACGGCCGACGGCTCCTATCGCATGTTGACCGGAGATGAGGTCGGTTCGCTGCTTGGGTGGTGGACCGTTGAGCGGATGCGTCGCGCGGGTACGCCGATCAGCGGAACGATGGCCGAATCGATCGTATCGGGCACCCTGCTCCGCAGCATCGCTGAAGACGCCGGTCTGGGATACGCCACGACGTTGACCGGCTTTAAGTGGATCTCCAAGGTCCCCGAGTTGATCTTTGGATATGAAGAGGCGCTCGGCTATTGCTGTGATCCGGCGTACGTCAAGGACAAGGACGGCATCACGGCATCGCTGCTCATGCTCGAAATGGCAGCGCACCTAGCCGCCGAGGGGCGTGGGATCCAGCATGTCCTCGACGATCTCGCGCGACGCTACGGGCTGCACGTCACCTCGCAGGTGTCGTTCCGCGTGCACGATCTGCAGTTGATTCGTGACGCGATGGCGCGGCTCCGTCGGGAGCCGCCCAGCGTGCTCGGTGGTCGTCCGGTCAGCGTGGTGGTCGATCTCGAGGAGGGCGCTGATGGGCTGCCGCCCACCGATGGCCTGCGCTTCGCCATGGCGGGCGCCCGCGTCATCGTGAGGCCGAGCGGTACCGAGCCCAAATTGAAGTGCTACCTGCAGGTGGAGGTCCCGGTCGATGGCGATCTCGGGTCCGCCCGCGCACGGGCCGATATCGAGATGCGCGCGTTGCGAGGGAGCATCACCGAAGTGCTCGCCCTGGGGTAGCCGCCGATCTCATCAGCGACAGGCGTGGAAGCCGATCACCGGTCGCATTGTCACTCGCATCACTGCGTCTCGATAGCGGCAGCGATCTCGAGATCGTGCGGGCCAAAGGCCTGCGGCAAGATTTCATCCATCGTCTGGATTCCCTGCGGCGTCATCATGCGCATGTGTGGACCGCCATGTTCGTACAGGAGCTGCCGGCAGCGGCCACACGGCATGAGCGGTTCGCCCCGTCCGTCGACGCAGTACGCCGCGGTGAGCGTGCCACCTCCGGTGGCGAAAAGCATGGAGACCATCGAGCACTCCGCGCACAGCGTGATGCCGTAGCTGGCGTTCTCGATATTGGCACCCCACACCAGGCGACCGTCATCGGCGTATCCGGCAACACCGACCGGATAATTCGAGTACGGCGAGTACGAGTGACTCAGAGCGGCCACGGCTGCTTCTCGCAGCCGGTCCCAGTCAATGTCCGCCACGATGACCGCCCTCCGTGCGCCTGCCGGGGTGCCCCGGCCATGTCGGCGAACGTAGCACCGCCGATGATGCCCGCGTGGGCGGTTGTGTCGGTGCGCACTAGCCTTCCGAAGCAGAGAGCAGGCCAACCGTCGATCAGGAGGCAGCATGTCGGGGATCTGTGAAGGTCGCATTGTCGTCATCACGGGAGCCGGGCGCGGCATCGGCCGTGAGCACGCGTTGGCCTTCGCACGTGAAGGTGCCAGGGTTGTGGTCAACGACCGCGGAGGAACCGTCGATGGCGGTGGTGCTGATGCGAGCCCTGCTGACCAGGTCGTCGAGGAGATTCGCGCCATGGGCGGCGAAGCCGTCGCCAATGCCGACGACGTCACCGACTATGACGGGGCTGGTCGCATCATCGGGGCAGCACTCGATGCCTTTGGTGGCCTGGATGTGGTCGTCAACAACGCGGGCATTCTCCGCGATCGCATGTTCGTCAACATGACACCCGACGAGTTCGACTCCGTGATCGCCGTCCACCTGCGCGGAACCTTCGCGGTATCGCGACATGCGTCGGACTACTGGCGGACCCGAGCCAAGGCAGGGGAGACCAACGATGCGCGCATCATCAATACCTCGTCGCCGAGCGGCATCTTCGGCAACATCGGGCAGGCCAACTACGGTGCGGCGAAGGCGGCCATCGCGACGATGACGGTGATCCTCGCCGATGAGCTCGCTCGCATCGGCGTCACGGTCAATGCCATCGCGCCGGTCGCGCTCACCCGCATGACGGAGGGGCTGCCACTGTTCGAGGAGCTGGCCAAGGTGGCTCCCGACGCGAGCGGTTACCACCCGCTGGCCCCCGCGAACATCTCCCCGCTCGTTGTCTGGCTTGGCTCCGCGCAGTCGGCGGGCGTAACCGGTCGGGTCTTCACGATCACCGGAAATGAGATCGGCGTTGCGGAACCGTGGGTCAAGGGCCCGACGGCGGCGAAGGAGTCCGGTGGCTGGACACCAGCCGAGTTGGGTGCTGTCGTATCCGGCCTGGTGGCCGATGCTCGCGGCGCCAGCGACATGTTTGGCAATCCGCGGGCGTAGCACTCGACGGCGCTAGAACTGCACGCGCTCGGCCCGGGTGAGGATGCGCTCGACGTAGGCCTCGGTCTCGGGGAACGGGGGCACGCCCTCGTACTTCACGACCTGGTTGAAGCCTGCGTTATACGCCGCCAGGATGTTCTCCACCTCGTCACCGGGTACGTCAGCGACGAGGGCGGCGTTCACGCAGTTGAGTTCGGCGGCCGAATGGATGGCGTCCACGGGATTCCAGACGTCGATGACGCCGTCGCCATCGCCGTCGACGGCGTACTGCTCCCACACGGCAGGCATGAATTGCGCGAGGCCTTGAGCTCCGGCGGGACTGACGGCGTAGGGATCCCAGCTGCTCTCGGAGGCGAGTTGCGCGGCGAGCACCTCGGGAGGCACGACCGGGCAGCGCTCGGCGGCGGCCAGAATGACCACTCGGTACTCCTCGGGGACGACGATCGCCTGCCGGTCACGCAGCCAGTCGACGCCGCCGAGCACGACGAAGGCCCCCGCGAGGGTCACCCCCACGAGGACCAGCGCCGAAACGACCACGGCCAGGACCTTGCCCATCGGTCCACGGTAACCCGCGGGGTGGAGTGTTCTGGTGCCAAGCACCTTGTTGTACGAGCCGACGTCACGAGCGATGGCGCCGTACCGTGGACTCATGGCAGACGAGGTGGCAGGTCGCGATATCGATCGCAGCGAGGTGGAGCGGCTCTTCGGGGCGCGTCTGGGGGAGGCCTTTGACGCGCTGGGCTGCTTCAACCTGGCGGTCTTCGGCAAGACCGGCGTCGGCAAGTCCACCCTCGTCAACGCGATCTTCGGTGCCCAGGTGGCGCAAACAGGCGTGGGTCGACCGGTCACGCAGGGCCTGGTCTACTACCGGCATCCGGGCGGATTGCTGGGCCTGTATGACTCCGAGGGGTTCGAGACCGGGCACTCCGGTGATGAAATCCTCAAGGCGTTGCGAGAGCGCGTCGAAGGCACCCGCGGTCTTCCGATGGACCAGCGCATCCACGCCGCCTGGTACCTCGTCCGCTGGTCCGACCGCCGATTCGAGGACCGGCAGGCGGAGTTCGTGCGGGCCATCTCCAATTTGGGCCTGCCTGTCGTCTTGGTGATCACGCAGGTGCCGACACGAGACGGCGTACCTCACCCGGAGGCGGTCGAACTCGCCACCTACATCGAGAGCCTCGGCCTGCCGCTGCGGCCGTCCGGCAAGGTCCTGCTGACGAATGCGCTGGAGGATCCCTTCACCAGTACGCCGGTGTTCGGGCTGCAGGAATTGCTGGATGCGACGTACCTCGTGGTGCCGGAGGTGGCGACGGCGGCACTGACCGCGGCGCAAATACTCGACTGGGAGCGTAAAAGACAGGCTGCGAAGGCGATTATCAATACGTCGGTTGCGGTCGCGGCTGGCGTCGGCGCCACTCCCATCCCTTTCTCGGATGCGGCCATCTTGGTTCCGACGCAGGTAGCGATGATTGCGCGGCTCACCGCCGCATACGGACTGCCCTCCGATCGATCGCGTGCGTTGGCAGCGGCTGGCGCGCTGGTGCTTACCGGCGGGGCCACCATGGCAGGCCGCTACCTCGTGACGAGCCTGCTCAAGTTCATCCCCGGCGGCCAGGTGGCCACCTCGGCGATCTCGGCCACAGTGGCCGGGTCGCTCACGCGGGGCGTGGGGATGGCGTGGGCGCGCGTGTGCGAGCACGCGTTGGCCCTGCCCGATACCGAGCGGGATCGGTTCCTGGCCGGAAACGCACCACTCGAACTCTTCCGCGCCTACCTCAAGGGCCGCTAGATCCAGCGGTTTTGGACCGCGTTGGCCGGTGTTCGGCGCCGGAAAGTGACCACAACTGACCGAAACCGGGAGGGGTCGGGCCGTCCTTGCTACGGTCGGGGCTGTCACGAAGGGAGTTCGCCATGCGCAAGGTCTTCGTCCTCGCCGCCGCTGCGGCTGGTGCGGTTGCCGGAGTTGCCGCCTGGAAGAAGTACCGCGACACCAGCCCTGTCGCCCAGCGGGCCGATGCGTGGGCCGGGGCGGTCTCCTCGTACGCCGACCGAGCGTCGGCCGGCGTATCCGGCGCTGCGGGCATGGCGGCGGGCGTCGCGGACAACGCAGCTCGGACGGTGTCTGACGCCGCTCATGCGGTGCGACTGCCCGGATCAGTTGCGGACACGGTGTCGGCCGGTGCCGCTCAGGCGGGTGCCGCCGCGTCGACGGCGGCCGATACCACCACCCTTGCCGCCGGAGCGGCGGCCCATGCGGCCGCCAGCGCCGCCAGCGAGACGGCCGAGACGATCAAGGGAGCGGCCAAGGCCGCGGCTGAAGATCTCGCTGCGAGCGAGGCAGGTGAGGCAGCCGAAACGACCGGTGACCGTCAGGACGAAGCGGGGGCTGGGGCCAAGGCCGCTAGCGGCAAGGGCGCCGCTCCCAAGGCAGAAGCCGCCAAGCCGGCTCCCAAGCCACCTCCCACCCCGACCTCGGTCGGCAAGCCAGCGGCAAAGAAGGCCGCGAAGAAGGCCGCGAAGAAGGCCGCCAAGAAGCCGTCGGCCAAGAAGTCCTCCGCGGACAAGTCGGCCAAGTCCTCGGACAAATCCTCTGGCAAGTCGTCCGGCAAGTCCTCTGGCAAGTCCTCTGCTGGGGACACATCATCGGCGGCCAAGCGCACCCGCAATCGCACCCGGGGTGGCGTCCCAGTCGATCACGAGGAGTCCGACGCCTCCTAGCGCGCACGCGCGGCTGATGGGCGGGGGTGCTTGGGAACAAGTCCGGGACCTCGAGCGTTGGACCCCACAGCATTCGCAAGGAGGACACACATGCGCAATCCGGCCGATCTCATCACCTGGCACGGTGAGCCGACCCCCGTGGAGGGACGCTCGGTCCTCGTTCATGCCTTCACCGGATTCCTCGACGCCGGCGGCGCGACCGCCATGGCATCCCGCCTGCTGCAGTCCCGGGAGCATCGCCTCCTCGCCACCTTCGACGTGGATGAGGTTCTCGACTACCGCGCGCGTCGCCCCGTCCTCACTTTCGTGACCGACCACTTTGCTGCTGTCGATATGCCGCAGATCGCCCTGCATGAGGTTCTCGATGATGCGGGAACGCCGTTCCTTCTCCTCAGCGGACCTGAGCCGGACTATCAGTGGCAGCGGTTCGGTGCGGCCATCGTTGACCTGGTCCGCACGACCGGGACCACTTTGACGGTGGGCCTGTCGGCTATTCCGTGGCCGGCTCCGCACACGCGCCCGCTCGGCATCACGATCCACGGCAACGTTGCGTCCCTCGTCGAGGCTCCGCACACGGCGGGCAACATCCAGGTGCCTGGCCACATCGGCGGCCTCATCGAACTGTCACTGAGCCAAGCGGGAGAGAACGCCATCGGCATCGCGACGCATGTGCCCCACTACCTCGGCCAATTCGAGTACCCCGCAGCCGCGATCGCCATGGTGGAGGCGCTGAGCCAGGCCACGGGTCTGGTCCTGCCGGTCGATGACCTGCGAGCTCCGGCGTCGCGCGCTGAGGGCGAGATCGCCCAGCAGCTGCAGAACAACGAGGAGTTCGTCACCATCGTTCGGGCCCTCGAGCAGCAGTACGACCAGATGGCCGCACTTCGTACCGGAAACGCCGCCGGGGGTGCCTCCGAACTCGCTCCCGAGGGCCGGGTGGCCTCCGGCGATGAAATCGCCGCTCAGGTGGAGCAGTTCTTGGCCGATATGCATGGCCGCGAGTCCGGCGACGACCTCGACTGACGGCACAGCCCATGTGAGGTGAGCGCCGTGGCGCCACGACCGGCCCGGCGTGACCTGAGCGGGTGCCCGTGACACACTCGTCCCTTGCGTGGAAGGTGGCGCCCTACGTCTGGGAGCAACGGCCCTTCGTACGCGGAGGGCGCAGCGAGCGCCGGGAAGGGATCCATGACGCAGCCGCAGGCCCGCAATGCCACCTTCAGGTTCCAGGACACCGCCATCGTGTCGGTGGAGCAGGTTGAGGCCCCCACCGCGGTGACGTCGGCATGGATCGACGAGCAACTCGCCGATACCTACGCACGGCTCGAGGTGCGACCGGGTCTTCTGGAGAGCCTGGCCGGCATCCGGGAGAGGCGCTGGTGGCCCGAGGGTGTCTCCTTCGCCGATGCGGCGGCCATGGCGGGCCGCAAGGCGATCGAGGCCGCGGAGATCGAGCCCGGCGCCATCGGACTGCTGATTGACACCGCCGTGTCACGTGCACATCTTGAACCGTCCGCGGCCGTCGATATCCATCATCAGCTTGGTCTCCCCCCGCACTGCATCAACTTTGACCTGTCCAATGCTTGCCTTGGCTTTGTCAATGGCATGCATCTGGCTGGCACCCTGATTGATGCGGGTCAGATCGACTACGCACTCATCGTTGATGGGGAGGGGTCGCGCGAACTACAGGAGCGCACCATTGCGCGCCTGCAGGGGCCGGACACCACGGTGGCCCATATCTTCGAGGATTTTGCGTCCCTCACCCTTGGTTCAGGTGGTGCCGCGATGGTTCTTGGTCGTGCATCCGCCCATCCCGATGGTCACCGCCTCATCGGAGGCGTCTCACGCGCGGCGACCGAGCACCATCGCATCTGCGTCGGGGACATGAATCGCATGGTCACCGACTCGCGCGCTCTTCTTGAGGCCGGGCTGCAACTGTCGGGCGAACTGTGGAAGGAAGCAGCTGAGGAGTTCGACTGGGCGGACCTCGACTGCTACGTGATCCACCAGGTGTCCAACGTGCACACGCAGGCCATTTGCGGTGCCCTCGGCATTGACCCCGATCGCGTCCCGCTCACGTTCCCGATGTACGGCAATATCGGGCCCGCGTCCATCCCGGTGACGCTCGCCCTGCAGTCCGACCAATTGCAGCGAGGGCAGCGCATCGGCTGCCTCGGCATCGGCTCGGGTTTGAACGCCAGCGTCATCGAAATCTCCTGGTAGCCGCAATGACGGCCGCACATCTGCCGCCGACGGACCTGCCTGGATTGGATCCAGCATGGTCACGAATGATCGAGTTGCCGGGCCGGGGAACGATGCACGTGTTGGAGCGGCCCGCGCTAGGGACGCCTGAGGTCACCGTCCTCGCCGTCCATGGCAACCCCACGTGGTCCTACCTGTGGCGACGGCTCCTTGCGCAAGCCCCGCCCACCTGGCGCGTCATCGCCGTCGACCAATTGGGCATGGGGTACTCCTCGCGGGGTGAACCGCGTCGTCTCGCCGATCGGGTGGCCGATCTTGCCGCCCTCACCGATGCGATGGGGGTCACCGGACCGGTGGTGACGGTCGCCCACGACTGGGGTGGCCCCATCTCACTCGGCTGGGTCCTGGAGCACCGGGATCTGGTGGTGGGCGTCGTGCTCACCAACACGGCCGTGCATCAGCCGGCGGGCGCGCGTGCGCCGGGACTTATCAGACTGGCCCGCTCTCGGGCACTACTGCCGTGGGTAACTCGGGGGAGTCGAGCCTTCGTACGCGGCACGACGGCACTATCCCGGCGACTGCCGAGCGAGGTTGTTGCCGCGTACGCCGCGCCCTATGCGAGCGCGCGGGACCGCACGGCCGTCATGGACTTCGTGGCAGATATTCCGCTGGAGGCGGACCACCCCAGTGCGCCGACGCTCGACGCCATCGCCGAAGGCATCACTCACCTGGAGGACCTTCCGGTGTTCCTCGCGTGGGGCGCTGATGATCCGGTGTTCTCCGACCGATACCTGCGCGATCTCGTCGCGCGCATGCCGCACGCCGACGTGCATCGCTACGAGGGTGCCCGCCATCTCGTGACCGAGGATGACGCACGGTGCGTCCCCGACATCATCGCGTGGATCAGCCGCTTGCGGGAAGGTAGGCGTTCATCGGTGGAGCCGGTGGGTAGGGACCTTCCCGATATGAATGCGAGCCTGGTGGGGCGCTCTGAGGACACGGGTGTCGCTATTGCCGACATGCGTTCGGGTCTGCGAGTGAGCTGGCAGCGCCTTGCCGCGCGTACCGGGGAGATTGCTCGCGGAATGATCGCTTGGGGCGTGGCGCCGGGCGATCGCGTGGCACTGCTCGTGACGCCCGGCCCCGATCTCATCGCGTCGGTCTACGCGACCTGGAGCATCGGCGCTGTGGTCGTCGTTGCTGATTCAGGGCTAGGGCTGCGCGGCATGCGTCGTGCGTTGCGTTCAGCCGAGCCGACCCATGTCATCGGCATCCCCGCCGGTCTCGGTCTCGCGCGCACGTTGGAGATTCCCGGTCGCCGGTTCCTCGTCGGCCGTCCGGGAGCTACGGCCCGACTCCTTGGCGCGGACGCGACGTTGTCGGAGGTGGCACGACGCGGACGCGAAGAGGCCGGCGTGGTCATGCCGCCGTCTCCCGATGCGTCCGTCGACGCACTCGTGGCATTCACGTCCGGCGCGACCGGGCCCGCGAAGGGCGTCGTCTACACCCAGGGTCAGCTGCGTGCACTGCGCGAGGCCCTACGTACCGCCTACGAAATCACTGAGTCCGATGCCCTGGTCGCCGCCTTCGCCCCTTGGGCTGTGCTTGGCCCTGCTCTGGGCATTGCGTCCGCCATTCCGAACATGGATCTGACGGACGCGTCGACGTTAACGTCGACGTCCTTCGCCGAGGCAACGGCCGCCGTCGGTGGCACGCTCATGTGGGCGTCGCCGACCGGTCTTCGGGGCATCGTCTCCACGGCTGACTTCCTCACCCCTGGTCAGCGTTCGGATCTACACACGCTGCGCGAGATCCTGGTCGCCGGGGCCCCAGTACCGGTGGAGTTGCTCGCCGAGGCGTCGGCCCTGGTGCCGACCGCACGGTGCAGTACGCCGTACGGCATGACCGAGGCTCTACCTCTGACGGCAACCGACCTGGCCGAGTTGGTGTCGGCGCAGGGCTCGGGAGTTCTGGTCGGGCGCCCCCTCGCCGGTGTGGACGTCGCTATCGCGCCGCTCGCGGCCGATGGGTCGTCGGCCGATGACATAACGACCAGCTCCGGGGTTACCGGAGAAATCGTCGTGCGGGCGCCATGGATGCGCGATCGGTACGACCGTCGTTGGGGAGTCCAGGATCGAGCGGATACACCGCAGGGGTGGCACCGCACCGGCGATGTGGGGCACCTCGATGAGGAGGGCCGATTGTGGGTTGAGGGTCGACTCGCCCACGTCATCACGACGGCCGATGGGCCGCTCACCCCCGTCGGTGTCGAACTCGCAGCGCAGCGGGCGGCCGGTGCGGTGCTGTCGGCGTGTGTGGGGGTTGGGCCTGCTGGCACGCAGGCTGTTGTGGTTGTCCTTCAGGTGCCAGGACCGGCCCTGGGTCCGGCCGACGTCGATCTAGTGATGCGCATTCGCGAGGCGGTGCGGGAGGCGACCGGGATCGACGTCGCCGCGGTGTTGACCATGCGTGAAATTCCTGTGGACGTGCGCCACCGATCGAAGGTGGATCGCGCGCGCGTTGCCGCGGAAGCGACCGAACTGTTAGCGGGTGACGGCGACGATGCCTGAGCGCATCGTCATCACCGGCGGGGGCGGCGTAGTCGGTGGAGCAGTGGCGCGCGCGCTGGTGCACGACGGCTGCGATGTCGTGAGTTTGCAGCGCGGCACGATCAGCGATGCGCTGCGTTCGATCGGGGTGAATGAAGTTCGTGCTGATATCACCGGGGACGCCAATGATCTGACCGCGGCCTTTCGCGGAGCTGACGCGGTCGTGCATGCGGCCGCGCGGGTCGACATCGTCGGCCCGTGGGAGGACTACGAGCGCATCAATATTGCCGGCACCGCGGCAGTCGTCGATGCGGCTCGCGCGGCCGGTGTCGGCCGGCTGGTGATGGTGTCATCTCCCTCCGTGGCGCACACAGGACGAGCGCTTGTTGGGGCCCCCGCGGGGACCGCTGATCCAGTGGCGGCGCGCGGAAACTATGCGCGCAGCAAGGCGGCTGCGGAGTTGCTGGCTCTCGATGCGAACAGTGATGACATGGCCGTCGTTGTCGTGCGCCCTCACCTGGTTTGGGGTCCCGGGGACAGTCAGTTGACCGAACGCATCATCGATCGAGCTCGCAGTGGGCGCCTCGTAACCATTGGTTCAGGTGCTGCATTGATCGACACCACCTACATCGACAACGCGGGCGACGCGATCGCGGCGGCGGTCCATCGCGCAGCCGCACCTGCGGTGCGGGGTCGAGCGTTCGTTGTCTCCAACGGCGAGCCGCGCACGGTGCTGGAGATGGTCACGCGCATCGCGCGCGCCGGCGGAGCGGCCGGGCCGAGTCGGGAGGTCCCGTACGCCGTGGCAAGGGCCGGCGGGCGAGTGGTTGAGGAATGGTGGGAGCGCACCGGTCGGTCGGGCGAGCCTCCGGTGACGTCGTTCCTCGCTGAACAGTTGGCGACCGCGCACTGGTTCGATCAGCGTGAGGTGCGCACCGCCCTACAGTGGTCGCCGCGGGTGTCGATTGACGAGGGATTTGCACGCCTGTCGGCGTATTACGGCAGGTGAGGTAGGCCCCGCACGGGGTGTGAATTCACCTCAAACCCCAGGATCTCTACGGCGTGGCGCCGCCGTTTGGCCACGGTCATGGTCTAGACAAGGACAAGGCCCCTCGAAGTATGAGTTCGAGGGGCCTTGCCCTGGATCGGCGCGTTTTGCGGCTCTCCTTTCGGAGGAACGCCAGCGTGCCTGCTCGCGCCCGTCGCTCCCGTTGCCGGGTCGCCGCCGCGGTGGCTTAAGCCACCCGCTTGCCTTTCCGCGGTCTTCCTCAAGGTCCAAGCCAAGGCACTTGCCTCGGACGGTTGCCCGCGACCTGGTTTGCACCTGATCGCCTCTTCGGTTTTCCGCACCTCCCGGTTGCCCGGTTGGTGAGGTATTTCTACTCCCGGAAGCAAGGACCGACAAGGGGTTTCGCGCACTTTTTTGAACAACTTTGATCACGTGAGTCACACGCGATTTTTCTGTTCTCAACCGCCCCTGTGGTGTCACATGTGGGGCCGCTGCGGCGGCATGTCGAGGCCAGCGCGGGGTGGTGATCGGTGTGCCGACGTACGCTGCACGGGTGAGTAGCGCCGGATCCGTCGTTTTTCTCCATGGGGTTGGCGGCGTGCGTCCGGACTGGGCTCGTCCACTCGCCGACCTCGACGACGGCATGGCGTTCACCGCCCCGACGTACGCCGATCTCCTGCGGCCGGAAGCGACCCTGCGCCGCAGATCGCCGCAGTCGTTCGAGCGCCCGCTCGTCGATGATGGAGCGCGACTGCGATACCTCGACCGCCAGCGGGACCTCGGCGAGCGAGTGCGACGCGATGGCGACGCGCTGCCGGAGGGGATGGCCTGGCCGTCTGGACTACCGCGGCCGGGCGATCTTTCAACGCGTCTCCCGCTCGCCCGACTCATTCGCAGTTCACTGTTCGGACTGGATCAGGTCGGTCGCTATCTCGACGATGCGCAGCGTCGAGATGCCGTCGCCCATCGTGTCCGGCGATCCGTGCTCATGGCTCCCCGCCCACGTGTACTAATCGCGCACTCCTTGGGATCGGTGGTGGCACTTGATCTGCTCCTCGACCCGCACGTCGAACTCGACCTGCTTGTCACTGTCGGCAGCCCCTTGGGCCATGAGGCCGTTCACGGCGAGCTCCCGGTGGCGGACGTTTTTCCCTATGACCGTGTTGGCGGCTGGCTCAATGTCGTACACCTGCTGGATCCGGTGCCCCTCGGTCGCGGATTGCATCCGCGGTTCCCCGCGGCCCACGATGCATTCGTGCCCATGATCAGTGCTGACGTGTCCGGGGTGGAGGCGTTGCCGCGACTTCTCGGGACCGCCGGACGGGCCCTCACCGCCCATCTGGACACGACGTACCTCGCGACCGATACCGTCCGGGCAGCGATCCGTCACGTCTGGCAGTCGGGAGTCAGAAGATGAATGAGATGCCCCAAACCACGGGGCGCCGCGAATATGCGGACCCTCCGCGCGTGCCTACCGGTCCGCCGTCGACTGAACGCGAGCACCAGGGCCGCCTACTACGCAAGGAGATCGATTTCGCGGAGGCGTTGGATTCGGCCGCAACGGGGATCGATGTGTGGCTCGTGGGCGATGCAGGCGTTGCGTCGATCATGCCGGTCAACGGGTCAGCGGAGGTTGCCGTGCTCGACGTGACCGATGTCGACGACGCGCTACCTGGACCGTGGGAGTTGGACATCGTTGCCCTCGCACGTCGGGTGTCCAAGCATGAAGGCCACCGCTGCGTCGCGGACCTCGCCGAGGGGTATCGCCGATCTGTGACCTCGTTGGCGCACGCACCGCTGCACGCGCGCACGGAACGGGCACTAGGCATGGCGACGCGTGCCACTCGCGATGCCGTGGGTGCCAGCGCGCAGGCGGCTGCCGATCGACTAGTGAAGGCGGGTGAGGCACCGACGCTGCGTCACGATCGTGTTGCCAAGCGCTGGGACTCCTCAATCGTTGACATCGAAGGAGTCGAGCGTGAACTCGCCCACTACCGCGAGACGGTCGCTGAGCCCATGGCTCAACTGATCTCGCACTACGAGGTTGCGGATGCCGTGGGTGATGACAAAGGACGGCTGCTGGTGCTCTTGGCACGGCAGCCGAACGACGTCATTCTCTTGGAGGCGCTCCCGGCGACTTCCACTCCGCTCGAGGAAGTCGCGGGCGGGTGGCGGCACGGTTCGGACCTCCAGCGAGTGCTGTTCGCACGCGAATCACTTCCGCTGATTCAACCGGAGATGCTCGGCTGGACGACCAGCCCCGAAGGAGACGTTGCTCGGGCTTGGGCACGTGCCCGTGCCCTGCCCAAGGGGGTCAAGGTCGATCTAGGTGGTCGACGTCGCAGAGCGCGCGCCTACGGCACATTGCTGGGGCTCCTGCACGCGCGCACGGGGGATGCAGCCAAACTCGCGGGCTACCTGGGCCTAACTCCGAAGTTCGGCAGCGCCCTAGCTGCCGCCGCGAAGCGGTCCTAGCGTCAACTGCGACCGACGACGAATGCGTCCATGCCCCACGCCATCGTGAGATGGGCCACGACACCTGCCGCGATGGATCGCAGCCGCAGGGCGACGTACCCCAGGATGAGTCCGCCGATGAGGCTCGAAGCGCACTCGGGCATGGGCTTGCCCAGGTGTAGCAGGCAGTAGGCAAAGGCCATGACCGGCACCGCGTGGATGCCCATAACCGGTTGCCCGGCGAAAACCAGAAAACCGCGGAAGAAGAATTCCAGTGCCACGAATGTCAGGCCGTAAGCCAATTCGAAGATGATGAGTTTGCCGATGGCGTTGTCGCCGCCGGACTCGTAGTCATAGAAGGGGTAGGTGCGCAAGAAGCGTTCATCGGCGGAGACCAGCCAGACGAGCGCGACAATCGCCGGGGCGATGAGGGCGATGAAGATGGCCTCGGATCGCACGAAGCCCAGCGACAAGCCGTAGGAGCGGATCGCCTGACCGGTAAGAAGTGCATAGGCGACGGGAACGGCGATGTAGATGGCCAGGGTGACCGCGGCCCACCACATCGAGTGCGCGAACGACGGATCACCACTGCCGTTGAAGAGTCGCACCTGGCTCAGGTGAAGGAGCACGGCTGGAGTGGCCCAGAGGACCGCGAGGTAGCCGAGGGCAGCACGAGTGAGGCGCCCGCGTCGTCCTGCGATGATCAACCCCGCGAGGGCTGGCATAGCGAAGATCGCGAGCCCGACCACCAGATTGCCGCGGCGCCATTGCTCCAGCGGCCACACCTCGTAGGCGATCCAGACGACGCTGAGCGAGGCGCCGGCCAGCGCGAGCATGACGAGGGCTGCCCGCGGTCCATGGGTTCGTCGGACGAAGTCGCCGATGATGAGGATCGCCGCAATCGCCAGGGCCATGACTTCCCAGGCGGCGAGCACCCGGTGATGCTACTTGTGCGGGGTTATCAGCCGTGCAGTGCGCGGCGCAGCGCCGCGATCCGCGTAGCCGTGATGCGCTGACTCAGTTCGGCGGCCGGGGCGAAGACCTCCGAGGCATGGAAGGCGCCGGGGTAGAGATGGAACTCGACGGGTACGCCGGCCATGGCCAGGCGGCCGACGAAGGCGATGTCCTCATCGCGGAAGGCGTCGAGGGTGCCGACATCGATGAACGTGGGCGGCAGTCCGAAGAGGTCATCGGCGTGGGCCGGAGCGGCGTAGGCGTCGGGCGACTGCCCGTTGAGGTACCAGTCCCAGGCCTCCACGTTCGTGGTGCGATCCCATACGCCGATGTCGGTGATCTCATGGCTCGACGGGGTCACATTGCGCTCATCGAGCATGGGATACGGGGCCATGAGGTAGGCAATGGCTGGACCCGCGAGGTCACGGGCCCGCAGCGTCGTACTAATCGCGAGGTTGCCGCCGGCGCTGCCTCCCAGCACGGCGATGCGCGTGGGGTCGATGTCCAGCTCGTCGGCGTGATCGACCATCCAGTTCAACGCGGCGTAACAGTCGTCCGGGCCTGCGGGGTAGGGGTGCTCGGGTGCCTTGCGATAGTCCGTGGACACGATCACAGCGTTGACGGACTCGCAGTAGGTTTCGGCTTTGATGTGCTCGGCTGCGACGCTGCCCATGACCATGCCGCCACCGTGGATCATCAAGATTCCCGGGAGGCGCACGCCCGTTGCCCGAGCCGGCGTGTAGACACGAACGGTCAACTCGGGGTTGTCCGGCGGTCCGGTGATGACGCGCTCTTGGCTGATGACCTGGTCGTTGGGGGGAAGACCGGCCGTGGTGAGTTGGAGGAACTCCGCGGCAACAGCGCGTCGCTGGACGATGTCGTCGATCGCTCCGAAACCACCGGGCACCGCGGCGAGGAAGAGATCGAGACCATCGCGGGTCTCCGGGTCAAGCCGGTCACGGGCAGTCATCGGGGCCTTCCGGTGGTGGCCATGGGGGCAGCATAGGTTCGGGCCGCTTGCGTTTGGGCGCCCCCGGCAGGATTCGAACCTGCGACCTTCGGTACCGGAAACCGGCGCTCTATCCCCTGAGCTACGGGGGCCAGGGCGTCACGAGGGTAACAGTCGTGACTATGAGGAGAACCAGCGCGGCGGCCCAGCGATGATCGCTGTAATGAAGGAGCCGATTGCGGCGCCAACCCCCATCGACGTGCCGGACAGGACGAACGGTGTGAAGACGCCGACACCGAAGGCGATAGCACCGAAGACAACGGCGCTGATGACGGCAAAGGCCAGTCGGCCGCCAGGCTTGTCCGCTGATCGGTCGACTTCTGAGGAGGGTTTGCGCGCGGGGGTGGCGCCCGGCTGACCCTGCGCCGCCGGGCTCGACGTCGACTTGTTGACCTCGGCCAGGAGTCGTTCGATGTCGTCGCTCATGGGCTCCATCTTCACCCGATGCGCCGCGCTTCGTCCACTCGGACGTTTCCTCGCTTTTTTTGGGGGAGGAAATGCACAAAAGGAAGAAGGCCCGCCCCCGAGGGGACGGGCCTTCTTCGCTGCGATCGGTTCTTCAGACGATGCGAACGTTGTCTGCCTGCGGACCCTTGGGGCCCTGGACGATGTCGAACTCGACCGTCTGGTTCTCGTCGAGGCTGCGGTAGCCGTCGGCCTGGATGGCGGTGAAGTGCACGAAAACATCGGCACCCCCGTCAGCCTGCGCGATGAAACCGAAGCCCTTCTCGGCGTTGAACCATTTGACAGTTCCCTGTGCCATGCGGGGTAACTCCTACTGCTAGATCCTCATAATGCGGATACGTGTCGCCGGGCACCTCGCCCGACGGGCTGATCTTGCGAGCCGACGTCCCGCCCAGGGGGTTGCCCCTAGAACTAAAGGATCCGCGTCGAGCCTGAGCCCGGCAGGGAACCGCGAACGGTGGTTCATGTGCAGTACAGCCGACCGGAACGGTAGCACGCGATGGAGGGGAGCAGGGCGAGTCCGGCCCTTCCCGTGACTTCAGAGCCCATTACGCTCCGGTCATGACCCCCGAGGATCTCGCCGACGTCGTGCGCGCCGCCGTGATGCGTCTGCAGGCCGAGGGCGACCTCGGTGGCGACCTCCCGGCCGAGGTGGTCATCGAGCGCCCCCGCAGCAAGGAGCACGGCGATTACGCCACACCGGTCGCTCTCACGCTGGCCAAGTCTGCCGGTCGCCCACCTCGGGAGATTGCCGAGCTCCTGGCCGCCCATCTCGTGCAGACGCCGGGGATTGAGGCGGCCGAGGTCGCCGGACCCGGCTTCGTGAATCTTCGGCTCGCCGCGGGTGCCCAGGGACAGATCGCCCACGACATCGTCGAGTCCGGTGCCCGCTACGGCAGGGGCTCAGGTCATGCTGGGCAGTCGATGAACGTGGAGTTCATCTCGGCCAATCCGACCGGGCCGATCCACCTCGGTCACGCCCGCTGGGCCGCTGTGGGCGATGCGATCGCTCGCGTGCTCGAGTCCGACGGCGCAGCGGTGACCCGCGAGTTCTACATCAACGATCGTGGCGTTCAGATGGACCGTTTCGGCGCCTCCGTTCAGGCCCTGGCAAGCGGTCGCCCCGTGCCCGAGGATGGCTACCACGGCGCTTACGTCGCCGACCTCGCCGCGCAGATCGTGGCCGAGCACCCCGAATTCCGTGCCCTGCCCGACGACGAGCAGCTCGTCGCCTTCCGCGAAGCGGCGTACGACGTTCAGCTGACCCAGCAGCAACGCGTCCTCGATCTATTCAACACGCACTTTGACGTGTGGTACTCGGAGCGGTCTCTTCATGAATCCGGTGCGGTAGAGCGGGGCATGACGCGGCTGCGCGATCAGGGGCACGTCTTCGAATCTGACGGTGCGGTGTGGTTGCGCACCACGGACTTTGGCGATGACAAGGATCGCGTGCTGATCAAGGCCGACGGGGAGTTGACCTACTTCGCCTCTGATACGGCGTACTACGTCGACAAGCGTGCGCGCGGATTTGACGTCGCGATTTACCTCCTCGGGGCGGACCACCACGGCTACGTCAATCGCCTGCGTGCAGTCGCGGCCTGCGCCGGCGACGACATGGATCACAATGTCGAAGTCCTCATTGGCCAGCTCGTCAAGATGATGAAGAACGGTGAGGAGGTGCGGCTCTCCAAGCGCGCAGGCACCCTCATAACGCTCGAGGACCTCATCGACGAGGTTGGCGTTGACGCGGCGCGCTACTCCCTCATCCGGTATCCGGTGGACTCGCCGTTGACCCTGGACCTCGACCTGCTCGTCAAGCGCACGAACGACAATCCGGTGTTCTACGTGCAGTACGCACATGCTCGCATTGCCTCCGTCTTGCGCAATGCGACCGAGTCGGGAATCGACTGGCGGTCAGCCGACTTCGACGCGAGCCTGCTCGATCATGAGCGGGAAGGCGACCTCCTGCTCGCCCTGGCGCAGTTCCCTGCGGTCATCGCCTCGGCCGCCGAATTGCGGGAACCACATCGCATCCCGCGCTATCTGGAGTCGCTGGCCACGGCGTACCACCGGTTTTACGACGTCTGCCGGGTGCTGCCGCGCGGTGATGAAGAACTCACCGCCCAGCATGTGGCGCGTCTGTGGCTGTGCGCGGCTACTCGACAGGTGCTCGCCAACGGACTCGGCGTCTGCGGGGTGAGCGCCCCGGATCGGATGTAGGCCTCACCGTTCGGGCGATTGCACCGACTCGACGCGTTCTCGTCGGGTGCGGGTGATGATCAAGATCCCACTCGCGGCGAGCAGGACGACGCCGGCGACGAGCAGGCCGGCGATCAATCCGAGCGTCTGACCCGCGATCGACATCGCGCCCACCCCGGCCGCGACCACTCCGCCCACCGCCCAGGCCCACGAGCGCCCGCGCGCGAAGAGGATCAGCGCCACCACGGCAAACCCGACGAGGGCTGCCCGCGAGAACCACATGGCGATGTCCATCTGCGTGGCGATCTCCGACTCAACTCCGATCGGTCGATCGAGCGCGAACATCGCCGTGGGCACCTGGAAGAAGATGAACGCCGCCATGCCGAGGGCCTCGGAGAGGACCCGAGGTGGCAGCAGTCTCGGTGCCACGATGAGCCAGCCGGTCGCGCCGACGAAGAGCATCACCGGGTCCAATAGGGGAGTTTCCAGCGGTGCGATGACGCTGCCGAGGAAGGCCAAAACCCACATGAACGACGCGAGTGCGACGGCGATCGTCGGAACGACACCGGGCGCCCACCATGCGGCAAAGACAGCGGCCACCAGCGCCACGCTGAAGACAATCAGCATGAGGAATTCATCAAATGTGCCGAATTCCAGGCCAGACCATTCCAGCGCCAAGCCCGTGGTCATGGTCGCCATCGGCGCCGCCAGAGCGGCCAGCACTCCGACCAGGCGTCGGCGGGCGACGTGGTCGTGAAGTTTCGACCGACCCCCGACGGTAAGGCTGAGGGCTCCAGCCGCGACGTACAGCGCGGCCATGGCGGCGGCCACGATGGCGATCTGGGTGGGCAGAGACCAGGTGGTCCACGATTGGGCGACGAGGGCGAATCCCGCGCCCACGACAAGGGCGGACCCGAGGTAGCCGAGGATTTCTGGGAGGGGGCCCTGTTGCCACGTGTGGTGGGGCGTAGGTGTGATGGTGGCCATGTCGACCTCCTTGGTTGCTCTCGGAGGGCTACTTCCAGGGTGCGCTGCAGGTAACGCGGCCGGCAGGGTCCTTTGGCCTGCTGGCTAACCTGATCTCATGCGCGCCCACCCCGCCGGCCCACGGCACGGCGACGTCGTCACCCACGCAGGGCTGCCACCACAGCCGGCGGGGGACTTCGCCGACCTTGATCCAGCGGTGTGGCCCAGGACCGCCATGCGGGGTCCCGACGGGAGCCTGGTCGTCGGTGGCTGCGACGTTCGTGACCTTGCTCGAGTCCATGGGACGCCACTGTTCATCCTGGACGAGGTTGACTTCCGCACGCGAGCGGCCGCCTTCAGGACCTCGTACGCCGCCGGTGATGCGCCGGCCACGGTCTACTACGCCGCGAAGGCCTTCCTGGCCACGCGTATCGCCGAGTGGGTGGAGCAGGAGGGTCTCGGGATCGACGTGGCAAGCGGGGGCGAGTTAGCCGTTGCTCTCGCCGCGGGCTTCCCGCCAGCGCGCATAATCCTGCACGGTAACAACAAGTCCGTAGCCGAGATCGAGCGAGCGCTGAGCGTCGGTGTCGGACTCATCGTCATCGATTCCCTCGTGGAGATCGAGCGGGTGGCCGAGGTCGCCACCCGGCTCGGCGTGACAGCCAACGTTCTGGTCCGCGTCACCGTCGGCGTCGAGGCACACACGCATGAGTTCATCGCGACAGCGCACGAGGACCAGAAGTTCGGTCTGTCGCTGTCGAATGGCGAAGCCGCGACCGCCGTCGGACTCATCGTCGATCGGCCGTCCCTTCATTTCGCGGGGCTGCATTCGCACATCGGCTCTCAGATTTTTGATGCGTCAGGTTTCGAAGTCGCGGCTGCGCGGATCGTTGACCTGGCTGCCGACCTTGCCGCCGATGGAGTCGTCATTGAGCGGCTCGATCTCGGCGGCGGCATGGGCATTGCCTACACCTCACATGATGATCCGCTCGACGTGGCGGATATGGCAGCGGCGATCGATCGCATCGTCGTGAAGTCCTGCGAACGAGCTGGGATCCCCGTGCCGCAGATGGCCTTTGAACCCGGCCGCGCGATCGTCGGACCCGCAGGAATCACGCTGTACGAAGTGGGGACCGTCAAGCCGGTCCAACTCGATCACGACCTCGTGCGCACCTTCGTCTCCGTGGACGGCGGCATGAGCGACAACATTCGCACCGCCTTGTACGACGCGGATTACACGGTCGTCCTCGCCTCGAGGGAATCGACCGCCGAGCCCATGCTGTGCCGAGTCGTCGGCAAGCACTGCGAGAGCGGAGACGTCGTGGTGCGAGACGCGTGGCTACCCGCTGACCTCAATCCCGGGGACCTCATCGCCGTGGCCGGCACCGGCGCCTATTGCCGATCAATGGCCTCGCAATACAACTACCTGCCACGACCGGCCGTCATGGCCGTTCGCGAGGGATTAGCGAGCACGGTCCTTCGTCGGGAAACCGAGGCCGACCTGATGTCCCTGGACCCGGGTGCTCAGCCGGGGCAGTCCTCCTCCGCACCAATCTGAGAGGCTTAGACCCCCGCCCCACCACCGGTGGTGGGCATGAGTCGATCCGGAGATGCCATGTCGGCCGCACCCCTTACCGTCGCCCTCCTCGGAGGCGGAACCGTCGGTGCGCAGGTGGCCCGCCTGCTGCTCGAGCAATCGGCTGATCTGGAGGCGCGGGTCGGGGCGCCGCTGCAACTCGTCGGCGTCGCCGTCCGTGACGCGGCCAGGGCGCGCGAGGGAATTCCCGCCCAACTCATAACCGATGACGCAGTAGCGCTCGTGGCCCGCGGCAGCGACATCGTTGTCGAGGTCATGGGGGGCATCGAGCCTGCGCGCACCCTCATCCTGCAGGCGATGTCCGCAGGCTCAAGCGTGATCACGGCGAACAAGGCGCTCCTCGCGGCCGACGGCGGAACCCTCTATCGGGCCGCCGAGGAAGCCGGCGTCGACCTGTACTTCGAGGCGTCCGTCGCCGGAGCTATTCCGCTTCTGCGCCCGCTGCGCGAGTCCCTCGCCGGCGACCGCGTCCTTAAGGTTCTCGGGATCGTCAACGGCACGACGAACTTCATCCTCAGCAAGATGGACGAGGAGGGTGCGGACTACGCCGACGTTCTGGCCCAGGCCCAGGCCCTGGGGTACGCCGAGGCAGATCCGACCGCCGATGTCGGGGGCCTTGACGCCGCGGCGAAGGCCGCGATCCTCGCTGAGCTCGCCTTTCACACCCGCGTCACCTTCGACGACGTGTCGTGCGAGGGGATCACGGAGGTGACCTCGGCAGATGTCGACGCTGCGCGTGACATGGGCTTCGTCATCAAGTTGCTGGCCGTGGCTGAGCGAACGGAGGACGGCGCGGGCGTGATCGTCCGAGTGCATCCGGCGATGGTGCCGCGCGACCATCCCCTCGCGAGCGTGCGCGACGCATTCAATGCGGTATTCGTCGAGGCCGAGGCGGCCGGCGAGATGATGTTCTACGGCCGCGGCGCGGGTGGAGCGCCGACGGCGAGCGCGATTCTTGGTGACCTTGTCGCAGCCGCCCGCAACCGCGTCTCCGGGGGACGCGGGCCGGGGGAGTCTACGTACGCCGAGCTGACGGTGCGACCGATCACGGAGGCGAAGACGCGCTACTACGTCAACCTCGACGTGGCTGATCGTCCGGGTGTCCTGGCGGCCATCGCTCAAGCCTTCGCCGACAACGGGGTGAGTATTCAGGTGGTGCGTCAGGACGGTCATGGCGCTGACGCCGGACTCGTGGTGCGCACCCACTTGGCCACCGATGGCGCGCTCAGCCGGACCATCGAGGAACTACGGCGCCTCGACGCGGTCAAGGAAGTCCTCGGCGTGATGCGTGTCGAAGGAGAGGCGGGAGCGTGACTTCCGCAGGAGCACCGCAATGGCGCGGCCTCATCGAGGAGTACCGGTCATGGCTGCCCGTCGATGAGTCGACGCCGGTCGTGAGCCTGCGCGAGGGAGGTACCCCGCTCGTCTACGCCTGCACGATCAGCGAGATGACCGGGTGTCAGGTCTGGCTGAAGTACGACGGTGCCAATCCCACGGGGTCGTTCAAGGACCGCGGTATGACGATGGCCATCAGCAAGGCCGCCCAAGAGGGCGCGAAGGCGGTCATCTGCGCCTCCACCGGCAATACCTCCGCGAGCGCTGCGGCGTATGCGGTGAAGGCGGGCATGGTTTGCGCAGTCTTGGTGCCCGAGGGGAAGATCGCTATGGGCAAGCTTGCGCAGGCAATCGTGCACGGCGCAAGACTCCTTCAGGTGCAAGGCAATTTTGACGATTGCCTCACCTTGGCGCGCGGACTAGCCGATGAATACCCCGTGAGTTTGGTCAACAGCGTCAACCCCAACCGCATCGAAGGCCAGAAGACGGCGAGCTTCGAAGTGGTTGATCTGCTCGGCGACGCCCCCGACATCCACTGCCTTCCCGTTGGCAACGCCGGCAATATCACCGCCTACTGGAAGGGCTACAACGAATACGACGCGTCCGGGCACACCACGCATCGTCCGCGCATGTGGGGTTTCCAGGCAGCCGGTGCCGCCCCCCTGGTGTCCGGGTCGCCCGTCGAGAAGCCCGAGACCATCGCCACCGCTATTCGCATAGGCAATCCAGCGTCGTGGGATCAGGCCATCGCTGCCCGTGATGAATCCGCAGGCTTGATCGACGCGGTGAGTGATGAGCAGATCCTTGCGGCGTACCACCTGCTCGCCGAGAAGGAGGGTCTGTTCTGCGAGCCGGCGAGTGCGGCGAGCGTCGCGGGTTTGTTGCAGCAGCACGCCCGTGGCGATCTCGATCCCGGCCAGACCGTCGTGTGCACGCTGACCGGGAACGGCCTGAAGGACCCGCAGTGGGCCTTGGCCGACGCGCCCGATCCCACGGTCGTGCCCATCGATGCGGCCGTCGCGGCCGCCGCTCTCGGACTGCGGGGCTAGGTGATGTCTGTGAGCTTTCGGTCCTCGGGCGTCGAGGTCGTTGTGCCGGCCACGAGCGCCAACCTCGGCCCTGGCTTCGACAGCCTTGGTTTGGCCCTCGGCGTGCACGACCACGTGGTCGCGATGGTGACGGAGGATCCGGGATTTCTCGTGCATATCGAGGGTGAGGGTGCCGGTGTCTTACCCACGGATGAAGAACACCTGGTAGCGCGCGCGATGCTCGCGGCGTGGACCGCCATGAGCGTCGACGCACCGGGCGTGGTTATCCGGTGTGCCAATGCGATTCCGCAGGGCCGAGGGATGGGTTCGTCTGCGTCGGCGATCGTGGCCGGCATCATGCTGGCCCGCGGTCTGGTGATCGACGGCGAAGAGCTTTTGCCCGATGACGAGGTGCTCGGTCTGGCCACCCGCATGGAGGGGCATCCGGACAACGTCGCCGCCGCACTACTCGGTGGCTTCACCACGGCCTGGGTCGACTCTGATGATGAGGGAGCGCCGCACGCCAGTGCGGTAACGCACGCGGTGCACGCTCAAATCGTCCCCGTCGTATGTGTTCCGCAACAGCCGATGTCGACCTCTACTGCGCGGGGCATGCTCGATGAGCGCGTGGACCGCGCGGATGCGGTATTCAACATTGGCCGAGTCGCACTTCTCACGCATGCGCTGACCGAGGCACCCCAGATGCTGTTCCCCGCCACTGAGGACCGACTGCACCAGCAGGCCCGAGCTGCGGCGTACCCCGAGTCCCACGCCCTCATGCTCGCGCTTCGCGCAAGGGGAATTGCTGCGGTCATCTCGGGAGCCGGGCCTTCAGTGTTGGCACTGGCGACGACCCCGGCCGAGGTTGCCGACGCGCTGGCACAGGTGCCGGCCGACTGGCAGGCCTCGGTGGTGGCCGTAGATTCTGCGGGCGCCCGGGTGCATGTCCGGGGGGTGTGAGCATCACAGGCCGGTGGGTGCTAGCCTTAACCCATTGGTCCTCATGGACCGGTTTCCACCGGATTCTCGGAGACTTCGTTGATTGCGGGCTCGTCGCCCACGTGTCACCCACTCCGTGAAACCACCCGGCCGCAGTTCAACGCGGTCGACCGTATGCCGCCACACGCACTCAAAGTCGGGCGGACACGAAAAGTCCTCACCACATCGGTTGGGGCAGTCACAAAGGACACCAGGTGACCGACACCGCCACATCAGAATCCACCAAGTCCGGCAAAGGCCTGTCCGGCATGCTCCTCCCTGAGTTGAAGCAGCTGGCATCCTCCATGGGCATCACCGGTGCAAGCGGGATGCGCAAGGGCGACCTTGTCGCCGCGATCTCCGCCAAGCAGTCCGGATCGGGCAACGGTTCCGCAGAGCCCCGGCAGCGCTCAGAGCGCAAGCCGCGCGAGGCCTCGGACGCAGGGGCCGCGACAGCGGGCGACAAGCCTTCCGGGTCCACCCAGACCGCCCACGCGGATAGTAATGAGTCAGGTGCCAAGGGCAACCGCAATGGCAACCGAGACAGCAACCGAGACGGCAACAGAGACGGCAACAGAGACAACGGCAACGACCGCCCCTACGACGATGACGAGGGTGGCTCTCGCCGCCGCCGCCGCCGTGGCCGTGATCGCTTCCGTGACCGTCGTGATCGTCGCCCCGCGGGTGGCAACGAGCAGGAGGTCGAACTGAGCGAGGACGACGTCGTCGTTCCTGTCGCCGGCATCCTCGACATCCTCGACAACTACGCCTTCGTCCGGACCGCCGGCTACCTGCCCAGCCCTAACGACGTCTACGTCTCGCTGTCGATGGTCAAGCGCCACGGCCTGCGCAAGGGCGACGCCGTCACCGGCGCCGTTCGCCAACCTCGTGAGGGGGAGCGGCGCGAGAAGTTCAACCCGCTCGTTCGCATCGACACGGTCAACGGATCCGAGCCGGACGTCGCGCGCCAGCGCCCTGACTTCACCAAGCTCACACCGCTGTACCCGCAGGAGCGTTTGCGACTGGAGACGGAGCCGGGCAACCTCACCACGCGCGTGATCGACCTGGTCGCCCCCATTGGCAAGGGCCAGCGTGGTCTCATCGTCTCGCCTCCCAAGGCAGGCAAGACGATGGTCCTCCAGGCGATCGCGAATGCGATCACGGCGAACAATCCCGAATGCCACCTCATGGTCGTGCTCGTTGATGAGCGACCCGAAGAGGTCACCGACATGCAGCGCTCGGTCAAGGGCGAGGTCATTGCCTCGACCTTCGATCGTCCCGCCGAAGATCACACGATCGTCGCGGAACTAGCCATCGAGCGGGCAAAGCGTCTTGTCGAGCTCGGCCACGACGTCGTGGTCCTCCTGGACTCGATGACCCGCCTGGGTCGGGCCTACAACCTGGCGGCCCCGGCCTCCGGGCGCATCCTGTCCGGCGGCGTCGACTCCACAGCGCTCTACCCGCCCAAGAAGTTCTTCGGCGCTGCGCGCAATAAATATAAACCATTTATTGAAAAATGTCTGACGGTTAAATATATGACTGCAACCATATTTTTCTCCGTACTGATATTATTCACAACGGCTTATGTTCTGGGTTTTGTCCGTTCAAGTTTCAACCCGGAAATTCCAAGTAATATTTTACGTTACAGCGTTGAACTTTCCGAAACTGCATCGGACGAAGTAAGCAGAAGCCTTCACGATAAAATGGTTGAAGCAATTGGTGGTCCAGGTGGAATAGAAGAGGAATATGAAGCCAAAACAGGTATGGCACGCAATATACTGTTTCCCAATTACGACAGTTTTGTTTTTGGAAATAACATCCGCATGTCGCTTGAAATGTCTTCGGAAGCTATGGCAATACTTGATCCTGAAGAAATCATGACTGCCTGGCAGGAACGTGTAGGGGAAGTACCGGAAGCCGTTGAGGTTACTTTACGTAA
>JALQUH010000094.1 GCA_023263845.1 Candidatus Nanopelagicales bacterium | reverse complement strand
GTCCACGCCACGGTGAGGGCCTCGGGGGCCGGCTCCACAATGAGGTCGGTGACCGGGTCGGATAGGCCGACGACGGTGAAGACCGTGCTGTTCTGCGAGGGAACAGAGTTGCCTCGGCCCGATAGCGCGAAGACCTGGGCGACATACCTGCCACCGAGGGTCAGCCCCTCGACCCGACAACTCAACTGGTCGGCACCCGTCGTGCACTGACCGCCATTCGGGAAGACCACTGCGCGGTAGCCGGTGACCACCACGCCGTTGTCCTGCGGTGCTCGCCACGACACGGTCGCCCCGAGATCAGCAGCATTGCTCACGGTGACATCGCGCGGCGGATTAGGTGCGGCCGCGAACGGGGTGACTGGATCGCTCGTGCGCCCCTCGCCCACCTCGAAGTCGTTTCGCGCCGTCACCGTAACGGTGACCGGCGCGCCATTCGCGAGCCCGTCAATGCTGCAGAAGGTCAACGGCGCCAGCGCCACACACTCCTGACCGCTCGAGGCGACCGCGCGATAGTCAATGATGTCCGTTCCACCATCGTTGGCGGGCGGTTCCCATACGACGAGAACTGAGGCATTGCGCGGATACACCGCCAGAGCCGCGACCGGCCCGGGTGGGCCCTCCATGGCCACCGTACGAGAGGACGACGCCTGGCTGACCTGGCCTTCACGGTTGGTCGCGGTGACCGACACCGTGTAGCGGCCCTTGGTGACTCCGCTGATGTCGCATTGCAGTTGCGCCGTCGTGCAGGTGAGCGTGTCGCCGCCAGCAGTCGGCACGGCGCTCGCGGTGTACGAAGTGATCGGCGAGCCGCCATCCACCTCCGGCGCGTCCCACTCCACGTCGAAGATTCCCTGGTCGGGCTGGACGAAGACGGTGACGTCGCGCGGCGGTGACGGATCAGCACCGGTCACCCAGACCATGAGCTCCGCCGTGGGGGCCGAGACGACGTTCGGGCCGGTCGCCACCACGCTGAAACTCACAAATCGCTCATTGCCCAGCCCGGTGACCGCGCAGGATGCGGTCGGGAAGGTGGTGCGCTCGTCCCCCTCCCCTTCCCCGGCCGCGGCACTACAGACGCCCAATCGGGCACCGCTGTTGGGATCCCTGACGGTGACCAGGTAGCTGTTGGGGGGAACCTCAGCGGCATTTCCCGGGGGCTGCATCTCGACCAGGATTCCGCCATCAATACCGGAGCCAACGACGTTCGTGGGTGGCCAAGGAACGAAGTTCTCATCGGTGACCCCCCGCATACCCATGGTGAACTGGACAGGCAGACAGCCGCCTGCGCCGCAGCCTTCGGTGCTGCCGAAGGTGACGCCATCGGCCTCGACGGTGCCACGTGCCGTGCCAACCAGGCTTGCGTATCCGTTGTATGACCAGGCGAAGACGGCCGTCGGTGTCACGGGACGAGCTCCGATGGTCTTGCTCGTGGCTCCGGCTACCTCCCACGACCCGGTGGCGTCGAGTCTGGCGTAGAGCACGCCCGGCTCGCTCCGCGCGAGGTTGCCACCATCCTCGCTGCGGACGGTCCAGTTCCCGAAAGTGGCGGTGTCACTGACGGTGCCCCCAAGCGTGATGTTGCTTCCTGTGATCCCCACGCTGGTGAGGACGGCCGAGTGTCCCATGGCACCAGCCGTCGAGCCGCCAGCGAGCCATTGCACCTGGCCGGTTCCGGACACCTTGGCGACAAAGGGCGCCAGGCCAGAGGAGGAGACCGATCGGGCCTGCGCACCACTGCCGACCGTGAGGTCACCGGAGAACGTGCCGGCGACCACGGCGTAGTCGTCTCGACCTCCGCTGAATGCACCCCCGACGACATCGGTGATGGCGACATCTCCGTTGGACGTGATGGGCACGACCCAGGAGTCGCGGCCGAACGTGCCCGAGGTCGACGTCGCCGAGACGAAGGCGCCCCGGCCCCCGGTGCCGGGGTCCGGCAGCGCGACGGAAACGAAGCGGCCCTGGCCGGAGTATTCGCCAGCAAACCAGGCCCGCGACGTGATGCCATTGCTGGCCTTCATGCTGCTGCCGTCGAAGGAGAAGTCATCCGAGGTTGCGCCGGCCCCGTACGCCGTGACCCAGGAAGGGTTCGGCGATTGGTTTGTGACGGGCGACGTGGCGGCGATGAGCCCACGGCCATTGCCGGCCGGCATGGTGACGCCACCGAAGGCGACATTGCCCCGGCCTTTGCCCGTGACGAGGATCGTGCCATTGCCGGCGGCTGCGATGCCGGTGGGCGTGAAGGAGCACATCGTCTCCAGCGGGTTGTCGCACCCCTGGGCGTAGCCCGACGTCAGGACCCGCGAGATGGACCCCGACAGGTTCAGGAAGATCAGGACCGCGCGGTCACCGAGGTAGCCGCCAGCATCCTGTGCCGACGGAATGATCACGTCACCGATCCGCGTCTCCGTGCGATTGGTGGGAGCGGCAAGGCGTCCCAGCACGACGGTGTAGTTCGATTGGAGCTTGGTGGCATCGACCATTCCGGCGAAGACAATGAGGCAGATGAAAGTGAGGGTAATGAACTTGAACATTGTGATTGTGGTTCTTGGTTTTTTGAAATATAATTATAATTTTCAACGTCTAGTTCGCTTAAGTACTGCGGCAAATCATATTTGATTGAATTAAAACTTCTTAAGTGTGGGGTTTTGGGGTTTTGGGG
>JALQUH010000062.1 GCA_023263845.1 Candidatus Nanopelagicales bacterium | reverse complement strand
GAACCTTCGTGGCGTTCGACCACGACGCCCTGCTGGGGATCCTCGCCCTTGAGGCGCAGCGGGCAGGGGCGTTGGTGATCGGCGAGGACCTTGGCACGGTCGAGCCCTGGGTTCAGGATGTCTTGCGAGATCGCGGACTGCTCGGTACGTCGATCCTGTGGTTCGAGCGCTGGGAGGGCGGTGCGCTCAAGCAGCCGGAGCAGTGGCGCTCCGATGTGCTCGCCAGTGTGGCGGTGCACGATCTGCCGCCCACCGCGGGATACCTCGCCGGTGAGCATGTGCGCATTCGCAACGAACTTGGGCTGCTCACTCGGGACGTCGAGGACGAGCGCGCGGCCGACTCTGCAGGGACCAAGGAATGGCTTGACGTCGCGAGATCGCGCGGGTGGCTGCCTGAGGGCGGTGACGTGGATGAATGTGTCACCGCACTCCATCGCCTGGTGGCCGCCTCACCTGCGCGGCTCGTGGGTGTTGGACTCCCCGACCTCGTCGGCGACGTCCGCGCGCAGAATCAGCCCGGCACCGATCAGGAGTATCCGAACTGGCGCGTTCCGCTCGCCGACGCAGAGGGCAAGCCGGTCGCGCTAGAGGATCTGCCGCGTGCCCGGCTGCTGGGGCCGCTCGTCGACGCGGTCCGCCCCAGCGGTGTTCGAGTCCTGCGCGGCCCATAGGCTAGGGCGCATGCGATTTTGCCCCCGAGTCCTCAGTGCGGTCGGTGTGACGGCCGTCGCGTGGCTGCTGACCACCGGCAATGCCCTCGCCGAGAACGGCGTGGTGTACGACGGTGACGATCCGGGTCCCGGATACACGGCACTGGAGGCCCTGGGACTGTTTGTCGGGATTCCCGCCACGGTGCTCGCGATCATCATCTTGGGTGTCTTCGGACCTGGCTGGGTGCGCGGTCGCTCTGGTGACATGGACGAGGCACGGGAGCCGATGTGGCTGTCGAGCCCTGCCGGCACGATGGCCGCCCCGAGTGGTCCGGGCATGTTGCCCGCGACGCCCACCGATCATCTGGAGAAGGGTGGAGCAAGTGCCCGCTGGTGATGTGACGCAATCGCAACGCGCAGAATTTGAGCAACTCTTGCGGCACGCCGAAAGCATGTCGGGGCTGACGTTCAGCCTTTACCTCGGTCTTTGGACCGGAGGTCGCGCGGGCGCCGAGGCGCTCCTTGATCGACTGGCAGACCCCGACCACAGCGTCGTGGTCGCGGTCGACCCGGCAGCGCGCGAGCTAGAGATCGTGACCGGTCGACTGGCCCGCATCGCGCTTGACGATCGCGCGTGCGGCCTCGCGGCCATGTCCATGACCAGTTCGTTCACCAACGGCGACCTCATCGGCGGACTACGTGATGGCCTCACCGTGCTCGGTGAGCAGGGTCGACGCAATCGCGTCGAATACGTCACCCAGGACTAAGGCCGTCCGCACAACGGCGACGCGGAGTTAGGCGTCAGCGGCACGAGCGCGCAAAGCACGCTGCACTCCGTCTCGTCCTTCACCGACCAGTCGACGCAGGGCGGCGTTCAAATCGTCACGGGCGAGGAAGGCATCTGTCTGATCGACCGTCTCGGCCTCCACGACGAGCATCGGGTAGAGCCCCATGGCCAAGGACTGCCCCATCTCCATCGTCTGCGCATCCCAGGCGCGAACGATGTCGGCGAAGTACCGCTCCCGGAAGGGACGCAACAGCTCGACCTGATCGGGCTGCACGAAGCCGGCGATGGTGGCCTCGAGCAGGGCGTTGGGTAGGTCGGTGCGCTCCATCGCATCGGCCCAGGCGAGATCCTTAGCCTCTGGTGAAGGCCGAGCGGCGCGTGCGATGGCGGCCTGACGGCGCCCCGTCGCGGTGTCATCGCTTGCGAGTTCAGCCTCGATGGCGTCGAGTTCGACGCGGCCGGTGGCGGCCAGTCGCTGCAGGAGGCCCCACCGAAGGTCGGTGTCCACCGCCAGCCCCTCCAGGACGAGATCGCCGGCGAGTAGCGCGGCCACGGTGTCGAGGTGCGCTGGCGTGCCCGCGCTGGCTACAAAACCGCGGACGAACGCCAACTGATGGTCCGATCCCGGCTCTGCCTCGCGCATGAGGGCATCGAGCGCATCGGCGAGTCGATCTCGGTACACCTCGCGGTGGGCCGAGGCGGCGTACAGATCGATCGCGGACTTGACCTGCCGGAGAGTCTGCTGCACGACTCCGATATCCGTCTCATGAGGCAGACCGCCGATGACGAGATCGACGTACTCACCGGTGGGAACTTCGGCGTCGCGCACCATGTCCCAGGCGGCGCCCCAGACGAGGGCGCGGGGCATCGCATCGGTGAAGGCACCCATCTCATCGATTGCCGTTCGCCAACTGCGGTCATCGAGGCGAACTTTCGCGAAGGTCAAGTCGTCGTCGTTGAGGAGTAAGAGATCGGGTTGTCGAACGCCGACGAGTTGCGGGACGGCCGTGCGCTCGCCAGTGACGTCAAGCTCTATGCGGTCACGGCGCACGAGGCCACCATCGGTGAGGTCGTACAGGCCGATCGCCATCCGGTGGGAGCGCAGCGTCGGCGCGACACCTTCGGGCATACGCGGCGGCTCCTGCTGGATGATGACTTCACCGTAGGTGCCGTCTTCGTTCAGCGTGATCTCTGGGCGCATGAGGTTGACGCCGCTGGTTTGCAGCCACTCGGCCGTCCACCCGGAAAGGTCTCGGCCGGAGACGGCCTCGAGTTCACTGAGCAGATCGCTGAGTTCGGTGTTGCCCCAGGCGTGCTTGGTGAAGTAGGCATTGATGCCGTGGGTGAAGTTCTCTTCACCCACCCAGGCGACCAATTGACGCAGCGCCGAAGCGCCCTTCGCGTAGGTGATCCCGTCAAAGTTCACGCGAACCGCGTCTAGGTCGACCATGTCCGCAGCAATCGGGTGCGTCGAGGGCAACTGATCTTGTCGGTATGCCCATGCCTTGCGCAGATTCGAGAACGTTGTCCAGGCATCGGAGTATCGCGTTGCGTTGACGTTGGCATGGTGCGACGCCCACTCGGCGAAGGACTCGTTGAGCCACAGGTCATCCCACCATTTCATGGTGACGAGATCGCCGAACCACATGTGTGCCATTTCGTGCAGGATCGTGTTGGCTCGCTGCTCGTAGGCCGCATCGGTCACCCGGGACCGGAAGACGAGGTCTTCTAGGAAGGTCACGCAGGCGGCGTTCTCCATGGCACCGGCATTGAACTCAGGGACGAAGAGTTGGTCGTACTTGACGAACGGATAGGGGACTCCGAACTCTTCTTCGAAGAAGGCGAACCCCTGCTTGGTCAGGCCGAAGATGTCGTCCTCGTCGAGGTATGGCGCCAGAGATGCACGGCAGAACACACCGAGGGGGTAGGTGCCGTGCGGCCCGACGTACTCATCGCGAACGACGTGATACGGCCCCGCCACAAGGGCCGTGATGTATGTCGACATCCGCGGCGTGGGTGCAAAGTCCCATCGGGCCACGCCCTCGCCGAGTGGCACGGGCTGCGGTGTCGGGGCGTTGCTGACCACCTGCCAGTGATCGGGGGCCACCACATGGAGGGTGAAGGGCGCCTTGAGATCCGGTTGCTCGAAGCAGGCGTACATGCGCCGCGCATCTGCGGATTCGAACTGGGTGTAGAGG
>JALQUH010000293.1 GCA_023263845.1 Candidatus Nanopelagicales bacterium | reverse complement strand
CGTCGTGGATGATTCCTGATGGCACGAGGTGAAGGGCGAACTTCCGGTCGGCAAAGCGCACCGTGTGGCCGGCGTTGTTGCCGCCGTTGTAGCGCACCACGGCGGCGAAGTCGGAGGTCAGCAGGTCGACGACCTTGCCCTTGAACGGCTCCGGCTTGCGCAGCTTGCGGATGTTGGCCGCGACCTCGCCCACCTGCTGCTTGTCGATGCCGATGACCTTGAACTTGGTCGGCGACTCGACCGCGAAGGAGATGCCGTCGGGTGCGGGGAACACGATGGGGTGGCTGTAGCCGAGGGCGAACTCCAAGGCGTTGCCCTTCGCCTGAACGCGGTAGCCGGTGCCGACGATCTCCAGACCCTTCTCATAGCCCTGGGTGACGCCGGTCACCATGTTGGCAATAAGCGTGCGGGTCAGGCCGTGGCGCGCGCGGGATTCGCGCTCGTCGTCTGGGCGTGCGACGACGATCGAGCCGTCATCGCCCTTGCTCACCGAGATGGGATCGACAACGTTGTGGGACAAGGTGCCCTTCGGGCCCTTGACCGTCACCAGGTCATCGCTGATGGTGACCTCGACGCCCGAGGGCACCGGAACAGGGAGACGTCCGATACGTGACATGTTCGGCCCCTCACCAGACGTAGGCGAGGACTTCCCCACCCACGCCCTTCTGTGCCGCCTGACGGTCGGTCAGGAGTCCGGACGACGTCGACAAGATCGCGACACCGAGGCCACCGAGGACCTTGGGCAACGCGGTGCTCTTGGCGTATACGCGCAAACCGGGCTTGGAGACCCGTCGAAGCCCCGCGATGGAACGCTCGCGGCTCGGGCCGTACTTCAGCTCCAGCACGAGGTTCTTGCCCACCGGGGCCTCCTCTTCGTGCCAGCCGCCGATGTACCCCTCCTGCTTGAGGATCTCAGCGATACCCACCTTGATCTTGGAGTGCGGCATCGCCACCGTCTCGTGGTACGCCGAATTGGCGTTCCGCAGACGTGCGAGCATGTCTGCGATGGGGTCGGTCATGGTCATGGCCATCGGGCCTTTCTCACCGTGGTATCCCCGCGGGGACCTTCGGCGTCGTGGTTTACCAGCTGCTCTTGGTGATTCCGGGGAGCTGACCTGCGTGCGCCATCTCGCGCACGCAGATACGGCACAGGCCGAACTTGCGGTACACCGAGTGGGGCCGGCCGCATCGGGTGCAGCGCGTGTAGGCGCGCACCGCGTACTTGGGCTTGCGCTTGCTCTTGGCGATCAGTGCCTTCTTGGCCACGGTCACATCTCCTTGAAGGGGAAACCGAGGAGACGAAGCAGTGCACGTCCCTCCTCGTCATTCTCGGCGGTGGTCACCACGGTGATGTCCATGCCCCGCACACGATCGATCTTGTCCTGGTCGATCTCAGGGAACATTGACTGCTCCGAAAGACCGAAGGTGAAGTTGCCGCGGCCGTCGAACTGCTTCGGCGACAGGCCACGGAAGTCACGGATGCGGGGCAGCGCCACCGACAGCAAACGGTCGAGGAACTCCCACATGCGATCGCCCCGCAGCGTTACGTGCGCGCCGATCGGCATGCCCTCGCGCAGCTTGAACTGAGCGATCGACTTGCGGGCCTTGGTGACCTGCGGCCGCTGACCGGTGATCTCGGCCAGGTCGCGGATCGCGCCCTCGATCAACTTCGAGTCTCGGGCAGCCTCGCCAACACCCATGTTGACGACGACCTTGGTGACCCCCGGGACCTGCATGATGTTCGCGATGTCGAACTCATCACGCAGCGCCGGAATCACCTCCGCGCGGTAGCGGGACTTCAAGCGCGGAATGTCGCGCTCAGTGCTCGTGGCAGTCATCAGATTTCCTTACCGGTTCGCTTCGAGATGCGGACGCTGCGCTCAGCCTCGTAGGTGCTGCCGTCGGGGCGACGCTTCTCGACCTTCTCTTTGCGGAAGCCGACGCGGGTCGGACGATCATCCTCGGGGTCGACCACCATCACGTTGCTCACGTGAATCGGGGCTTCCTGGGTAATGATGCCGCCGGTCTTGGCGCCGCGGTTGTTCTGGCCGACCTTGGTGTGCTTCTTGATTCGGTTGACGCCTTCGACAATGACGCGATCAGACTCGGGGTACACCTCGATGACCTTGCCCGTGAGACCGCGGTCCTTGCCGCTGATGACCTGGACCAGGTCGCCCTTGCGTACGAACAGGCTTGCCATGTCAGAGCACCTCCGGCGCCAGCGAAATGATCTTCATGAAGCGCTTCTCACGCAGTTCGCGGCCGACCGGACCGAAGATGCGGGTCCCGCGGGGCTCCCCATCACCCTTGAGGATGACGGCAGCGTTCTCATCGAACTTGATGTAGGAGCCATCAGGACGACGGTGCTCCTTGCGCGTGCGGACGACGACGGCCTTGACGACCTCGCCCTTCTTGACGTTGCCACCGGGGATCGCGTCCTTCACCGTTGCCACGATGATGTCGCCGATGCCGGCATAACGACGGCCGGAACCGCCGAGCACGCGAATGCACAGCAACTCCTTGGCACCGGTGTTGTCGGCCACCCGGAGGCGGGACTCTTGCTGGATCACGTCGTCTCCCCTACTTCGCCTTCTCGAGGATCTCGACGACGCGCCAGCGCTTGGTGGCCGACAGGGGTCGAGTTTCCATCAGCAGCACACGGTCACCGACGCCGCAGGAATTCTGCTCGTCGTGTGCCTTGAGCTTGCTTGTGCGCCGCACAACCTTGCCGTATAGCGGGTGCTTGAAACGGTCCTCGACGGCGACGACGACGGTTTTGTCCATCTTGTCGCTGACCACGAGGCCCTCTCGGACCTTGCGCGCTGCGCGTTCCACAGTGCTCACATTCACCTTCTCGTCGCTCATGCCGCACCGCCCGTGATCCCGAGCTCGCGCTCACGCATGATCGTGTATAGGCGGGCGATGTCCTTGCGCACGGCGCGCAGACGGCCGTGGTTCTCCAGCTGGCCCGTGGCACCCTGGAAGCGGAGGTTGAACAGCTCCTCCTTCGCCTCGCGCAGACGCGTGAGGAGCTCCTCGTCGGTGAGACCGCGGAATTCCTGCGGTGATGTTCCGGCAGCCATCAGACCTCCGCAATGTCGTCGCGGCGCACGATGCGGCACTTCATGGGCAACTTGTGCATGGCCCGGGTCAGTGCCTGCAGCGCGACCTTCTCGTTGGGGTACGCCAGCTCGAACATCACGCGTCCGGGCTTCACGTTGGCCACCCACCACTCCGGGGAACCCTTGCCCGAACCCATACGGGTTTCGGCAGGCTTCTTGGTCAGCGGGCGGTCGGGGTAGATATTGATCCAGACCTTGCCGCCGCGCTTGATGTGACGCGTCATGGCGATACGCGCGGCCTCGATCTGACGGTTCGTCACGTACGCCGGCTCGATGGCCTGCAGGCCATAGTCGCCGAACGTGACCTGGGTGCCACCCTTGGCAGCGCCCGTGCGCTTGGGGTGGTGCTGCTTGCGGTGCTTGACCCGACGGGGAATCAGCATGATCAGACCTCGCCCTCGGTTGCTGCGGGTACGGGTGCCTCGGCGACCGGAGCAACCTCGACAGCCTCGTCCTCGCGACGCGATGCGCGGCGCGGGCGCTCAGGTCGACGATTGCCCTGGCCGAGACGAGCCGCCGCGGCAGCCGCCTCGCGCTCCGCGCGGGTGGTCGGAGCGTCGCCCTTGTAGATCCAGACCTTGACGCCGATGCGACCGAACGTCGTGCGCGCCTCATAGAAGCCGTAGTCGATATCGGCGCGAAGGGTATGCAGGGGCACGCGGCCCTCGCGGTAGAACTCCGTGCGGCTCATTTCGGCGCCACCGAGGCGGCCGGAGACCTGAACTCGAATGCCCTTGGCGCCAGCCTTCATAGTGCTCTGCATGCCCTTGCGCATGGCACGGCGGAACGACACGCGGCTGCTCAGCTGCTCGGCGATGCCCTGGGCGACCAGTTGCGCGTCCATTTCGGGGTTCTTGACCTCGAGGATGTTCAGCTGCACCTGCTTGCCAGTGAGCTTCTCCAGATCGGCGCGGATCCGGTCCGCCTCGGCGCCACGGCGACCGATGACAATGCCGGGGCGAGCGGTGTGGATGTCGACGCGGACTCGGTCGCGAGTGCGCTCGATCTCCACCTTGCTGATACCGGCCCTCTCCATGCCCGTGGCGAGCAACCTGCGGATGGCGACGTCCTCCTGGACATAGTCGCGGTAGCGCTGGCCCGGCTTGGAAGAGTCAGCGAACCAGCGTGAGGTGAAGTCCGTCGTCACACCCAGCCGGAAGCCGTGCGGATTGACCTTTTGACCCATGTCAGGCCCCCTTCTTCCGGCCCTTGCCGGCGCTGGCCGGCTCGCGGTCCTCGACCGACTCCAGGACCACGGTGATGTGGCTGGTGCGCTTGCGGATCCGGAAGGCGCGCCCTTGGGCCCGCGGACGGAAACGCTTCATCGTGGGGCCCTCGTCAACGAACGCCTCGGCGACAACCAGCGACTCAGGATTGAGGTTGTGGTTGTTCGTCGCGTTGGCGATCGCGCTGTCGAGAACCTTGCCGACCGGCACGCTGGCATCCTGCGGAGCGAAACGCAGCACCGCCTGGGCGTCGGCTGCCGGCAGACCTCGGATGAGGTCGACGACACGCCGCGCCTTCATGGGCGTGACACGGACAAACCGCGCCTGGGCCCTGGCTTCCATCGCTATCCCCTTGCTTCTCGTGGTGCTCTCGTACCGGTGGACTACTTGCGCTTTGCTTTGCGGTCTTCTTTGACGTGACCCTTGAAGGTCCGCGTCGGGGCGAACTCGCCGAGCTTGTGCCCGACCATGTTCTCGGTGATGAAGACCGGGACATGCTTGCGTCCGTCGTGGACGGCGATGGTGTGACCGAGCATGGCGGGCACGATCATCGACCGGCGAGACCAGGTCTTGATGACCTGCTGGCTCTTGGCCTCGTTGGCGGCGTCCACCTTCTTGATCAGGTGGTCGTCCACGAACGGACCTTTCTTAAGGCTCCTGGGCACAGTCGTCTCCTAGCGCTTCTTGCCGGTCTTGCGTCGACGGACGATGAACTTGTCGCTGGCCTTCTTGGCCTTGCGGGTGCGGCCCTCATGGTGAGCTTAGCGATACAGGCTCAGCTGGGCAGTGTGTCTGCATGTGCTCTGATGGTTACGCTGGCGATCGTTGCCAGCTGACACCTGGCGACGTGGCGGCTGTTGAAGCTGTGTTTGTAGTGATTGTT
>JALQUH010000232.1 GCA_023263845.1 Candidatus Nanopelagicales bacterium | reverse complement strand
ATCGAAGAGCCCGTGCAGGACCGTGACCGTTGCGCGTGCATCGTCGAGCGCACGGTGCGTGGGAGAGGTGGGGGAGCGGAAGTAGCCGGCGAGCGTCTGCAACTTGCAGTTGCGTACGTCGTCCTTCGTCAGAGCGCGGCGAGCGATGCGCGCGGTGTCGACGACGCGAGGTGCCGGCCATGGTCGCGCATGGAGTTCGCAGGCTCCGCGGAGGAATCCCATGTCGTAAGGGGCGTTGTGGGCGACGAGCACAGCGCCCTGGGCGAACTCCCAGAAGCTCGTGGTGGCGGCGGCCACGGACGGGGCGCCCACGAGCATGCGGTCGGTGATGCCGGTCAGCGCGGCAACGAACGGGGGGATCGGAGATCCAGGGTCGACGAGTGTCTGGAATTCGCCGAGCACCTCCCCGCCACGCACCTTGACGGCCCCGATCTCGGTGATGCCGGCGTCCTGCGGCTTGCCCCCGGTCGTCTCGAGATCGACGACCACGAAGGTGACGTCGGACAGTGGTGTGCCGAGGTCGTCGAGTGCGAGTTGCTGAGGATCGGCATCGTTCACGTCACGAGTGAGCGCGCCACCAGGAGCGCCCGCTCCCGTGCCCGAAGCCGCCATGTCACAGACGCTAGGTGCCCGGTCTGACACTGAGTCGCTGCGACACTCGGGTCTACCCGCAACGGTGCAGACTGGTCGAACGAAGGTGGGGGCCAGACCGGCTAGGGTCTGCGACATGGCGGATTTTCCCGACGCCCAGCACAGATGGCGATGTGGCCACTGCGGCAACCTCACTCGCTTCGATGTTCTGCGCTCGGCTCGGACTCGGGAGTTCTGGCACGTGAATCTCGCCGGTGAGCCAGAGATCGAATCGACCGAGGTCATCGAAGGACGAGTCGAGGACGTGAAGTGCCGTTGGTGCGGTAACAACGATCGCATCGAGATCATCGGGCGCCCCGAACCCGGCCATGAGGGAGACAGCCCCCATGACATGGGCGGCGTCTAAGCGAACCGGCAGGTGGCGACCACCGCGCCTGTGGTGAGCCTGTGCCGCTGACCGGCCGTCACTGTCAGACCCCCCGCCTACGGTGAACTACATGACAGCGTCAGCCCACGTCGATCCACTGGCCAGCGGTGGAAGCGCGATGGTCACCCCACGCAGGTGGTCATCGGTAGTGGTCAGCGCTCGATCGCCTCATTGGCACGAACAGGAGGGAGCCACCATGTCCGGTGGTGACATTTCGATTGACTGCGACCGTTGCCTGGCTCGGCCCGCCGCCTGTGGTGACTGCATCGTGGCGGTTCTCCTCGGGCCGATTGGCACCGTAGGTGAGCAGGAGCGCGCCGCGTTTGCCGTCCTGGCCGACTCCGGGTTGGTGCCCCCGCTTCGGCTCGTCACCGACGTCGAGGGTGTTGCCTGAGGTGCACCACTCACTCAGGCTAGGTGGGCCGCAGCGCTGCCTGTCGCGCACGGACCTCGAGGCGTGCCCCGATCACGGCGAATCGTCAGGTGTGGCGAGCAGACCGAGCTTGAGCGCCGTCATCAGGGCCTGCGCGCGGTTGCCGGCCCCGAGCTTGTCGTAAAGCTTCGAGATGTGCGTCTTGGTCGTCGACTCCGAGATGTACAGCTGCCGGGAGATTTGCGCGACACCGAGTCCGTCCGCAAGCAGAGCAAGGACCTCGCGTTCGCGAGGAGAGAGTTGGGGTCCCTGGGGTGAGGTACGTCGCTTGAGTGCCTCTGCGAGATCGGTGGAAGTAAAGGAGCGCGGCGCGCTCGCCGCGTGGCGCGCGGCCGCGACGATCTCCTCGGCCGGTGCGCTCTTGGGCACGAACGCGCTGGCTCCCGCTTCTAGGGCATCGAAGAGTTGGTTGTCGCCGGCGTACATGGTGAGGACCACGATGCCCATGTCGGCATTGTGGTCGCGTAAGGCTCGTACGATGTCGAGGCCGGTTCCATCGGGTAGGCGTAGGTCAACGATGGCAACGGTCGGGTCAACCTTGCAGCCCACGGCAATGGCCTCGGCGACGCTGGCAGCCTCGGCGATGACCTCGAAGTCGTCCTCTCGTTCGAAGGCGCGGCGTAGGCCCTCGCGGATGAGTTCGTGGTCATCGGCCAGCAGCACGCTGATGGTCACCGATGGTCCCCCTTTACGGTCGCAGATGCGTTCTCGAGGGATAACTCCACCACAGTCCCCGACGGACTCCGCCGCTTGATGGTCAATTCAGCGCCGATCCGCGCCGCGCGTTCGCGCATGATCTGCAGCCCGTAGTGATGGGGCCGGCCCCTACTGTCCGGGATTCCCTTGCCATCGTCAGCCACGCGCAGGAAAGCGCCGTCTTCGGTCACCCGGTAGGTCACCCACAGTGTGCGGGCGTCTGCGTGACGACGGGCATTGCCTACGGCCTCCTGGGCGATGCGCAAAATCTCCGATGCGACCCCGGGCGGTAGGCGTCCGGCGTCCTCGTCGAGGACCAGATGCACCGTGAGACCTGACTCGGCGCCGACCGCGCGAACGTGGCTGGAGAGAGCGTCGCCGATGCCGGCACCGGCCTCGGAGCGCAGATCGAAGATCGATAGGCGCAATTCGGTGACGATGCGCGTCAACTCCCCGCGAATCCGTTCGAGGGCCTGGCGCGTCTCGTCATCGCTGGACTGGCTCAAGGCGTCGTCGAGGAGGAAGCCGAGCCCGGCCACCTCTTGCGCGATGCCGTCGTGGATCTCTCGAGCCAGTCGGCGTCGTTCCTCCAAGGTGGCCAGGTCTCGGACCTCGTCGAACAGGCGGGCGGTATCGAGGCGGAGTGCGGCCTCGTCAGCCAGACGCTGTGCATCGACGAGATGCTCCACCGGCCACAGGCCGTCATTGCGTTCTAAGCCGATGAGTCCAATCAGTTTGTTATCAAGTCGAAGGGGGATCACCGCGCAGGCATGGGAGGTGCCGATCTCCGGTCCTGTCATCCGGCCAAGTCGCTGAACCGCCGTGCCGGACTCCCAGGCTTGACCCCACAGGCCCGAATGCAGGGCCGGGTTCCAGCCCGCTACGCCCTCGGGCGATCGGGCCACGGGCACCAGGGTTCCGCTCTCGATGCGCACGAAGACTTCGGCGCGGTCGTAGGGCAGAGCGTCGCTGAGATTCTCCAGTGCGCTCTCGGCCAGGGCGGTTTCCTCGAGGCCTCCGGGCAACTGGCGTGCGATGTCGCGCAGCGACGTCAGCAGGCGCCGTGCGGCGTCGTAGTCGGTGGGCGGCGGCGCGATTCGCTCGCGGATGTGCGTGGTCATCAGCGCCCCCAGTCCGAGGGCTGCGCCGATGGCGAGCGCGACGATGACATCGGCGACCGCCGTCGGCAGGTCTTCACTCACCCGGATGGTCGTCCCCGCGACGAGTACGAGGCCCTCTATCGCGATGGTGGCGCCGAGCCCGGGCAGTCCGAGGGAGTACGCCGCGATGAGCGGGGGGACGAGTAGGTAAACAATGGAGGGGCGATCTCCGGGCATGGCGGTAACGACGACCAGGGTTGCCGCGCCAGCTTCGATGAACTGCACGGCGTAGGGGAGCCAGACAGGTCGCGGGAACCACGATGCCAGTGTCGCGGCGATGGCGATCGCGGCCACCATGGCCACCTGCCCGGTCGCGACCCCCATGTCGCCGGTCACGATGGCCAGCAGGAGAACGGCGAGTACGCCGATCAATCGGGTGAGCGCGTCGCGGCCCCGTCGCACGGCAAAGCCCAGCGTGGACGAATCAATCGTCCCGCTGGGTCCGCCTGAGATCAGGAGTAGAGAGCGTCCACGTCCGATGAGAACTCCTTCATCACGACGTTGCGCTTGAGCTTCATGGACGGCGTGAGCTGGCCGCCTTCCTCGGTCCAATCAACCGGAAGGATGGCGAACTTCTTGATGGCCTCAGCATGCGACACGGCCTTGTTGGCTTCGTCGACCCCCTTTTGGACCTCGGCGATGAGATCGGGGTCGTTGACCGACGCGGCGATCGTGGTGTCGGCCGGCTTGCCGGTTTGCTTCAACCACGCCGGGAACGACTCGGGGTCGATCGTGACCAGAGCGGCGATGAAGGGCTGGCCGTCGCCGACGACGATGCACTGGCTGACCAGCGGATTGCCGCGTAGCCGATCCTCGAGCACCGCCGGGGCGACGTTCTTGCCACCGGCGGTGACGAGCAACTCCTTCTTGCGTCCGGTGATCTTCACAAAACCCTGATCGTCGATCTCACCGATGTCGCCCGAGTGGAACCAGCCGTCCGGCTCCAGTGCCTCGGCCGTGGCGGTGGGGTTGTTCCAGTAGCCGACGTAGATCTGCGCCCCGGCGAGCATCAACTCGCCGTCCTCGGCGACCTTGACCGAAGCGCCGGGGAAGGGCTGACCGACGGTGCCAATCTTGATGGCGTCCGGCCGGTTGACGGTCGTCGCCGCGGAGGTCTCGGTCAGGCCGTAGCCCTCCAGGATGGTCACGCCGATACCGCGGAAGAAGTGGCCAAGGCGCGAGCCAAGCGGCGCACCACCGGAGACGGCCCACGCGACCTTGCCACCCATCGCCGCACGCAACTTGGAGTAGACGAGCTTGTCGAAGACCTTGTGCTTGAGCTTCAGGCCGAGCCCAGGTCCGCCGCTGTCGAGTGACTCTGAGTAGGCAATCGCCGTCTTGGCGGCCGTATCGAAGATGTTGCCCTTGCCTTCGGCGGTGGCCTTCTGCTGGGCGGAGTTGAAGACCTTCTCGAATACGCGCGGCACGGCGAGCAGGAACGTCGGCTGGAACTCCTGCAGGTCACCGAGCAGATTCTTCACATCCGGAGCGTGGCCCAGGCGGGCTCCGGCCCGAATGGCACCCAATTGGATGATGCGCCCGAAGACGTGCGCAAGCGGCAGGAACAAGAGCGTGGAGGAGCCGGGAACGCTGAACAATTGCGGCATCCCGGCGACGACGTTATCGACCTCGAACATGAAGTTGCGATGGGTGAGCATGCAACCCTTGGGCCGCCCGGTTGTGCCCGACGTATAGATGATGGTCGCCAGCGACTCGGGGTTCAGCGTGGCGCGACGGCGCTCAAGTTCGTCGTCGCTGATTCCGGCGCCGGCGGCAGCCAAGGTTTCGAGGGCGCCGTCGTCGAAGATCCACACGCGGCTGCAGTCGGGCAGGTCGTGCGACACCTCGTCGAAGACCGCCTTGTTCTTGGCGCTCTCCAGGAAGACGCCCACCGCCCCGGCGTCGCCAAGGATCCATTGCACCTGCTCGGCCGACGAGGTCTCGTAGACCGGCACGCCCGTTGCGCCGGCGTACCAGATCGCGTAATCAGCGACGGTCCAGTCGTAGCGGGTGCGGGACATGATGCCGACGCGTTGGCCGGGCTCGACACCGGAGGCGATGATGCCCTTGGCCACAGCCTTGACCTGGTCGAGGAACTGCTGTGAGGTGACGCCAACCCAGGCGCCGCCGCGGTGGACCGACAGCGCCACATGGTGGGGCGCCTTGTCGGCATTCTCGACGATCGCATCGACCAGGCTCCCGGACGTGGGTGCGGGGACGATGGCGGGGACGCTGAACTCGGTCTTCACGGAATCTCCCAGGGTCAGTCTCCACGAGGGGAGACGCTGCGCCTCTCACGCTAGGGGATCGTCCGCTCTGGGGCTACCCGAACGGCGTACTCCGTCCGCCGAGGCCGCACGAGGAAGCGGTTGCGTCCTATTCTGGCCTCATGGCAAGCGTGGACCTGGTCGACGAGACCTACATCGTCGTCGACCGCACGCGTATCGCGGCGGTGGTCGCCGATCCTGACCGATGGCGGTCCTGGTGGCCGTCGCTGAATCTCGTGGTCTTCATGGATCGCGGCCTTGACGGCATCCGGTGGTCGATTACCGGTGACCTGGTGGGTTCGGCCGAGATCTGGCTGGAGACGCAGCCGGAGGGCGTCTTGGTGCACTACTACCTGCGCGGTGAACCCACCGTGCCGGGCAGCAGGACCGAGGCACGTCGATTGCCCGACTCGGCACGCGGTGCCCGTGAGATTGACCGCCTGCGGCGGCGTCATGCCGTGGCGTGGAAGCGCACGGTGTGGTCGCTGAAGGACGAATTGGAAGGCGAACGGCGCCCAGGGGAACCCGGCTAGGCTGCGCCCATGGCCGATCAAACCGAGTCCAGCATCATGATCGACGCGCCCGCCGCGACGATCATGAGTGTCATTGCGGACCTTCCGGCGTACCCACAGTGGAGCGATGGCATCACCGAGGTGAGCGTGCTCGAAGAGAAGGACGGCCGGCCGTTCCGCGCGCGCTTCCACCTGGAATCGGGGCCCATTCGCGACACCTATGAATTGCAGTATGCGTGGGACGGCAATTCGCGTGTCTCGTGGACGCTTGTCTCCGGCGACATGCTCACGGGCATGGATGGGGTCTACGAGCTCACCCCAGAGGGCGATGGCACGCAGGTGAGTTATCGCCTCGCCGTCGACGTGAAAATTCCGATGATCGGCATGATCAAGCGCAAGGCCGAACGCGTCATCGTGGACACGGCCCTGAAGGGCTTGCGCAAGCGCGTCGCCGAGGTCGGCTAGCCCAACGGCGTTAGACGACCGCCCCGTCGTCGCCGTCGTCCCGCGCTGAGCCGGACCTGGCGACGAGCGCGATGAAGCCGCCCGTGAAGGCAACGAATCCCATCGCGGCGAGCCAGGTGCCCCACCCGAGTACGAAACTCAGCACCATGGCGAGTGGCCCACCGATGATGCCGGACCAGGCCGCGACGTCGAAGCGGTCGCGCGGCTTGGGCAACGGCGGGGGTGGCTCGGGGACGAACCGATCATCATCGGGATCCTCATAGACGGTGTAGTCGCGCGGTCCGGCGGTTTGTGGTTCAGGCGCGGTGTGCTCGCGCACGAGTCGGTCGGACAGCCCGGAGCCCGGGCTCTCGACCCCGGGCCGCTCGGGCGCCTCCGCAGAGTGGAAGCCGCTGATGATGTCCTGCCAGGCGCGATCCACCTGTTCCGCCGACGCGCGCGTCATGTCCCGAGCATCTTCGTCGGCCGCCGCGGCAGCGTGGAAGTCAGCGCGAAGCATCGGGAGTTGACGATCGATGACCTCGCGGGCGGCGCTCAGGCTTGATCGGACGACGTAAACGCGGGTGGTCGGCCGGTTGGGTGCCCGCACATCGCGGTATGGGCCAGTGTCGCCGACGAGCGGCTCGGCGTACGCCAGCAGGTTGGCCTCGGCGAGGACGTCAAGCACGTGCTCGGCCAACGGAGGGTCGACGTCGACGAGCGGCGCGTATGCGGCAGCGGGCAGTCCGAAGGATGGCATGGTTCAGGAGAGGCGACGGACGAACTCGATACTGCCCGACACGATCGTCTCGGCGTCGTTGTCCAGCGTGGCCACGTGGTAGGAGTCGGGAAGGACGACCTCCGTGGCGTCTGTGCTCGAGACGTGATCAAGGATGAACTTCGCATTCGACGCTTCGACGACGTGGTCCTCGGCGCTGCGGAAGAGCAGAAGCGGCTGACTTACACGCCCGATGTCTTCCTTGACGGCCTTCCACAACTTGGTGAGGGAGTGGGCGGCCTTCAGGGGAATCTTGTCGTAGGCACCTTCGTCCTGGCCCGGCTTCTTGATGTCATTGGAGATGCCGGGAAAGGCCGGGACGATGAGCTGGAGTACGGGCAGAGCGAAGCGATCGGGGCGCTCGGAGTGTACGGCCGGATTGACCAGGACGATGCCGCGGATCGCATCGCCATGCTGCTCGGCCAGGCGCAGAGTCAGCGAGCCACCCATGGACAGGCCGCACACGAAGACGGTGTCGCACGCATCGCGCAGTTCGCGCAAGGACCGATCAGCCTCGGCGTACCAGTCCTCCCAGCGGGTGAGGTTCATGTCCTGCCAGCGTGTGCCGTGGCCGGGCAGGCGCGGCACGCGCACCGTGTGCCCCTCGGCAGCCATGCGCTCACCCCACGGCGTCATGGATTTGGGGGAGCCGGTGAACCCGTGCAAGAGCAGGATTCCGGTGCTGCCGCCTTCGGCGGAATAGGGCTCGGCGCCCGGCATCAAGGGCATGTTCGCCTCCTTCGACTACCTGATAGTGCCACAGGGCTAAGGTGGCGCACGTGCTCTACTGGGTGCTGAAGTGGATCGTGGTCGGTCCGTGGCTGCGTGTGCTTTACCGGCCGTGGACCCAGAATATGGACGTCGTGCCCAAGCAGGGGTCGGCCATCCTGGTCAGCAACCACCTGTCCTTCTCCGATTCCTTCTTCCTGCCGCTGGTGTGTCCGCGGCCGATTACCTTCCTTGCAAAGGCCGAGTACTTCACTGGCAAGGGCATCAAAGGCCTGTTCAGCAAAATGTTCTTCACGGGCGTCGGCCAGGTCCCCATTGACCGAACCAGTGGACGCGCGGCCGAAGCGGCCATCAACACCGGCATCCGCATCCTGAAACAGGGTGATCTGCTCGGTATCTATCCCGAGGGCACGCGGACCGCGGATGGCCGGCTCTATCGCGGTAAGACCGGGATGGCTCGGATGGCGCTGGAGAGCGGCTCACCGGTGATCCCGGTCGCCATGATCGGCACCTACGAGATCCAACCCCCGGGCAAGGTGCGTCCCAAGATTCGCCGCGTCGGCATCCGCTTCGGGGAGCCGTTGGAGTTTGGTCGATACGAGGGCTTGGAGAACGACCGATTCGTGCTGCGGTCCGTCACCGACGAAGTCATGTACGCCCTGATGGAGTTGTCGGGGCAGGAGTACGTCGACATGTACGCCTCGCGCGCGAAGGCGCTACGTACAGAAGAAGGACGCGGGGAGTCCGGCGACGAGGAGTAGCCGGCCCGCTGCAAGCCCTCATATTCCGCCGCTAAGACACGTTTCTGGACCGACAAGCGTGGTGTTCGGGCGCGACCGGTCGGTGCCTGGGCGTCAGGCCGCGGGTGGTTGTGAGCGGGCCCTAGCCGTCGAAGCCCGGGCGTGGGACCGTGCCCATCAGCCGGGTCGAAAAACCGCCGTCAACCGTGATGTCCGCTCCCGTCACGTAGCGGGCACGGTCGCTGGCGAGGAAGACGACCACGTCGGCGATGTCGTCTGCGCGAGCGACCCGGCCGATCGGAACGGCAGCATCGCGACGTTGGGCAACGCCGTCGGCCTGGTAGTACGACTCCGTCATCGGCGTGCGGACGAGCCCGGGACTGACCGAGTTGCTGCGCACTCCGGAGGGGCCGAGTTCGTAGGCCAGTTGCTGCGACATCATGGCGACAGCGCTTTTCGATGCGCTATACGCACCACTGCCGGGTTGCGGGTGGCGAGCCGAAATGGACGCGATGTGAATGAGGGAACCGCCACCCCGTTCGACCATGGCCGGTGCAAACTCCCGCGCTGTGCGCAGGTAGCCGGTCAGATTGACGGCGAGGACAGCCTCCCAGTCCTCGAGGTCTAGATCGAGCAGGCTGCCGGCACGGCCGATGCCCGCCGCGTTCACCAGAATGTCCACGGCGGCGAGATCCGCCGCGGACCGACTGAGCGCTGCGCTGTCCGTGACGTCGCAGGCCACCCCGTCGATCGGTAGATCTGCTGCTCGCGCCATGTCAAGGGTTGTGGCGAGCGCTGCGTCATCGCGATCAATCGCCACGACCTGCACTCCGACTCGCGCGAGTGCGAGTGCGCTGCCCTGGCCGATGCCACTGCCGGCACCGGTGACGACCGCGCGGCGCCCTGACAGACCCAACCAGTCGCTCATGCGGACACGTCGACAGCGGCTCGGACTGGCTGCGAGGCGGCGAGAACCTGGAGCGCGACCTTCGTCTGCTCAACCTGTTCGAGCCACAGCGGGCGCAGGATGTCAATGCGCCACTCGTGTTCCTGAGCCTGCGTGAGTGGGCCCGCGATGGGGGCGAAACCCTCCGGCGAGGCTTCGTGGATGGCGATCATCCGCTCAGCCAGATCAGCCTGGGTCGGGTAGATGGGCGGCTGCGGTCCGCGGGCCCCGATCATCCCGATCAGGTAGAGCTTCTCCAGATTGAGCGGAACGACCGCGCCACCGACTCGCAACGGAACACCATCGCGCTTGACGAGCAGTGAGTCGTCGATGAAGGGCAAGGACGCATGGAATCCGGTGGCCCACACGATCGTGTCGAACTCGTCGCTCGTTCCGTCGACGAAGTGCACCACCGAACCGTCGAAACGCTCGATGCCGGGCCGGACAATGACGCGTCCGTGCTGGACCCAGTAGAGCAGCAACTCATTCACCACCGGGGGACCGTCAGCGAGGGCACGGTGGTCCGGAATCGGCATGCCGGGGTAGTCCGAGGCCTCGCCCACTGAAACTCGCATCATCAAGCGAGCCAGGAGGTCCTGCTCCTCGAAGGTGAACTCCTGCATCCATGCGAGCTCCGAGCGCGGCTTGCCGAAGAAAGTCTTCGGTTGGAAGTGGTGGCCGCGGCGAATGACGATGTGTGTGTCGAAGTGGTCCTGTGCCGCATCGACGGCAAGGTCGCAGCCGGAGTTGCCCGACCCTACGACGAGCACGCGATTCCCCTCGAGGTCCGCGGTGTTGCGGTAGGACCCGGAGTGAATCTGCTTCCCGGTGAATGTTCCGGGCACCTCGGGGATCTTCTGGTCCCACAGGTGACCGTTGGCGACGAGAACGCCGTCGTAGTCGCGATGCACGCCGTCTGAGGTGGTGACGACCCACCCGGCTGAACCGATCGGACCGGACGTCGGTCGAGGTTGAACCGTTTCGACGGCTGTCTCGAAGGTGATGTGCCGGCGCAAGTCGAAGGTGTCGGCGAAGAGGTGGAAGTACTCCAGCATCTTGTCCCGGTGGGGGAAGAGTGGCCAGTCCTCGGGCATGGGGAATCCCTCATATCCGGTCACCTGTCGCGACGTGATGAGGTGCAGTGCGTCGTAGTCGTGGTTCCAGTGCCCGCCAATGCGGTCTGACTTTTCGAAGCAATCCACCTCGTGGCCGGCATCGAGCATGGTCTTCAACGTGGCGAGGCCAGCCGGGCCGGCGCCGATGATGCAGTACCGAGTCATGACTTCTCCTGTCGAGATGCACCGAGTACGTGGGCGAAAAGTGGATGTTGGTCGTCGCTGACGTTGCTGACATCGCGGTACCCGCGGGCGAACTCCGCGACGGTCACCCGAATGTGGTCCTGCCAGGCCGTCACAGCTTCGGCTGGGTTGGCCGCGGCGATCGCGGCCAACGTTCGTTCATGGCGCGCGATGAGGGCGTCGTGATCGGTGCTTTCGTAGGTGATCCCCAGCAGCCGGACGAACGATGCAGCGTCACGGCCGCTGTTCTCGAGCATGTCTGAGATCCGGGGAAGGCCGGATAGGCGCATGAGCGCGTCCTGGAAGGCGAGGTCGGCTTCGAGCATGAACACCGGCTCGGCCTGCACCATCGGATCACGTAGGCGGTCGAGGCGCGAGGCGACCTCGTCAAATGTCGCGCGGTCCACGCCCCTCCGTGCGAGCGTGGCGAGGGCGAGTTCGCCGAGGTTCATGCGGGCGGCGTAGACCTCGAGAACATCGTCGAACGTGGGGTTGGCGACCACGGCGCCGCGATTGCGACGCAAGACGATCAGCCCTTCGGGGGCGAGCAGGCGGATTGCCTCACGCACCGGGCCGCGCGAGATCTCGAACCGTTCAGCGAGGTCGGTCTCCACCAGCCGGTCGCCGGGCTGAAGTGTGCCCTGCCAGATGGCCTCCCGGATGCGGTCGGCCACCAGATGGGCGGTCGACGACTCGGGCAGGGGCGCGAACGCCGTGCTCATCTCATCACGTCCGCACCCGAGATGACGACCGTCTCGCCGTCGACGAATCCTGCGGTGCCCGAACCAGTCAGGATCCAGACCCACTCGGCGATCTCCGCTGGTGCTGCAACGCGACCCAAGGGGATGGACTGCGCCGCTTGCGTCATGCGACCTGTGGCGGCATTGCCCGGAGTGTCGACCCACCCGGGTGCGATGCCGTTGACGCGAATCCGTCGCGGTGCGAGTTCCAGGGCAAGTTCCTTGGTCAGCATCACGACGGCGGCCTTGGATGCGCCGTAGAGCAACTGACCGGGGGAGACTGTGAAAGCGTCGACTGAGGCGAAGTTCACGATCGCGGATCCGGGACTCATGTGATCGAGAGCGGCGCGTGTGACGTTGAGCAAGCCCAGGACATTGACATCGAAGATGCGGCGGAAAAGTTCGTCGGTGTACGTCTCGATGGTGGTGGGCGGATAGACGCCGGCGATGTTGGCGACGGCGTCGATACCCGTCGCGGGGGTGTGTTCCGCAAGGGCTTGGCGCACGGCCGCGCCGTCACGGATGTCGGCCTGAATCGCGGTGAGTCTCCGGTCCTCCAGGCCGAGATCGTCCGCGACGTCGAGACCGAGGACCTGCCAGCCGCGGTCGAGGTACATCTTCGCGGTGGCCTGGCCCATGCCGCTTGCGGCGCCCGTGACGAGTGCGGTCCCCATGGGTCTCCCTGCGCAGTGGCCGTTCGGCCGGCCGTCGTGTCGGCCAGACGCTAGGGGGTAAATCGTAGATTGTCAACAATCTGTACCTAGCGTGCTCGGCAGAGGCGGTTCAGTGGGAGAGAGGGTCGACACGTGGCACGTTTGGACCCTCTCGATGACGTGTACCGGAGCGAGTGAAACGCCTAGTCGTCGTCGAGCCAACCCTTCGCTCGCTCAACAGCTCGCCGCCAGCGCTGGTGGGCGGCCTCGCCATCGGATCCGGGAGTGAAGACTTCATCGGTACGCCGTGCCGCGCGCAGGTCGTCCAGCCCGGACCACACGCCGGTGCCGATACCGGCGAGGAACGCCGCGCCGAGCCCGGTGGTCTGCAGTTCAGCAGAGCGGTCGACCGGAATCTGAATCTGATCGGCCTGGAGTTGGCAGAGGAGGTCATTGGCTGCGGCACCGCCGTCGACGGCGAGGTGGGGCATCGGGATCCCGCTCTCGGCACGCATGAGGTCGACGACGTCGCGTACCTCGAACGCGATGGCTTCTAAGGTGGCGCGCGCGATGTGCGCGCGCGTGGTGCCCCGCGTGATACCGAGAATCGTGCCGCGCGCGTACGGGTCCCAGTCCGGAGCTCCCAGGCCGGTCAGGGCTGGGACGAACACCACTCCGCCGCTGTCGGGGACAGAGGCCGCCAAGACTTCGGACTCGGGCGCCGAGTCGATGATCTGCAGGCCGTCGCGCAGCCACTGAATAGCCGAGCCGGTGACGAAGACCGCGCCTTCGAGGGCGTACGTGAGGTGACCGTCAGGGTGTCCGAGGGCGACAGTGGTGAGCAACCCCCCCGGGCTGCGCACGATGTCGGTCCCCGTGTTTGTGAGCAGAAAACTGCCCGTGCCGTAGGTGCATTTGGTCGAGCCCGGATCGAATCCCGCCTGGCCGACCAGGGCCGACTGCTGGTCGCCGGCAATACCGGCGATGGGCAGGGATAGTCCGAGGAAGGTGCTCGGATCGGTCGAACCGAAGGCGCCGTACGACGGGACGATCTGCGGCAAAGCATGCAAGGGGACGCCGAGGATGCTCGCGAGCTCCTCACTCCAATCACCGGTCGTGATGTCGTAGAGCAGCGTGCGGCAGGCGTTCGTCGGATCGGTGACGTGGTGCAGGCCGCGTGTCATGCGCGCGATGAGGTAGGAGTCGACGGTTCCGATCGCGGCACGGCCGGATTCGACGTGAGCCCACGTGTGTGGATCGTTGTCGCGGACCCAAGCAATCTTGGTGCCGCTGAAGTAGGGGTCGAGTCGGAGACCGGTCAACTCGCTGACGCGATCGCTGTGGCCTGTGGCGCGGAGGTGTTCGCACATCGCTGCGGTGCGCCGGTCCTGCCAGACAATGGCACGGCGTACCGAGCCGAGAGTCTCGCGATCCCAAAAGCAGATCGTTTCGCGCTGGTTGGTGATGCCGACGGCGGTGGGGGGTTCGGGGGAGGCGGCCAGAGCATCGCGGGTGGCCTCCAGGGTGGCCGCCCAGATCTCCCCGGGCTCGTGCTCGACCCAGCCGTCCTCGGGAAAGTGCTGCGGGAATTCCCGGTAGCCGCGGGCGAGGATGCCGGTGTCGGCGCCGATGATGAGGGCGGTCACCCCGGTCGTGCCGGCGTCCAAAGCGAGGATGGCCATGGCGGTGACGATAGACCCGCCCTTGCGTCATCCGGGAGGTGCTCGATGGGCGCGCCCGCTCGGACCTCGGCCGGGATGGTCTCGCCGCGGGCGCCATGGGCTAGTCTCTGAGAACGTTTACAGCCCCTCCCACTGATCGACCTGGAGTACTGATGCGCGTAGGTGTCCTCACCGGTGGCGGCGACTGCCCCGGGCTCAACGCTGTGATCCGAGCCGTGGTTCGCAAGGGGGTGAAGGAATACGGATTCGACTTCATCGGGTTCCGCGATGGCTGGAAGGGCCCGCTTGAGGGGATCACGATGGATCTCGACGTTGCGAGCGTGCGCGGCATCCTCCCGCGCGGTGGCACGATCCTCGGCTCTTCGCGCACCAACCCCATCAAGATTGAGGGTGGTGTCGAGCGCATTGAGCAGAATCTCTCCGATCTCGGTGTCGACGCGCTGGTCGCCATCGGTGGCGAGGACACCCTGGGCGTGGCGACCAAACTCGCCGAGCTTGGACTTCCGGTCATCGGCGTACCGAAGACGATCGACAACGACCTCAACGCAACGGACTACACCTTCGGCTTCGACACCGCCGTGACGATTGCCACCGAGGCCATCGATCGACTGCATACGACGGCCGAGTCGCACCATCGCGTCCTTGTTATTGAGGTCATGGGGCGGCACGCGGGGTGGATTGCCCTGCACTCCGGCATGGCCGGCGGCGCCAACGTCATCCTCATTCCCGAGGTGCCCTTCGACCTCGACGAGGTCTGTGGATGGGTCGAGCGCCGCTTCCAGCAGCAATACGCCCCGATCATCTGTGTCGCCGAGGGCGCCCTGCCCAAGGACGGCGACCTCATCACCAAGGATGCGACCGTCGACGCGTTCGGGCACGTCAAACTGAGCGGAATCGGTGACTGGCTAGCCGGAGCCGTCGAGCAACGGACGGGCAAGGAGTCGCGTGCTGCCGTCCTCGGGCACATCCAGCGTGGTGGTACCCCGACGGCGTTCGACCGAGTCCTTGCGACCCGCTTCGGACTCAATGCCATCGATGCGGTGAAGGACGGGGACTCGGGCAAGATGGTCGCCCTTCGCGGGACCGACATCGTGCGAGTCCCCCTGGCCGACGCCACGGGCGAACTCAAGACGGTGCCGATCTCCCGCTACGACGAGGCCAAGGCGTTCTTCGGCTGACCGCTCCGGGGCGTCGTCCCCGCGCGTGCACCGCGTACCCTGTCACCCATGTCCGAGATCGTCTGGCCTGATCTGCCTGCCGTGCAACAGCCGGTATGGCCCGATGAGGCCGCCCTGAGCGCTGCCCTTGCCGAGCTTCGTGTTCTGCCCCCGCTTGTGTTTGCCGGCGAGTGCGATCTGCTGACAGAGCGGCTCGGTCAGGCAGCCCGAGGCGAGGCCTTCGTGCTCACCGGCGGTGACTGCGCGGAGACGTTTGCGGCCAATACCGCGGACTCGATCCGAGCGCGGCTCAAGACCGTCCTGCAGATGTCGGTCGTGCTGACCTATGCCGCGTCTTTGCCCGTGGTCAAACTTGGCCGCGTGGCCGGCCAGTACTTCAAGCCGCGCTCCAAGTCGATTGAGGTCCGCGACGGCGTAGAACTCACCAGCTACCTCGGTGACGCCGTCAACGCCATCGAGTTCGACGCGGCCGGGCGCGTGCCGGATCCAGCACGCCTGGTCAAGGCGTACCACGCCTCGGGTGCAGCTCTGAATCTCATCCGTGCCTTCACTCAGGGCGGCTACGCCGACCTACGACAGGTGCATGCGTGGAATCAGGATTTCGTTCGCGAATCGGTGGCCGGTCAGCGCTACGAGCGCATGGCCGCCGATATCGATCGTGCGCTGTCCTTCATGCAGGCATGCGGTGCGGATCCGGAGGAGTTCACGCGCGTCGAGTTCTATGCCGCACACGAGGCGCTGAGCCTGGACTATGAGCGTGCGCTGACACGGACCGATTCGCGGACCGGACTGCCCTATGACGTGTCGGGCCACTTCCTGTGGATCGGCGAACGCACGCGGCAACTCGGTGGTGCACACCTGCACTTCGCATCGACGATTCGCAATCCGATTGGCATGAAGGTAGGCCCCACAGCCTCTCCTGACGAGGTGCTCGAAGCCGTGGAGATCCTCAACCCCGATCGCGTGCCAGGGCGATTGAGCCTCATCACGCGCATGGGTGCCGGCAAGGTGCGCGAGGTGCTCCCGTCGATCGTGCAGAAGGTCGAGGCCAGCGGTCACCCCGTGCTGTGGATCTGTGACCCCATGCACGGCAATACATTCGAGGCCGGCAGCGGCCACAAGACCCGGTCCTTTGATGACGTCGTCGGCGAGGTCGAGGGCTTCTTCGAGGTGCACCGGCAGCTCGGCACGGTGCCGGGTGGCATTCACGTCGAGCTCACCGGTGATGACGTCACCGAGTGCGTGGGCGGAAGCACCGGTCTCGCGGAGCACCACCTGGGCGAGCGCTACGAGACCGCATGCGATCCCCGACTCAACCGGGAACAGTCGCTGGAGTTGGCGTTCCTCGTCGCCGACATGCTCCTTGCGCGGTAGTTCCTATCGGTTCGAATTGCTGGTCCGGTGCGGGGGTAGCCACCGGCTGGCCGGCCGGGCAGGATGGGCCTATGGCCGATTCGCCCGCGACGCTGTTGTACGCCGTACGCACCACCGGTGTCGTGTGCCGCGTCGGCTGCGCGAGTCGTCCACCTCGACCCGAAAACGTTGTATGGGTGCGTGATCTGGCCGATGCGCTCACGCAGGGCTTCCGTCCGTGTCGACGTTGTCGACCGGACGCTACGCATCCGCAGGTCGACTTCCGCCGGCGCACCGTCGAAGCGGCGCTGGGCATGATTCGGCTTGGCCGCACGGTCGAAGAAGCGGCTGCGGCGCTTCATGTCAGCGACCGTCACCTTCGCCGCCTTGTTCGGCAGGAGACCGGCAAGTCACCGCGGGAAGCCGCATGACATCGCGCCGGTTTGCTCGACTCGTCACCACGTCCATCCGCACGCCGTGGCGACCGATCGGCGTCATTGCGGATGAGGACGGAGTCGTGATCGCCTCGTGGTTCGGCGAGGCCCGAGCCTCGGACATCGCCCATGTTGACCCGTCGACAGCTCGTCGCGTCCGCCACATCGATGGAGTCACGGACGCGGTACAGGCCTGGATCGACGGCGATGTCGACGCGATCCTCGCGGTGCCGGTGGACCAGCCCGGCGGTGACTTCCAGCAGGCTGCGTGGGCGGCTATGCGCGACGTCGCCGGGGGCACGACGGTCTCCTACGCCGAACTTGCCGCAATGGCCGGCAATCCGCGCGCGGTACGGGCCGCCGGCACTGCCTGTGCGGTGAACCACGTTGCGCCGTTCGTGCCGTGCCATCGAATCGTGCACACCGACGGGTCGATCAGCGCGTACGGATTCGGCCCCGAACTCAAGGTGCTCCTCCTCGAACACGAGGGCGCAATCCTGTAGGTCTTGGCCGTACGTGGATGGAGCGGTCACTCGCCCGGGGGCGGTTCAGATGATGGTGATGGTCACGGTGCTGCCGTAGGGGAGCAGCGTCCCGCCAGCGGGGTCTTGCGAGATGACCCGACCGAGTGGAGTGATCGGCGGTTCGTTGACGTCGACGTTGAAGCCGAGGTAGACCAGCGTGTCGATAGCGTCCTGCTTGAGCATGTCCACCAGATACGGCACTTCGACCGGCGGCGGACCCTTGGAGACGAGCAACTCCACGGTGCTTCCGACATTGACCTTTTCGCCCTTGCCCGGCGTGGACGAGATGACCAGATCGGCGGCGTACTCCGAGGAGTAGTCCTCCTTCACCGTCACCACGAGTCCGTCGGCTTCGAGTAGTGCGCGCGCTTCTTCGACCGGCGTGCCCGCCAAGCCGGGGATCTTCACCGGCTTGGGACCCTTGGACACCACCAGGTCCACGACGCTGTCGCGCTTGAGTTCGGCACCTGCAGACGGATTCTGCGAGATGACATTGCCGATGGGCACGGTCGCATCCCACTCTTCGCTCACCGATCCCAGCGCCAGGTTGGCGTCTTCGAGCGTCGTCGTCGCTGTGCCGAGGGGGGCCCCGCGGACGTCGGGCACGGCGTAACGTTCGGGGCCGAGCGACAAGACGACGGCGACCGAGGTCTGGGCGGCAACCGTCGTCCCCGGCTCGGGGTCGGCCGAGATGATGAGACCGGCATTAACGGTCTCGCTGTACTCCTCGCCGGCCACGGTCAACGTGAGCTCGACCTGCTTGAGCGCGGCCGAGGCTTCGGACTCGGTCAAGCCGATGATGCCCGGCACGTCGACCTGCTTGCCCGGACCTTCGGCGAGGTACCAGCCAGCGGCCGCGGCGCCTCCGGCCGCGAGCAGCAGCAGGACGATCGCGATGATCCAGCCGCGCCCCCGACGCCGCCGACGCGGCGGTTGCCCTCCGGTGGACTCACCGGGCTGAGCCGGTCGCGTCGATACTGCCGGTGCTGGGGTCACTCCCGCGGCGGCTGCGAGTGCCAGCTCCTCCGTGACGATGAGCGTGTCCTGGGTCTGCCTCGCTAGCGGAGTTGGCGGCGGGAGGGTCTTGCGGACGCGTCGCACGTCGGCCAGGAAGGCGCGGCAGTCGGGGTAGCGCATCGCGGCATCGCGCCGCGTGGCCGTGGCCACCAGTGCATCGATGTCCGGAGGGATGTCGCGGCGAATGCTCGAAGGCGCGGGTACGTCGGCGTTGACGTGCTGGTAGGCCACCGTGAGCGGATTCTCCGCGGCAAAAGGCACTTGGCCGGTGACCATCTCGAACAGGCAAATGCCCGCACCGTAGACATCTGATCGGGCATCGGCCTCGCCACGCTCGACATGTTCGGGGGAGAGGTAGGCGACGGTACCGATCAGCATCCCTTGGGTAGCACTCGTCACATTGGTGACCGCTCGCGCGAGACCGAAGTCGGTGACCTTCACTCGTCCGTCGTCAGAGATCAGGATGTTCTCCGGCTTCACGTCGCGGTGCACGAACCCTGCATCGTGCGCGGCCGCAAGCGCCTCGAGCACCGGATCGATGATCGTCAGGGCCTGCGCGGGGCTGAGCACGTAGAACTCGCGAAGGACATCGCGCAACGTGCGCCCGGGGACGTACTCCATCGCGAGGTAGGGCAGCCCATCGGCTTCACCCTGATCGAACACACTCACGACGTGGGGGTGACTGAGTTGGGCCGCAGCCCGCGCCTCACGACGGAATCGAGCGACGAAATCCGGATCCTCCGCCAGGGCGGCGTTCATGATCTTCAGTGCCACCGGGCGATCGAGTCGCTCATCGACCGCCTCGTAGACCGCGGCCATGCCGCCGCGGGCGATTCGACGCACGATGCGGTAGCGGCCATCGACAAGGGTGCCGACGAGGGGGTCCGTTGGCGTCGCAGGCATCGGCTGAGTGGGTGAATCCATCGTGAGCCTGAGTCTAGGTGGGGGGTGGGGTGGAACGCCGGATGCCTTTTGCCCGGCGGGTCGGCAAAGCCGCCCCTCGCCAACACCTCCACAAGGGTGCGGACAGAGGGAATCCTGGGCAGGATGGTCCGGTGAGTCGCGCAGCGGTAGCCATGTCGGCTGATGAAGTCGCCGACCTGCTTGCCGCGGGCCGGGTCGCGGTCCTGGCCACCATCGGCCCCGATGGCGTCCCCGACCCGGTCCCCATGTGGTTCGTGCTGCGCGAGGGTGAGATCTGGATGCGCTCCTACGCCAAGTCCCAGAAGGTTCACAACGTCCGCCGAGACCCCCGTGTTTCCCTGCTTATCGAAGACGGCGACAGGTACGCCGAACTCCGGGGAGTCCAACTCACCGGGCATCTAGACCTCAGCGACGACGTCGACCTCATCTGCGGGATCGTCGCGGACCTGATGGTGAAGTACGAGGGCCTCGACCCCGAGCATCGAGTTGGCGTGATGGAGGCCTACCGCCCGACGGCCGCCAAACAGGTCGCCATGCGGTTGGTCGTGGAGCGCACGGCCTCGTGGGATCACGCCAAGATGGCACCGGGCTCCTGATGGAGCGATTCACGTACCTGGCCATCCTGGCCTTCATCTTCGTCGGCTCCGCCTGGCTCGAGATTGCGCTGCGCACGCGCGTGCTGCGCCGCTGGAAGCGCCTGCTGCTCTCGCTTGCGGCCCCCTTCGCGATCTTCGTCGCGTGGGACATCTGGGCCCTGGCCACCGGGCACTGGAGCATTGATCCCGCGCGCACCATCGGTCTAGACCTTTTTGATGTGATTCCGATCGAGGAGATCGTCTTCTTCGTCGTCGTCCCACTTGCCGCAATCCTGAGCCTGGAGGCGGTGCGATCGGTACGCGGTTGGCCCCTTGGGGACGAGGAGTCGACACCATGACCTACACGCAGATGGGGATTCTCATGGTCCTTGGGACCGTCCTCATCGACCTGTTCGTCCTACGTACTCGACTCGTCACGCGTCGCGGTTTTTGGGTCGCCTACGTCATCGTGCTGTTCTTCCAACTCATCACCAACGGCATCCTCACCGGTATTGGTGCATTCCGGTACGCCGACGACGCCATCGTCGGTCAGATGCCGGCTGACGGTGGTCCCCCGCCGATGTTCGGCGAGGGACGAGTGGTCTTCCAACCCTTCGAGGACCTACTGATGGGCTTCTCGCTGTGCCTGCTGGCCATGGCGCTGTGGATCTACTGGGGTCGCCGTGGCGTGCAGCGAAAACCGGTCGCGGGACCGCCTATCTGGAGATCAGGCCGCTGGTCGCGCACCGCGGCGCCTGGCTCGGCGGGCGCGGATCCACGCGGGTCCGGCGACCGCGACGCGACGACGTAGCGGCACGGTCGCTCGTCTGTCGAACACCTCGTAGTCGATGCGCTCGACCTCGTCCACGATGCCGCAGTAGAGCACCCGGGCAGCATCGATACATGGTTGGGAGTCCGGCGACAGCATGGCGATGCCAGGCCGCGATCGCTCCTCGAGTTCGCGCACGCGAATCACCTGTGCGGCCAGGGCCGCCTTGACATCCGGGGTCGCGATCCGGCGTTCGAGTACCTCGCGCGTGACGCCGAACTCGGCCAGTTCGGTCATCGGCAGATAGACCCGCCCGCGCTCCAGATCCTCGCCCACGTCACGAATGAAGTTGGCGAGCTGGAACGCCACGCCCAGATCCTGCGCGCGGGGGTAGGCATCGGGGCTGCTCGGCTCCAGGATGGGCACCATCTGCAGGCCGATGACCGCCGCGCTGCCGTAGACGTATTCAAAAAGATCGTCGTATGTCGCATATTCGGTGACGGTGAGATCCATGCGCATGGAGTGCAGAAATGCATCGAAGTGCGCCGTTGGGATGTCCCAGGTGCGTACCGTGTCGACGAGAGCGCGCCCTATTGGATCGGTGGAGTGTCCTCGGTCGATGTCGGCGAGGACCTGGTCTCCCCAGCGACCGAGCCAATCCGCCTTCTCCTGATCGCTTAGGGTCGAGCCGAGATCGTCGACGATCTCGTCGGCGTACCGCGCAAATCCGTATAGGGCGTGCACATACGGACGCTTGGCCGGGGGAAGGAGCAAGGTCGCGAGGTAGTACGTCTTGCCGTGCTCAGCGTTGAGCTTCTTGCAGCGCTCATAGGACGCCCGCAGGGAGGGGTCATCGATCCCCGCAGCGTCGAGTTCACTCACGCTGCCCGATCCTGCCACGGAAGAGCGCCTGCTGCGCGCGCGCCTGCTGCGACAGGTCATCGGGCAGGAGGCCGTGGCTGAGCGGGCCACCGAGGACGAGCTTGCGCTCGCGGGGACTCACGAGCAGGACCAAGCCCACCACGAGGAAGGCTGCGACGATGGCGAGACCGTCACTGAACTCGAAGAGGTTGTCGGCGGTCGAGGTTGATTCGGCCATTCCGTACAGGGAGAAGCCGGTAATGAGCAGCATCGTGGCGCGGAGCGCGCGCGGGTGCAGTCCGGTGGCCGCGAAGATGGGGAGGAACCACAGCAGGTACCAGGGCTGGACGACCGGCCCGAGGAGCACGACGGCAAGAAACGCCAGGGCCGCTCCGCGACTCGGGCTGCGTCCCTGCGGCCGTAGGACCAGCCACGCGACGACGGCCAAGGCGGCAATGGTGCCCAGGAGTCGTGTGACCGTCACGGCGAGTTCATCGTCGATGGTGATGTCGGATGCCGTCGTGGCCGCACCCACGAGCATGCCGATAGCGGTGGGTGGCGACAGCCAGGTACGGACCTCGCCGGGCGTCGACAGCGCCCCGATCCACCCGAGTCCGACACCGGCAAGGAGCGAGGCCGCGGCCAACACGCCGACTGTGATGAGTGCGCTCAGGGTCCATGCGCGGATCCGTCGCCACCACCCTGATCGAAGACCCGCCCAGAGCAGTCCGACGAAAGGCAGAGCTAGCAGCGCGATGGGTTTGACCGCACCGGCGAGCGCCACCGCAGCAGCACCGCCGGCACCGTGCCGCTCAGTCGCCAGGGTCAGGCCCGTGATCACCAGTCCGGCCATCAGGGCATCGTTGTGTCCTCCCGCGACGAAGTGCATGACGACGAGCGGGTTGAGTGCCCCGAGCCACAGGGCCTTGGCCGGATCGATCCCGTGGTGGAACGCCAGTCGCGGGAGGTAGATGACGATGAGGGCAAGGCCGACAACAGCGACCAGTCGAAAGATGAGAGCGGCCAGGGCCGGTTGGTCGACGGCAAAGTTCGCGACACCGCGGGCGAGTAGCAGCCAGAAGGGGCCGTACGGCGTTGGCGTCTCAGCCCACATGGGGTCCACACCGTCTTGGAACCAGTCGTCGACGACGGCCACGCCGGTCTCGTAGGGATCCTCACCGATCGCCAGGACGCGGCCCTGGGCAAAGTACGAATAGACGTCTCGGCTGAAGAGCGGCGGTGCGATGAGCAGTGGTGCACACCAGGCGGCCAGGACGGCGACGAGTGTCGTTGGCGGAGTCCGGGGGAGGGCATGCGGATCATCGCGATCGTCGAGGAGGTCGTGGCCAAGGATCAGCCAGGCCTGCAGGAGCAGCGCCACCCCGACGAAGATCAGCGCCCTTGAAAGCAACGTGCCGATGGTGGTGCCGCGGAGCGCGTCCACGTAGGCGATCTCCACCACGCCGGTCTTGAGGGGAAGCCAACCGACCCCGAAGGCGCCCACGGCGAGCAGCGCGCTGCCAACGAATCCAGGCAGGGCGTATCTGGCCAGGATGCGACCATCCACCGCGGACACGACCTCAGCGTAGAGCCGGGGCTGCCGCGCAATGGCTCATCAACGTAGGGCGCGCGAGTGGTAAAGCGGATCGGTACCGAGGATGCGCTCAGCAGCCAGGCGGCCGGAGACCAGCACCATGGGGACGCCCACGCCGGGCTGGGTGCCGGACCCGGTGAAGACGACGTTCTCACCCCACATATTCCGCGGGCGGAACGGGCCGGTCTGGACGAAGTTGTGCGCGGCCGCGAATGGCGCGCCACGCTCCATGCCCCGCATTTCCCAGTCCAGGGGCGAGGTCGTGCTCTCGACCTCGATGGCATCCCCAAAACCCCGGTAGCCGCGCTCTTCGAGTACACGAACGATCTCGTCGCGATAGCGCGGTGCCTCTGTGCGCCAGTCGATGTCGGCGTCGAGGTTGGGCGTTGGAAACAGGACGTAGTAGATCTGCTTGCCATCCGGCGCGAGTGCGGGATCCGAGTGCGTTGGGTTCGTCACGAGCAGGCTGGGATCGCTCATGAGTTTGCGCTCGTCGATGAGCTCGCGGAAGACACCTTTCCAGGAACGGCCGAAGTGGATGTTGTGGTGTGCAATCTGCGAGTACGACGCATCTGAGCCGGCGAGCAGTAGGAAGCACGAGGGCGAGTACCGCAGGCGGCGCACCGACCACGGCGTTCGCCCGAGAAGATCACGGTAGGCCACGGGAAGATCGGGGTTGAGGACGACTGTGTCGGCCTCAATGCGTTCGCCATCAGCAGTGTGGACGGCGACCGCGCGATTGCCGCGCGTCTCAACCCGAGTGACCTCGGTGCCGTATCGGAAGGTGACACCGTGCTTTTGCGCTGCGGCAGCCATCGCTTCAGGGACCGCGTGCATGCCGCCCCGCGGGAAGTACACCCCTGCGACGGAGTCCATGTAGGCGATGACGGCGTAGATCGCCAGAGCGTCGTACGGCGAAAGGCCGGCGTACATTGCCTGGAACGAGAACACGCGTTCGGTTCGGGGGTCGCGCAGGAACTGGCGAACCTTAGGCGCGAGGCGGCGGAATCCACCGATGGCGACGAGCCGGGCGAGATTCGGAGTCAGCAGGTCGAGGGGTGAGTCGATGTTGCGATCGATGAAGTCGGTCATCTCGTAGCGGTAGAGCTCCGAGACGAAGTCGACGTAGCGTCGATAGCCGGCGGCTTCGTCGGGCCCGATGACCGAGTTGATCTCCTCTGCCATTTCGTCGACGTTGGCGTGGACGTCGAGTCGGGATCCGTCGGGGTAGAACGCGCGGTAAAGCGGGGCCACCGGTGTGAGTTCGAGCCAGTCCGACATCTGCTCGCCGACCGAGTCGAAGGCGTCGGCGATGAGGTCCGGCATCGTGAGCACCGTCGGGCCGGTGTCTATCCGAAAGGTCCCAGAAGGACCCTCAAGTGCGAGTTGACCAGCGCGACCGCCCGGAACGTCGTCCCGCTCGAGAACCGTGACCTCTCGTCCAGCGCCGGCCAGGCGCATCGCCGCGGACAGGCCGGCGAGACCGGCGCCGACGATGACCACCCGTTCGGTGGGTCCGGTGACCGTGCGAGCCATCAGGTGCTCCGGCGGGTTGCGGCGTAGGCGAGTTGGGTGAGGATCTGGTGCGTTGGGTCGCCGAGGTCGACCGCGTCAAGTGCGACCAGGGCCTGATCGGTCAACTCCGTGATGAGGCGCTCGGCGTGGTCCAACGCGCCGGTGTCCGCGATGATCTCGCGTAGCAGTGCCACTCCGTCGGCATCGAGGCTGGGGTCGCCCAGATGTTGCCTGAGACGCTCGGCTTGCGCCGCGGTCGCGCGATCGAGCGCGGTCGCGACGAGGACGGTGCGCTTGCCCTCGCGCAGATCGTCCCCGGCCGGCTTTCCGGTCTCGGCAGGATCGCCGAAGACGCCAAGGACGTCATCGCGCAGTTGGAACGCCTCGCCGAGCGGGAGGCCGTAGCCGGAGTAGGCGACGACGACGGCATCGTCGGCTCCCGCCAGGCGAGCGCCGAGATGGAGCGGCCGCTCAATCGTGTATTTCGCTGACTTGTAGCGGACGACCCGCATGGCGCGCTCGACCGAGCCGCCACCGCGTGCTTGCTCGAGAAGGTCGAGGTATTGACCGGCCATGAGTTCGGTGCGCATTTCGTCATATGTGCGCTTGGCGGCATCAATCGCTGCCGAGGGCATGCCGGAGGTGAGCAGGAGTTCATCGGCCCAGGACAGGCACAGGTCACCGAGCAGGATCGCTGCACCAATCCCGAAGGACTCCGGCGAACCGAGCCACTGCTCGCCGCGGTGCAGTCCTGCGAATCGGCGATGGGCGGCGGGTAGACCGCGGCGGGTATCCGAACCGTCCATCACGTCGTCGTGGATGAGTGCGCAGGCCTGCAGGAACTCAAGGCCGGTTACCGCATGGAGAACGGCGTCGTCCAGTTCGTTCACCTGCGCCGGCTCGGTCGCACCGCGCCACCCCCAGTAGGCGAATGCCGGACGCAGGCGTTTGCCGCCGGCGAGCAGATCGCGTAACGCTGCGACGAGGGGTTCCATGTCCGCGCTCACCGCGGCCAGCAGATCACCCTGCCGAGCGAGGACATCGTCGATGGTGCTTTGCACTCGCGGCCGAAGATTCGCTGCATCCAGGGGAGCGCGCACGCTTTCGCTCACAGCACCATTTCCCTCATGCACGATCCCCTCACGCACAATCCCCTCACGCATCTGGTCAGCGTAGCGATGGGTGAGGAAGGTTCAGGCGCGTCCGATCAGATCGGCGGTGATCTCCGCGCCCATTCCCACCAGCGGTAATCCGCCACCGGGGTGCGTGCTCCCGCCCACGAGGAACAGGCCGGGGATCGGGGAGCGATTGGCCGGACGCGCGAACGCGGCGCGGGTGCCGTTGCTGGACGTGCCGTAGATGGAGCCACCGGGCGCGCGCGCGTCGCGCTCCAGGTCCGCCGGGGTGCGGATCTCCTGCCACATGATCCGATCACGAATATCCACCCCGCGCTGGGCG
>JALQUH010000013.1 GCA_023263845.1 Candidatus Nanopelagicales bacterium | reverse complement strand
CCAGAGGATGAAGGGCCAAAAGATCTTGTGGTCCTTGTCGCGCACATTCTCGCGCACAATCTCCGCAAGGTCGCGCGCGCAGGTGCTGAAGGCAGCGCCAAGGATGATCGCGTAAAACCAGTAGCCGTCAGCCATACCGAGAATTGTGTCGAATCACATGACCGCGCGAGTGGAGATCGCGATGACTACGCGCAGGTTTGTCCACCGACCACAAACTTCGCGTCCGCGCGCGAGACCACCAGACCCTTCCCCCACTTCATGGCTGGCAGACTACTCGGCGGGCGGAGCTCGATCGTCTGGCCAGCGAACTCAGCGTCCGGACGCTCGATTCCCTCGTGATTTTCAACAACACTGCCTCGCCAGCGGGTGTGGACAACGCCCTCGCCCTGCGGGACCTGCTCGAACCGGGCGCCGAAACGCCCCAGAACGACTAAATTTCGTCAGATGACCTGGGTGAAGAGCCTCGGGATCGTGGTGGCCATGACTGCGGCCTTCACGTTGGGCATCTGGACCGCCATCCTCGTTCCCGATGGCCCGTGGTTCTTCCGAGGCGAGCCCGAGCCCGTGGCCGTCGTCACGCCCACCCCGACGCCCACCCCGGAGCCGATCCCCACGTCTCGGCCGCCGTACGAGGGGGACGTTCTGGCCTACGGAGACTACGTCCTCGTCAGCGTGAAGAAGTGCCTAAAGAAGCTCGACTTCGCTGTCGATGCGAAGTCCGAGCGGAAGATCGCCGACGCCATCGCCGACCTATCGAGCATGGACGACTCGATCCCGGATGGGATCCTGCTCCATATCGGCGCCAATGGAGGAGCGAGCGCGGCCGAACTCGATCAGTTGATGAAGATCCTCGGTACGGATCGGCTCGTGGTCGTCACGACCATTCAGATCCCGGACGACCCGGAGCGGTACACCTTCGAACAGTCCACGAATGCCGCAATCGTCGGCCTAGCGGAGACCTACCCCAATGTCCGCATCTTCAGCTGGAACTCACTGTCCATGACGAATCCGGACTGGCTCAACGCCGACGGCAGCATGACCAAGGAGGGCTGCAAGGCGTTCGCGAACTTCGCAGAGCGCATCATGCGCGGCTGAGCGGGGCGTATTCTTCGCTGACGTCCAAGAATTGCAGGAGGTACTCAGTGCAAGAGAGTCCTTTCGACCCCGAGCCGCTCAGTGACATCTTCTCGTTCTGCAATCGACTTGCCTGGCAGGTGGGCGGACCCATCCTCATCCACGATGCGTCGTGGGGAGTGGTCGCACACTCCACCCTCAACCAGCCCATTGACACTCATCGCGAGGCAAGCATCCTGCAACGCGCCGTCCCCGATGGCGATGCCTATGCTCACGTGATCACAGAGGCCACAGCGCACATCTTGGCCGGCGACGACGTTTTCTTCATCGATGCCATTCCCGGCGTTCAGGATAGTCGCGTCGTCGCCGTGGTGCGCGTCCTCGGCGTAGCGGTGGGCACCATTTGGGCCGCTGCGTCGGCGGGCCCTCTCCACCCGGATGTCGAAGAGTTCATGGCCGCCGCGGCCAAGCAGGCATCTCTGCTCTTCGAGGTGCAAGAGGACCTGAGGCGCCGACAGCGCGACCGCTTCGTGTCCCTCCTCCTGGCCGGGAGCCACGACGAGCATCTACTCGCCCAGTACCTCGGCGTCGCACCGAACATTCCGATTCGCGTGGTTGCCGTGCACTACGGCGACGACGCTGACCTGCAACATCAGGTCGAGCAGGTCCTGCCAACTCTCCTCGCGGCGATACCGGCGGACTCCCTCACCATGCACGGCGAAGAGCGTGTCTATAGTGCCTTCTACGGCCAAGACGCGCACATGTCGTCGCGGAAGTTCGCCGAGGACATGGCCCGCGCGGACGAGCGTCTACTGATCGGCGGTGGGCGCGTCGGCCGTCGGCTTGGTCATGCGGTGCATTCTCGCCGAGATGCCGACTCAGTCATCGCCTACCTACGCCGTACGCCGGGAGTCCAACTCGGCAGCACACGTCTCTTGCGATCCAAACTCGCCCTGATGAGGGTCGCCGAGTCGCTCGCCGCCATGCACGAGCCCTTTGATGGTCCGCTGCAGTTGCTGTCGGGATTGGAGGAGGCGGACCGAACAGAAGCGATCGCCGTGCTCAACGCCTACTTTGCGAGCAATGGCAACATCAGCGAGGCGGCGCGTCAGATCCACGTGCACCCGAACACCTTCCGCTACCGCCTAGTAAAGATCTCCGACATCTTGACCGTGGACCTGGAGGATCGCGAGGACCGACTTATGGTGGAGTTGGATCTCTTGCGCGTGCGATTCACCTCCTGAGAGGCCGTTGCCGACCGCAAACCGCAGACCGGCGTGCCACCATTCGCGGTTCGACTTCGCCAATCGTCGTTCCGGGCATGACGAGGCCCCTCACCGGTTCGGGGGGGATCCGGTGAGGGGCCGCGCTCACCGTAAACGGCTGGGGGCTGCCCGCACAACTGTCGAACTGGCGAAATCTTCACGACCACGCTGTGCACATCTACAAGGACCGAATCTCCCGGACGCCGTCCGGAATCACATCACGTGGCTGCGTGCGCCTCGAGCGCCGCCTTGCGACCCTGCCACCCCGACCAGAACATCCGGACCGCCACGACCGTGAGCAGAACAGCGAACAGCCACACCAGAACCTGCATCGGCAGCACGAGGGCGATCCGAGCACCAAGGAAGGCGCCGACCGCGCTGGCAACCCCGAGGATGACACCACGACCCCACAGGGTGAAGCCCGGCTTGGTCTGGCGCGCCGCACCGGTCAACGCGATCAGGACCATGACCGCGAGCGACGTACCGGCCGCCAGGTGCGGGGTGTAGTCGAAAAGGGTGACCAGGACGGGCACGAGGACAAGCCCCCCACCGATGCCGAGCAGCGCCGACAAGACACCCATCACCAATCCGGCGCCGAGGTACCCGAACGCCATTCCCACCGTGAGGTCCGGGACATTCGCGACCGTGTCGTCCGCCGCGGGGGTGAACGCGAGCTTGAGGGCGGTGAGCACGATGACCACGGAGAAGCCCAGTTGCAGTGCCCAGGGGTGGATCCGGCGCACCGCGGCACTGCCCATCACGGCGCCGGCCAGTCCCCCGACCAGGATGAAGGGGAAGGCGAGCCAGGCCACCGAGCCAAAGACGGCGTACGTCGCCGCCCCCGCGATGGCCGACATCGCGACCGCCACGAGCGAAGTGGCCTGGGCCTGCTTCTGCGGCCAGTGCCGGACAAGGACGAGGTAGGGGACCAGGACCAGTCCGCCGCCAACGCCAAAGAGCCCGCCGGTTAGGCCCGCGCCACCACCCACGCCAAGGTCGCCCAAGGACGCAGTGCGCGCGGTGGCCGGTGTGGAGGTCACCCGGTGAGCGTAGCCGCGCCCTGCGCGTGCGACCTGCAGTGTTCTGGTCAGCGGTACTGTGCCGACATGCCCAGCGTCATCGATCACCTCGTGGTCGCCGGATCGACGCTGACCGAAGCAGCGGCAGCCATCGAGTCGACGCTCGGGGTGAGTCCTCTCGGCGGAGGGCAACACGCTCGGATGGGCACGCACAATCAGGTTGTCGCGACAGGGCACGGCACCTACCTCGAAGCCATCGCCATAGACCCGTCGGGAGCAACACCGGACCGACCACGCTGGTTCGGCCTCGACGAGTTCAGCGGGCCCGCAGCCCTGCACCACTGGGTGGTCCGCACGTCCGACGTTGCCGCCCTGTCACCGAGCGAGAACCTCGGTGAGGTCACGCCCATGCAGCGCGGAGACCTCACCTGGCGGATCGGTATTCCGGCAGATGGGCGCCTTCGCGCCGATGGTGTCGCACCGTCCATCATCAGTTGGGACGTCGCTCCCCCACTGTTGCCCGACTCGCCTCTGAGGTTCATCTCGCTCACGCTTTTCCACCCCGATGTCGTGCGCGTTCGTGCCCTCCTGGAGTCGATCGACCTCATCGGCCCCGTCACCGTTCAGGCCGACCTCGGCCCCGGACTCATTGCCGCCTTCGAGACACCCGATGGCCCGCGCTTTCTGACCTCCGACGGCCTCGGCGAGCCTTCACTGGATCGCGAACGACAGATCGCCATGGACCTGTTCCACGCAACATGGCGCCTGCTCGACCTGACCGAACGCGATACCGACCAGGCTGCCGCCATGGTGCAGTGCGCCCTCGCCAGCCTGTGGCACTGGCGACGCGTCGGTGCCCCCACGCAGTGGGCGATCGGGGAGTGGCAGTGCAGCCGTGTGCACGCCGTCCTCGGAGATGGGGCGGCTGCGCTGGCGCACGCTCAACGTGCGCTCGCCATCTGCGATGCCGAGCGCGTGGATGAGTTCGTCCCCGCGTCGGCGCACGAAGCGATGGCCCGCGCGTACGCCGTCCTCGGTGACATGGACGCCGCACGCGAGCAGCGCAATCTGTCCTACCGCATCGCCGTGGATCTCGACGATGAGGACCGCGACGTCATCGAACACGACCTTGGCACCCTGCCCATCGACTGAACCTCGGCAGAAGGGAGACGCGATGTCGACACCGACACATTGGGACACGGCGTACGCCGCCGGCGACACGACACGAGGCTGGTATCAGCCGCAGGCAGCCAGGTCGGTGGACATGCTCGACCAACTCGAGGTCGGGACCGACGCATCGATCGTCGACATCGGCGCAGGCGCCAGCGTCCTGGTCGATGACCTCACCGCTCTGGGCTTCACCGACATCACCTGCGTCGACCACTCCCCGGTCGGCCTCGCGATCGCGCGGGAGCGACTCGGCGCCGCCGCCGACTCTGTCACCTGGATCGAGGCAGACCTACGAACGTGGTCCCCGCCACGCGAGTACGACGTGTGGCATGACCGCGCGGTCCTGCACTTCCTGCTCGACGACGCCGACGTCGAGCGCTATCGCGCGACGTTGCTGGCCGGCACGCATCCGGGGTCCGTCGCCATCATCGGAGTCTTCGGACCCGAGGGCCCGCAGATGTGTGCCGGACTGCCGGTGCGTCGTTACGACGTGGCGATGATCGACCGACTACTCGGCACGGAATTCGAGCGGGTGTCGAGCAACATCGCAGACCACGTCCGACCCGATGGCGACACTCAGCAATACCTCTGGACGGCCGCCCGCCGCCGCTAGCCGCTCGGCGCAGACTCGATCAGGCCCAAAAGGCGCGGATCCCGAGGCCACTAGTGTTCGCTCCATGAGCACTGTCATCGAGTACACGATGTTCGTCCGCCCTGAGGCCTACGACGACGTCCTTGCCGCCTACATTGAGTTCGCCGACGAGTTCGGCATTGCCAATCCCACCGAGGACCTCATCTTGGTCACGGGAGATCGCGACGGGTCGGTGATTCGCGGCATCGGCATCTTCGAGTCCGACCTCGAGGCCGAGGAAGCCGTGGATGAGAGTGTCTTCGTGCGCTTCCGTGAGTTGGCCGAACCTCACCTCACCGAGGAACCAATACGTGAGGCGCTGGATCTCGTGCACATCTTCGCCAAAGAATGATCCACGCCCACGATTGACCCGCGCCCAGGACTGACCCAGGCCCAAGACTGACTTTGGGTACCGCGCCAGCACGGGGGTCTGAAGTGGACACACGCCGTAGGGTCGTCCACATGACCTTCCGCGCCGCGCGCCTCATCCTTGCCGGAGCTACCGCCGCCGCGATCGCCCTGGTGCCCGTGGCCGCCTCGGCCGCTCCCGCTCCGGTCGCCCCGGCGACTCCCGGCGAGCCTGTGCTGGTGCAGGTGCCCCTCAAGCTCATCAAGGCACCCAAGACGCGCGGTCTTTACGGCATGGCGCTGATCACGATCGGCGACTCCCAGCCAATCCGAGTAGCCGTCGACACCGGCTCCGTGGGCCTCCGACTTCTCCCGGGCGCGTGGAAGACGACTCCTGCCGGAGTGAACATCACCAAGAAGAAGATCTCGTGGGTCTTGGACGGTCAACGACTCAGCGGCCGCGTCGGTACGGCGCCGTTCGCCATCTCCGGTGTCCACGCGAAGTTCCCCATCGACTTCATGTGGATGGACTCCAACTCGTGGACCAAGTCCGCCGTCAAGTCCGGAATCCAGGGAGTTCTGGGGATCGGCCTGTCCGATCAGCAGCTCGTCAACCCGCTGACCTTGCTTCCCGGTGCCGTGAGCGCTCACTGGAGCTTGCGCTTCTACCCGAACAAACTGCGCACCGGCGGCACCGGTGAACTTGTCCTTGGCGCACTCCCGTCCGCCGAAGCGGTCGCGACCATCCCGCTGATGAGCCAGGGCATCTCGGCAACCGGTGGGGAGTACTGGAACGACAAGGCGGCCCCGGTCTGTTGGCAGTTCGGCGACCTTGATCGCACCTGCGTGCCGACGTACTTCGACTCCATGGCGCCATTCATGTTCGTGAAGGGCGGTGATTTCGCGGGGCTGCCGACGGGCCGCATCGGTCTACTGGACACCGGCACGCCCGTGTCGATGGGTGCCCCCGGAGCAGCCTTCTACCTGTGGAACTTCGACGCGGGCAAGGTCTTCGGACTCAACGCGGTCAAGGTAAGTCCGAAGGGGCCGAACCTCATCAACGCCGGCTCGGCGATGTACTCCGCCTTCACCGTGACGTACGACGCCGAGCGCGGCTCGGTGACGTTCACCGAGTAGCCCACCCTCCGGCTGCTGATCAGGGCGATCCCGACCGAAGGCATCACGTCACGCCCGTATGGCCGTAACCTGTCGTGTGTGAAGGCCGGCCGTGTCATAGGAATCCTGTTGCTCGCCGCCCTGGTGACCGGAGCCGTGTTCGGCGTGGCCTCGGTGATGGGGCAACGCACGAAAGCGCAGGACCTGCAGACGTCGCTGGATCCCTTCTACACACCCCCCAGCCCACTACCGACCGATCCCGGCACCGTGATCCGGGTCGAATCTCTCTCCTTCGATGACTCGACTTTGGTGGTCGAAGGCGGCACGGCGTACCGGATGCTCTACGTCTCCGCACGCCCCGACGGCACTCCGGCCGCGTCGGGAGCCATGGTGTTCGTCCCCGATGTCCCGGCGCCGGCCGGCGGTCGCAACGTTGTGGCTTGGGCGCACGGCACCGTCGGCATGGGCGACGCCTGCGCCCCGTCGCGCAATCCCAATGGCACCGAGGACATGGCCGGATGGCTCGAGCAGATGATGTCGCTGGGCTGGGTCGTCGTCGCCACCGACTACGTCGGCCTCGGCACTCCGGGGCCCGAGCTCTACCTCGTTGCGCAGGCCGAGGTGAACGACGTAGTCAATTCGGTGCGCGCCCTGCGCAATTGGGGCGAGGCCGATGCCGGCACGACGTACGCCGTCTTCGGCCACTCCCAAGGTGGACACACGTCGCTGTGGGCCGGCCACCTCGCCGAACAGGTCGCCCCCGAGCTTGACCTCATCGCGGTGGCTGCAGCTGCCCCGGCAGCCGAGCTCCCCGAGATCGTGGGTGCCCAGTGGGACACCGCCGTCGGTTGGGTGATCGGACCCGAGGCGACTATCGCGTGGTCGGCGACCAATCCCGACCTACCGATCGAGGGCGTGATCACCGGCGCCGGCATCGACAACACCGAGCGTCTCGCCGACGAGTGCATCGCCCCAGCAGCGCTGGAGGGACTTCTTCGCGACGGACTCGGCGGCCAGTACTACACGATCGACCCGATGGATTCCCCGCTGTGGGCGAACGTCGTACGCGAGCAGACACCAGACCCTCTACGAGCCGATGTGCCGGTGATGGTCGCCCAGGGCACCACCGACGAGATCGTGCTCGCCTCCCCCAACGCCGATCTTCAGCGCACGTGGTGCGATGCAGGGTCCAACCTCACGATGCTGTGGATGGGTGAGATCGGCCATCTCGCCGCAGCGAAGACAGCAGGACCCCAGGTCGTGACCTGGCTGTCCGAGCGCTTTGCAGGCACCCCGGCGAAGCCGGCATGCGACGGGCCCATCCCTGTCGACCTCTCCGGCCCTCCGCTCCAGGCCGATTAGTCGCTCCGCTACGGGCCGATTAGTCGCTCCGCTCCGGGCCGACTAGTCCTTCTCCAGTACCAGGCAGAACGGATGACCCACCGGGTCAAGGTAGATGCGGAATGAGTCTGGCGCCGGCTGGAACTCATGCTTCACCGCACCAACGGCAAGCAGCGACGCCTCTCCGGCGTCCAGATCGGGCACCAAGAAGTCCAGGTGCAACTGCTGCGGATGCTCCTGACCGGGCCACTGCGGTGCCGAGTAGCCCTCCACCCGCTGGAAGGCCAGCGTGACGCCGTCATTCGGCGCGGCCAACTGCACCCACTCGGGGTGATCCTCGTGCGGCCGCGTCGCCTCCCAACCGGTGATTGCGGCGTAGAACTCCGCGAGCGCGACCGGGTCCGGGCAGTCCAGCGCGGTCAGCTGCAGTCGAGCGATGGGAGCCATCATGCCTCCGGCATGGTCAGCGGGCCGGTCTTGGCCTCGGGGAAGTAATCCTGGCCGATCCCGGACGAACGCTTCGGGATCATCACGGTGCGGATCCACGATACGACCTCGTCACCGTCCTGATTCAGCCCGCGCGTGCGCATCGTGATGATGCCCATCTCCGGCCGCGACGAACTCTCCCGCTTGTCGATGCAGATGCTCTCGGCATAGATGGTGTCGCCGACGTAGACCGGGTGGGTGAGGCGGATGTCGGTCCAGCCCAGGTTGGCTACGGCGTTCTGGCTCATGTCGATGACCGACAGGCCGAGGACAAGTGCGACGGTGAACCCGGAGTTGACGATGATCCGACCCTGAGTGATCGGATTCGACCCCGCGAGGTGGGCATTGAAGTGGTTCTGGTTCGTATTGCACGTCAGCAGCGTGAACCAGGTCGAGTCGGCCTCGGATATCGTCCGACCGAACGGGTGCTGGTAGGTGTCCCCCACCTCGTAGTCGTCGAAGAATCGCCCCAGCTGAGCGGGATGCACGGTTGCCATGGGCCCATCCTGCCCACGATCGCCCCGGATCGGCCCCTCGGGGTGGCCTCCCGGGCCTACTCGGGTGAGAATCGAGCATGACCTCCGATGCGCTCGCTCAGAGTTCCCCCGCGCCAACCGCGAGCGGGGCGCTGGCCTCAGCCGTCGAGGTGGGGCGGGCCATCCAGCGAGTCATCTCCGGCAAGCCCGATGCGGTCCGCACGGCACTAGTCGTCCTCCTCGCCGGTGGACACCTGCTCATCGAGGACATCCCGGGCGTCGGCAAGACCACCCTCGCCAAGTCCCTCGCCCGCTCGCTCGGCTGCTCGGCGAGGCGCATCCAGTTCACCCCCGATCTGCTGCCCGGCGATGTCGTCGGCGTGAGCGTCTTCAACCAGGACACCCGCGACTTTGAGTTCCGGCCCGGCGCGATCTTCGCCAACGTCGTCATCGCCGATGAGATCAACCGCGCCTCCCCCAAGACCCAGTCCGCGCTGCTGGAGTGCATGGAAGAGGGACAGGCAACAGTGGACGGTACGACGTACCTGCTCGGCCGGCCCTTCATGGTGGTCGCGACGCAGAACCCCGCGGAGATGGAAGGTACCTATCCGCTGCCGGAAGCGCAGCGTGACCGCTTCATGGCGCGACTGTCGATGGGCTACCCCGATCGCACTAGCGAGATCGCCATGCTCGAAGCACACGGGGCAGACGACCCACTGGAAGCCATCGCGCCGGTCACCGACGCCACTGAAGTTCGCGCGATGGTTGATGCCGTGCGCGCGGTCCATGTCGCTCCGGCGCTGCATGCCTACGTCGTTGACCTCGTGACCGCGACACGGACACACCCGCAGGTTCGCCTGGGAGCTTCGCCGCGCTCAGCGCTGCATCTGGTCCGTGCTGCGCGAGCCTCCGCGGCGCTCGCCGGACGCGCTCACGTCCTCCCCGACGATGTTCAATCGCTTGCCGTACCGGTGCTGGCCCACCGGCTCGTGCTGAGCACCGATGCGCACCTAGCCCGCGCCACCTCAGAATCCATCGTCCGCGAGATCGTCGCCCGCGTCCCGATCCCCGCCGGACCGTGAAGGCCGCCCTCGCCGCCATCACCTTCCGCGGTCGCGCCCTCATTGCCGTCGGTCTCGGCCTCGGTGTCGGTGCCGGACTTTCGGGCCAGCGCGACGTTCTGCGCATCGCGGTGCTGCTCGTCGTACTGCCCCTCATCGCCGCCGCCTTCGTCGCTCGTACACATCTGCGCCTTGGCGCACGGCGGATCGTCACCCCCGCACGGGTTCCAGTCGGCACTACCGCCGAAGTCGAACTCGTGCTGACCAACCTCTCCCCCATCCGCACCGGCACGCTGCTCCTCGAAGACCATGTTCCGGCCGATCTCGGGATCAGTGCTAGGCGCGTCATTGAGCGCGTCCCGCCGCAAGGCCTCCGCGCGACTCGCTATCCCATCCACGCCGAACGGCGCGGCTACCACGAGGTGGGGCCGCTCGCGGTCACCGCGATCGACCCCTTCGGGATGGTTCGACTGCGGCGTTCATTCACGGCGACCGAGGGGGTTCTCGTGGTGCCGTGGATCGAAGAACTCGACGGCACCCACGAGGCTGACCATCGTGCGACCGGCGATGCCGCCACCGCATCATTGGCATCCCGCGGTGACGATGACGTCATCCCGCGCGAGTACCAACTCGGCGATGACCTGCGTCGCGTGCATTGGCGTGCGACCGCACGCACCGGCGCGCTCATGGTGCGTCGCGAGGAACGCCCCTGGACCCGGCAAGCGACCATCGTCATCGACCTCACCACGCAGCATCACGTGGGCGAGGGCCCGCGGGCCTCCCTCGAGGTGGCCCTCAGCGCGGCCGCGAGCGTGGCCCTACACCTGTTGCGCGACGGGTGGCGGGTCAAGGTGACGTCGACGGATGGACGCACCCTGGTTCCCCAGGCCACCGGCGCCCCCGGTGCGGCGGCGATCCTCGAGGCGCTCGCCCTCGTGGATGCCTCGACGCAGGCCGGCGCTGTCCACCCCGGTCCGGACCTGACGATCGCGGTCCTCACCAGTCGCCCTGACTCACTCCTGCAGGTGGCCACGACCCGTCAGCACGGAATCGCACTCATCGTCGACACCGCCGCCTGGCACGACTCCGCCACCACCTCGACCGACAAAGCCACAGATCGGCTACGGGCTGAAGGCTGGCAGGCCGCGGCACTCACCGACCGCGCCGGATCGATCGCTGCCGCCTGGCGCACCGCCGTGGGCGGTGACTCCGTGCAGAACCGCGGTTTCGCGTCGCATCCGGGAAGTGTCCGTTGATCGCGCGCATGCGGCCGGGCGCCACCGCCGCGGCGGCCTTGGCCACCGTCACCGCAGCGGTGAGCGTCATCCCGCTCTTCGCCGGGCTGTCCTGGGTGGCCCCGACCCTTGTCGCCGTTCTCCTGGTCGCGCTCACCGGCGCCCTCTCCCGCGCCGTGGCCCTGACCCCGCCACTGCAGCCGATTGCCCAGTTGCTTGTGCTCCTCACCTGGCTCACCTGGCTCTACGTGCAGCCCGCCGCCGTGCTCGGGTTCCTGCCCGGCCCCATGGCCATCGGCGAGCTACAGGACCTCGCCCGCACCGCACTCACCGAAGCGGAGACGGTTCTTTCCCCGGTGCCCACCGATCCAACGCTGGTCTTCCTTGCCGTGGGTGGCCTCGGGCTGGTGGCCCTCGTCGTGGACGCCATCGGCGTGACATTGCGGCTGCCAGCCCTGGCCGGCGCGCCCCTGCTGCTGGTGTACGCGCTACCGGCGGCCGTCATCCCCGGCGGGGTCACCTGGTGGCTGCTGCCCATCGCGGTATCCGGGTGGTTGCTTCTTCTGGCGGTCGACGCTCGAGATGACGCCCGCACATGGGGGCCTCTTATCCCGCGCCCTGCGGCACCGACCGGCGCCGCCGCAGGATCGAGCGCCCATCCCCGGGCGGCGCGCGCCTCGGCCTGGTCCGGACTGCTCGCGCTCCAAGCCGCCATCGTGGCGATCCTCGCCGCCGTACTCCTGCCGACCTTCATTCCCGGCCTGAGCGAGCCGGTGTTCGTGAGCTCCTCCGGGTCCCGACCCGGCATCGGCGACAGCGGACCGGTCAGCATCGACCCGTTCGTCACGCTACGCCGGGATCTGGTCGACAATCCCGAACGCGAGGTCCTGCGCTACACCACCGATGCCCCCGCCCCCGACTACCTCCGCCTCGTCGTGCTCGACGAGTTCGACGGAGAGACCTGGCGGGCCGGAGACGTGGCTGTGCGGACGCCGCTGAGCGAAGAACTCGCGCCGCCAGACGCCCCCGGGGTCGCCCAGCTCCCCGACTTCACCGCCGACATCGCGATCAGCGACCTGGACAACGCCCAACTGCCAGTGCCGTACGCCGCAACGGCTGTTCGTGGCATCAGCGAGCCACTTGATGACCGGTGGAGTTGGGATCCCCAGACCCGCACGGTGGCGGGATCCGGCGTCTCCGCTGCGGGGTCGACGTACGCCGTGACGGCGTACCAGCTCGATCCCACCCGGGCCGAACTTCGCGATGCCATCAAACGAGCCCCGGATCCCCTCGTTCCGTGGCTGGCGCTTCCGGATGGGCTCACGCCGGACCTGGCCCGCATCGCGGATGAGGTCACGGCGAACGCGAACACGCCGTATGCGAAGGCCCGTGCGCTGGTCGACTACTTCACCCGCGATGGCGGCTACAGCTACAGCACGCAGGTGATCACGCCGCCCGGTGCCGATCCGTTGCAGTCCTTCCTCGACGAGCGCATCGGATACTGCCAGCAGTTCGCCGGAACGATGGCGCTGATGGCGCGCTCGGTCGGTATCCCCTCACGCGTGGTGATCGGCTTCACCTCGGGGGTGGAGGATGACGACGGCACGTACGTCGTTCAGGCCCGCAACGCGCACGCGTGGCCAGAATTGTGGATGTCCGGCATCGGATGGGTGCGGTTTGAACCGACACCTCGAATCGGCGCCGGCGTGACACAACCGGACTACGGCAGCAGCCGCGACCAGTCGCCAAACGCAGCTAACGAGCCCACGGCACCACAGCCCACTCCGGCCGATCGTGTCGATGCCGCGCCCGCCACTAGCGGCGGGAGTTTGCTGCCGGTGTGGTCGATCGTTGCGGTGCTGGTCACGCTCGCGCTCTTGCTCGCCCTACCCGGTCTCGCGGTGCGCTGGCGTCGACGCCGGCGTACGTCCCTGCCCGACCCTCGAGCCCGAATCGAGGGCACCTGGCAGGAATGGGGCGATGAGGTGCGGGATCTGGGATGGCGCTGGTCGATCGCTGACACACCGCGGCAGGCAAGCAACCGCCTGGTCCAGCAGATGCCGCTCGGCGAGGACGAGCGCGCAGCGCTGCGGCGATTGGTGTGGTGGGTGGAGCAGGTGCGCTACGCCGCGCCGGAGCAGATCGTCGCATCCGCCCCGGCTGAGCTGCGTCAGGATCTGGCCACCCTGCGAAAAGCGGCATGGGTTGCGGCGGACCGGCGCGCTCGGTTGCGAAGTGTGCTGTTGCCGGGCTCGCTCATCGGTGGTGGGGAGCAGATCGAGCAGGCGCCGCAGAGGGAAACCGCGGGCGTTTAGCGGAGGGCGTGGCCTACAAGTCCTGATCGCGACGCTTGCGCCAGCGATCTTCAAGGTTGTTCATGAAGCCGGAGGATTGCTTCGGGGCGCGTGGGCCGTTGCCCTGGGGCGCCTGTGGGTCGCCCTCGGCGCTCTGGGCCGCAGCCGCGGGGCGAGAACGCAGTCCGAGGTAGGCAAGCGTGGCACCCACGGTCATCACGACGAACCCGGCAACCCCGAGGGGGATCAGCGGAACAACGACACCGCCCATGAGCATGGCCACACCGGCGATGAGGATCAGGACGCCAAGGGCGGCGCGACCGCGGCTGGCGCGCCCGCCGGAGGTATTGCGCAACGACGTAGCGAATTTGGGGTCCTCGGCATAGAGGGCCTGCTCCATCTGCTCCAGCAGACGTTGCTCATGCTCGGACAGCGGCACCTGACACCTCCTTCACCGGTACTGGTCTAAGGATAGGCACCCCGGCCGCATCTGGAAACCCGGGATGGCGGATTCGGTCCGGATTCCTCCAGTGGCTGGCCTCTGGACGAGCCGGCGGCGGCGGCCGGGCCCCGATGGGGCGCCCGGAAGGCCGAGAATCCGCACCCTCAGCGCACAATCAGCCCGCCGGGCAGCCCTCACTCGGGGTCGCTCCACAGCCGGGCCGGCCGCACGACGTCATCACCGAATCGGTCCCGCAGCCGGTCGGCCGCCACCTCAGCGGCCCGCCGATCGGCTGGCGTGTCCGATCCGGGCGCGTCGAAGAGCAGTTGCTCGGTCCGGGCCGACTCCTCGATGAGTCCCTCTAGGCGGACACCGACCAGGCGGATGCGAGCCCGCTGCAGCCCGAGGGCCGCATAGAGCTCCCGAGCAGTCGCGTAGACGACCTGGCCGACGTCGGTCGGTTCGGGCAGGGTGCGGGAGCGGGTGATGGTGGTGAAGTCGGCGAACCGCACCTTGATCACCACGGTGCGGCCGAGAAGACCCTGGCGGCGTACGCGCGCGGCCACCTTCTGCGACAGCCGGAGGAACTCGCGGGCAACCACCTCGGGATCGTCAACATCGCGGCCGAAGGTCTCCTCGTTGCCGATGGACTTCTCGGCAACATCGGGGATGACATCGCGGTCATCACGCCCCCAGGACAGGTCATAGAGCCGCTGACCGGCGGATTGGCCGAGGGCGCGGGTGAGGGTGTCGACCGGGGTGTGGGCGATATCGCCGACGGTGCGCAGGCCAAGGGAGATCAGGCGCTCCTCGGTACGTTCCCCCACCCCCCACAGCGCACCAACCGGCAGCGGGTGGAGGAAAGACACGACCTTGTCGGCCGGAACGACAAGCAGACCGTCAGGTTTGATCTGGGTAGAGGCGAGTTTGGCGACGAACTTGGTCGGGGCAACACCGACACTGCAGGTGATGCGTTGCTCGTCGTACACGCGGGCACGGATCAACTCAGCAATCGCCGTCGGTGAGCCGAGTCGGCGCCACGCACCGGAGACATCGAGGAAGGCTTCGTCCAGGCTGAGCGGTTCGACGAGTGGAGTGATGGAGTTGAACAATGCCATCACTCCAGCGCTGACCTCGGCGTAACGGTGATGGCTCGGTTCGATGACGATGGCGTCGGGTGCAGCCCTCCGGGCACGGGACATCGGCATCGCCGAATGCACGCCCATCGCGCGGGCTTCGTAGGTGGCAGAGAGCACGACGCCGCGCCCACCGCCGCCGACGATGACGGGCTTGCCGCGCAACTCCGGGCGGGTGATGAGTTCGACGGAGGCATAGAAAGCATCCATGTCGATGTGCAGGATCGTGCAGCCGCTGTCGTCGGAGCCGAGGTCGGTCTGACTCGCCACGCGGCGGATCTGGCTGCGGCTCATGCCCGGCACCTCACCAGGACATCTTCGCGCGAACGGGTCACCATCCGCTGCTCCCGGGACTGGAGTGCCACAGTTTTGCGGGAGCGGGGGTCCGGTTGCCACCCGGTATCCGCCCGGGATCCTCGCCGGCCGGCTTGATGTCGGCGTACGGCGATTGCCGGAAACCGGAGGCATGCACCAGGACCCGACGTGATCCAGCCTGCGCGGTCGGCTGCGGTGAGCCATCGATGAGGTCGCGCACCGCGTCGACTCCCCCGGCCGACCACACCTCGTGGACGACGCCGAGATCCCAGGCGCCGGTGGCGCGCACCGACACTCCCCGCGGGCCGGTACGGCGTACCTCACCGCGCACCAGCAGCAGCCAGGAGCCGAAGACGGTGCTGGCATAGGGACCCTGGGCGTCATCGAAGAAGGTGGCATCGACCGGGCCGGTCGCATCGTCGAGGGTGGTGAAGATGACACGGCGCCCGGAGCGCACCGGTGGGGTCTGGGTGGCGACCTTGACCCCACTGATGAGGATCTGGCCCTGCGAGCGGCAACTGAGCAGATCGCGGGCACGCACCAGCGGTGGATGCATCGCACTCAGTGCGGTGAGCATGGAGGCGTAGAAGTCAACGACGTGGTGGCTGACGTCGAGACCGAGGATCTCCAACTCGGCACGGACCCGATCGGCCGGACCCATCTCCGGCAGCCCGGTGATGGGTGGCGGCGCATCGACCTGTAGGGAATCGAAACTGAGTTGTTCGACATGACTCTCGGTCTTCGCGCGTCGTGGGCCACCGCGGGCGAGATCAGCCACCTGCAGGAGCAGGTCGCGTCGAGTCACTCGGTGGCGGCGACGCAGATGTGGACCGAGGTCTACGGCGTACGCGGTATCGATGGAATACAGCGAGTCGAATCCCCCAGCGAGGACGAGCCGCTCGGCGATCGGCTGACTCACCGCAGCGCGATGCCAGAAGTCCGACAGCGAGGAGTACGGCCGGCGCGCCACGATGCGCTGCATCTCGGCCTCGCTCATGCCCTTGACGTCGGCGAGGGAGAGGCGGATGCCGTAGTCGCGACCGTCGGGCAACTCCGGCGGTGGAGCCGAGCGTGACGGTGCGCCGAGGATTGATGGTGGTGGTTCGTCGCCGGGCAGGACACGCTCGATGGAGTACGTCTCACCCGATCGATTGACGTCGAGCGGCAGGATCGCGATGCCGAGGTTGCGGGCGTCGTCGAGGATGAGCCGCTTGGGATACATCCCCGGATCGTGGGTGAGGACGCCGGCCAGGAAGGCCGCCGGGTGGTGGGCCTTGAACCACGCCGACTGGTAGGTGGGCAGTGCGAACGCTGCCGCATGGGCCTTGCAGAAGCCGAAGGAGGCGAAGGCACGCAGCACCTCCCACACCTTCTCGACGGTCACGAGGTCATAGCCGTGTGCGATGGCGGCGGGATAGAACCAGGCGCGTACGTCGTCCTGCCCCTGCGGTGACCCCATCGCACGTCGGGTCTCGTCGGCTTCGGCGAGGGAGCAGCCGGTCATGGTGGCCACAATGCGGAGCACCTGCTCGTGGAAGACCACGACACCTTGCGTCTCGGCGAGGATCGGTCGCAGATCGTCATGGACGTACATCGGATCGGCCCAGCCCTGACGTGCCTTGAGGAAGGGCGTGACCATGTCGGACTTCACCGGGCCGGGACGGAAGAGCGAGATGTCGATGATGATGTCGTCGAAGGTCGATGGGGCGAACTTGCCGACGAGTTCGCGCTGACCGGGTGACTCGATCTGGAAGCAGCCGAGGGTGTGCGTGGAGGAGATGAGCGCGTAGGTGAGCGGGTCATCGAGTGGGACCGCATCGAGATGAACCTGTTCGTGGTCGACGCGTTCGACCTCGGCGACGGCGTGGGCGAGGGCGGACTGCATGCGGACGCCGAGGACGTCGAGTTTGAGCAGACCGAGGGTCTCGACATCGTCCTTGTCGAACTGACTCATCGGGTAGCCCTGGCCACTGGGCTCGACCGGGGTGCGATCGAGCAGGCTGGTGTCGGAGAGCAGGACACCGCAGGGATGCATGGCGACGTGACGGGGCAGGCCATCCAGGCCTTCGACAAGTTCCCAGAAATGATCGAGTTCACCGCGCTCGGTCATGCGACCGAGGCCGGAGGTGCGCAACTCAGGCAGGTCGCGCAGAGCATTGCGCGCATCGCGCGCGCGGATATGTGGGAAGGCCTTGGCGAGGGCGTCGACCTCACCGGGCGGTAGGGCGAGGGCCGCTCCGACATCGCGGATGGCGTGGCGCACGCGGTAGGTCTCCATCATCGACACGGTGGCGACACGTTGATCGCCGAAACGTTCGAAGATCGCGTCGTAGACCTCAAGACGTCGCGCGGATTCGACGTCGATGTCGATGTCGGGAAGTTGCCGACGTAGCGGGGTGCAGAAGCGCTCCATGAGCAGGCCGTAGCGCATCGGATCGATGCCGGAGATGCCGAGCAGGTGGTTGACCAGGCTGCCTGCACCCGATCCGCGTGCGGCCACGCGGATGCCGAGATCTCGAGTGAGGTCAACGACCTCAGCGACGGTGAGGAAATAGGTGGCGAACTGCAAGGTGGCGATGGTGTGGAGTTCGGATTCAAGGCGGTGGCGGGCCGCGATGCGTTCGGCGCCGCGGTAGCGATCCAGCGCCCGTTCGCAACGCGCCCGCAACAGCGCATCCCCCTCTTTGTCTCCATCGCCGAGTGTTGAGTTGCGGGGCGAATTTTGTGAATTTTCGCCCCGCAACTCGACACGCGCGGGAGAAGTGATGACGTCTAACTCAGGGACGGCGATCTCGCCGATGCCGAGATCGGCGGGAGTGAGCGCGCACTCCTGGGCAGTCTCGACGGCAGCGACAAGAAGATCACGCGCAATACGACGACCCGCACCGGCCGCACGGGCGATCTCGTTGGCGATCTCAGCCATGAAGGAAGTGGGAGCGAGGAAGCCCTGGGCGTTGGGCCGGTCCCGGTGTCGCTCGTCAAGGGGTACCAGTCGGCGGGCAGAGTCCAGGACGTCGACCACGCGAGCCTGACGCGGGGTGGCGTAGCGGACGGCGTGGGTGAGGACGGGGGTGATGCCGCGTTCACGTGCCCAACCGAGTGCACGCGCAGCAGTGATCGTGGACAGGGTGCCGCGCTGGGCACGGTGACTGACGATCTCGATGCGCAGTGCGTCGCCGAAGATCTCGTGCCAGGGTGCAACAAGTGAGTCAGCGAGATCCGGTCGCTGCACGGCAAGCGCTTCGAGGAGCGGTGAGTGCGGGCCAAGCATTGCGATGAGGCCATCGGAGTGCGCAGCAATCTGTTCCATGGTCGCGGCAACACCGCGGGCATCGGCGTGACCACCCTCGGTCGCCCGCGTCGAATGCACCGCACTGATGAGGTGACATAACGATGCCCAGCCGCGTCGATCACGGGCGAGGAGGACGGCGCGTGGGTGGCGGGGGTCCACCCACGCACCGCCCCGGGTCGGGCTCACTCCAATCACCGGAGGCAGAGGCGATTGAGCGTCACCAACGTGTGGCAGGTCGAGCGCTAGGTCGACACCGAGGACGGGAGCGATGCCGTGTGCCGCGCAAGCCTGAACGAAGCGCACCGCACCGTAGACACCGTCACGATCGGTGAGCGCGAGCAGCGGTTGACCATGCTCGGCCGCATGTGCGGCAAGCTCGGACGGCATCGAAGCGCCGTGACGCAGCGAATACGCCGACGCCACGTGGAGGTGGGCGAACTCCACGGCACGCGCCTCACCCCGTCGCCGGCAGGGCCTGCTGCCGGTCGATGTGCAGCAGTGCGCACACCTGGTCGTGGAAGATCTCGGCATCGCGCATGAGGTCATCAGCCTCGCGTTGGGAGACGACGGGCAGTCCGGCCTCGGCAGCCGCACGCTTGGTCGCACTGGCAGCGAAGAAATCGGCCCATTCCGCCAACTCTGGAGCAACAGTCGCGAGTACTGACCACACACTGCGCAGTCGCGCACGGCCCTTGCTCGGCTGGGCGCGCGCCGCCAACACCGCGGCGGCCGACCGCAATGCAGACAGATGCGCCCGCGCGTAGCGATCTCCCGCTGTCTCAGCGATGGCAGCCTCGGTCAATCCACGCTGGGCGGCGGCGAGCAGGTCGGCACTGGGGGTGGTGGGTCTCATGACGCCTCCCATCGGTTTAGGTCGTGCAGGTCTGGTCGTGCAGGTCAGTCAGCAATGCGGTGCAGGGTCCAGCCCTCGCCGGAGCAGGACAGGTCGTAGACCCCGGAGCGAGCGATCGCCGAACGGGACGCCGATCGAGGGAAGGCCTCCACCCGCCAGGTGTGGGTGTCGTCGTTGGGCTGCTCCGGAGCCCGCCACCAGGCAGCCCCGCTCACCCAGTGGCCGAGGACGGCGGTGACGACGTACCCCCGGCCCTGCCAGGTGAACCGCATGGGCCGACGAGCAGTGAGAGCAACGTCTGTCACTGGGGCGGCGTACTGTCGGGCCATGGTCACCTCCTCGCGGTGGGCTCCTCACGGTGGATCGCGTGAAGCAGGTATTCGAACACTTGTTCGAACAGTAGACCCAGGGTCCGACAGTCGTCAAGAGGCGCCTGCCCTGGCCACGGGGAACAATGACGTCCGTGGCTGACTCCCTCTATGACCTGACCTTCACCGACAACCACGGCGCCGAGGTGCCGATGGCCGACTTCACCGGCAAGCCCGTACTCGTGGTCAACACGGCGAGCAAGTGCGGCTTCACCCCCCAGTACGACGACCTGCAGAAACTGCATGAGGAACTCGGCCCCCTCGGTCTGGTCGTCCTCGGTTTCCCGTGCGATCAGTTCGGCCACCAGGAGCCGGGCAACGACGGCGAGATCGAGGAGTTCTGCCGTGTCAACTACGGCATCACCTTCCCGCTGTCGACAAAGATCGACGTCAACGGCAGCAACACACACCCGGTCTTCGACTACGTGAAGAATCGCGCGGGCGGCAAGCTCGGTTCGGCCATCAAGTGGAACTTCACCAAGTTCCTCGTCGCCCCCGATGGCACCACGGTGAAGCGCTACGCCCCAACGACCAAGCCGTCGGAGATTGCCGGCGACATCACCGCGCTCCTTGACTCCTGATCACGTGCGCGAGGTACGCCTGCGACGCAACAGTCGCATGGCCACTTTCTTGACCGCCGCCACGGTGGCGGTGGGCGTCATCATCGCGCTGCGCGGATTCCGCGGCTCACTTCCGGCCATCATCCTCGGAGGAATTCTTGTTGTGGCTGGCCTCCTTGCCTATGCGCGCGCACTGCGCCCCTGGCAGCTCAATGAGCGTGGCCTCTCCCTCGCCGGCAATCAGCGCCTGGCCTGGACAGATGTCACACGCATCCAGGTACTTGCCGTCACCCCGAAGGGTGCCGGCCGCGGGATGCCGCGCGTCGACCTGGTCATCAGTACGCCGCAGTGCACTGCCCAGTTGACGCTGATCTCACGCAACGATGCCGAGAAGGTCTGCGCACTCCTTAAGCAGGTGCTGCCACCGACCGTTGAAGGTCGGCAGAACCTATGGCTCATCGACGACGCGTGGAAGCATCTGTCGTGATGGTCATGCCCGCGCCACTGTGACCGACGCCGCACCCGCACGAGCGGTGGCCACTCCCCCGATCGGTAGCGGCAACGCCTGGGTCAATCCCCCCGTGATGACGACATCACCAGCCCGCAACACCGGTTCCCCCACTTCGCGAGCGGACGTCAGTTGCTCCGCGAGCCAGTGCAGGGCATGACGGGGATCGCCCATCGCAGCATCCGCCCGACCGTGGCGCACCTCGGCCTCCCCTGAGGCAGACGCCACCTCGATCTCCACCTCCAGGTCGCCCAGATCGGCCACCGCATCGCCGATCACGGCGTACGCCGCCGACGAACCGTCCGCCGTATTCAGGGCCCAATCGAATCGGTAGTCGCGCCACACCGAGTCGACGACCTCTATCGCCAACCGCCACTCGCCAACAGCGCTATCGATGTCATGCGGGTCCGTGACATCGCGCGCGAGCACCGCCGCGATCTCCGGTTCCACACGCGGATGCACGACACCGAAGCGGCCACGCTCATCGATCACCGACTCGCCTATCGATGGCACCGTCACTCCCGACGGCAGGATCATGTCCGACAGCAGCGGCCCATAGTTGGGTTCAGCAATACCCATCTGCTCGCGCATGGCTGCCGAGGTGTAGCCGAGCTTCCAGCCGGCGATCGTCAAACCGCGCGACAAGCGCCAGTCGGTGATCATCTGCTGGACGTCGTACGCCGCGCCGGAATCGAAGCCGTGATCGAGTGGCGCATCAAGCAACTCACCGGCCGTACGGGCGGCGATGATCTGCGCACCAAGTTCCGAGGGGTCCACACACCCATCCTGACGCATAGGATTCACACATGACGACGGCAGCGCAGAAGTGGCGCGATGACCTGGCCTCCTGGGCTATCCCCGACGAGATCCTCGAGCAGGCACCGCAAAACCCGTGGATTCACCCGGTAGCCCAGTTCATCGCTCCCGACGGACCCATCCCGGACTCGCAATCGCACCGCGCCGCGCGTGAGGCCCTTCCCGCAGGCGGATCCGTGCTCGACGTCGGTTGTGGCGGAGGTCGAGCCGCACTCGCACTGGTCCCACCGGCCGGGCTCCTCATCGGCGTCGACCACCAGCAGGGCATGCTCGATGCCTTCGCCGAGGCAGCAGCCAAGCGTGGTGTTGCCAGCGAACAGATTCTTGGCGACTGGCCCGACGTCGAAGCCGAGACGCCGACCGCTGACGTCGTCGTCTGCCATCACGTCGCCTACAACGTCTGGGAGCTCCCCGACTTCGTGCGCGCACTGACCACACACGCGAACCGACGGGTCGTTCTTGAGCTCCCCGTGCGCCATCCCCTCAGTTGGATGAACCCGCTGTGGAAGCAGTTCTGGGATCTTGATCGACCCGACTCCCCCACTGCTGACGATGCGCTCACCGTCATCCGCGACACGGGGTACGACGCCCACCTCGTCGAATTCGATGACGTCTACGAGCGCATTCCCCTAGACCCGAAGGCGCAGGGCGAGGCTGCCTGCGTTCGTCTATGCCTGCCGCTTGATCGCGCCGGCGATGTCGCCGCAGCAGCGGCAGCTGCCGACGCTGGAATGCCGCGCCGCCTCGCTGCCGTCTGGTGGAACGTCTAAGGAGTTCTGCGTTACGTCTCGCCGGTGCAGTTCACTTTCCGCAACGCGCTGGCGCCAATTGCGCTGCCGGACGGCTCAACTTTGGAGGGCGGGAGCACCATCGTGCTCATGCTGGCCGGAGCCAACCGAGACCCACGAGTCTTCGTCGACCCGGACACCTTCGACATCCACCGCGACAATGCCCGGCGACATCTGGCCTTTGGATTCGGCGTGCACCACTGTCTGGGCGCCGCTCTCGCGCGCATGGAAGCCGAGGTCGCATGGCGACACCTGCTGCAGCGCTTCCCCGACGTTGCCGCCTGGCGAACGGCTGGGCCCGCGCGGCAGAACGCAGGCCGCATGATCCACGGCCTGCGATCGCTCCCGGTGGTCCTCGCCTAGCGAAGTCGCTTGGCCAGTCGATCCAGAGACTTCTCGAACGCCTTCTGGGTCGCGGCGGCCACCAGGGGCGCGGCGAAGTTCGGCAGCACCGGGACCGTGATGTCCTCGTGCCATTGCACCTCGCACGTCGTATTGCTCAGCGGCAAAACAGCAATGCGTACGTCGCCCCGCAAGACGGGACCAATCTTGACGAGATCGGCCGCCATGGCCTCTGCGTCCAGGGCTTCGACCCGCATGCGGTCAGGAAGGGCAGCCGGGCCAAGCCCCGTCGTGGCGATGAAGACCGTTCCGACACCGCCGTCACCTTCTTCGATGCGTACCCGGGTCATCGGGACCCAATCGGCGTGCCCACGCCAATTCACCAGAGCGTCGTACACGGACTGCGCTGGGAGACGAAGTTGCTTGCGCGCGGTGAACTCAACCCGAGCCATGTGCTGTCCTTCCGTGCGTCAACACAACACGCTAACCCGGGTTATCCGGCGGCGCGAGTTGAAAAGTTTTCTTAACTCACCGCATCCAAACGGGTCTCTCGCACGGAAGAACCACACAGAGACGGTCGACCGCGACCGCCCAATCGGAAGGTGCTCTCCATGACCCGACGCTCCATCACCCGCGCCGGCATCGCTGCCGCCGCGGTCGCCCTGCCCCTCGGCCTGGTGGCGCTGCCCGCGCAGGCCGCCGACATGGCCACCGTGTCCGTCCTCCACGCGATCCCGGAGGGCGCCGGAGCCGATGTCGTCGACGTTTTCGCCAACGGCGAACTGCTCATCGATAACTTCACCCCCGGCACCCTGCAGACCGTCGAGGTCCCCGCGGGTGACTACGACCTCGCGGTCTTCGGCGACGGCCAGACCCCTGACGACGCCGATCCGGTCCTCGCCGCTGAGGGTGTCACCGTCCCCGGTGGCATTAACGCCACCGTCACGGCGAATCTGGATGCCGATGGCAATCCCGCGCTCAACGTGTTCGTGAACGACGTGAGCTCGCTCGCTGCCGGTGGGGCTCGCCTCATTGTTCGTCACATCGCTGCCGCACCGGCCGTCGATGTGTTGGCTGATGGCAACGTGCTCTTCAGTGATCTCACCAACCCCAATGAGGACATGGCCGAGGTGCCCGCGGGCGACTACGAGGCCTCGGTGAACCTCATGGGCACCGACACCACGGTGCTTGGACCGGCCGGCGTCATGCTCGAAGAGGGCACCGTGACCATCGCCTACGCGTGGGGTTCGGCTGCCGAGGAGAACCTCGCTCTGGCTACCCAGGTCATCTCCGGTGTCTCCGATGGTCCCGAGGGTGTGCCCGCCGGTGGTGGCTCCACTGCCGGACTTCCCCTGTGGGCCGTGGCGCTGGCCGCCGTCGGCGCTGCCGGGGTCGTGGCCGGAGGCACCCGCCTGGCCGCAAGCCGCAACTAACGCACCATCCGGATCAGTTCACTCAGAACGATGAGTTCCTGACGAACGAGTAGGTAGGACACATCATGACCCGACCCCGCCCCGCGATCCTCGTGCTCGCGGCCAGTGCTCTCGCACTTGGCCTCGGCACGGTGGGCCTCGCATCGGCGGGGTCGGGCATGCATGTGGACTCCGTCGGCAGTCGCCCTGCCACCCCGGACATCGCGGGCACTTCTGTTGACCAAGATGGTGACGCATCACAAGACAACTCCGGCTCGGCGGACACCGGCGCTGCTCCGTCAATTGTGGCCGATCCGACAACAAACTCCCCCTATCGCAGTCTCGACCGCCGCGACGCCACCGAGCTCCCTCGACCCGACCGGACTCCACGCCCGGAGACTTTGCGCATCCCCGCTCTCGACCTGAACACCCCGGTCGACGTCGTCGGCCTCGACACCCAGGGCCAGGTTGAGGTGCCGGTCGATGTAGGCCGTACCGGCTGGTATCGCTTCAGCAGCAAGCCCGGCAGCGGTGAAGGATCGACGGTCATCGTCGGACACCGCGATGGAGTCGACCAGGGCGCCGGCGCGTTCATCGACCTCGGTTCCCTCACACCGGGTGATCGCATCGCCGTCGACCGCGTGGATGGCAGCACCATCCGCTACGAGGTTGTCTCGCGCGAGGCCTTCGACAAGAACCGTGTCCCCCTGCGGGAACTCTTCTCGCGCTCCGGGCCGAGTCGGCTCACCCTCATCACCTGTGGCGGCCCGTTCGACCCGTCCGCCTTGAGTTACACCGACAACATCGTGGTCACCGCAGTCCCGGTAGCAATCGAGGCCGAATCGGGGCAGACTCCATGAGTAGCACAGTGGTGCGCCTAGACGCCGAACGACGCCTGCGGAGGGGAGGCTGGGCCACGATGACCATGGCCGACCCGGTCGACCGGCCGGGCGACCCCGATCTCGCCGACCAGCGCCTTGCCGAGTCTTTCGCCACCGGTGGCGAGCCCACCTTTGCCGCCGTCTACGAGCGCTGGTCGCCCCTGGTCTACTCCACCGCCCGCCGGGCCACCGGCAACGCCGACGAGGCCGCCGACATCACCCAAGCGGCCTTTGCCTCAGCCTGGCGCTCCCGAGCATCCTTCGACCCGACAAGGGGGTCGCTGCCGGGCTGGCTGCTCACCATCACCCGGCGCCGCATCGCCGACCGCTGGTCACAGCGCTCCCGCGAGCCGATTCCCGACGACACACCCGATCCCGGTGTCGCAATCACTCCTGTCGACGACGCCGTTGACCGTATTCTCATCGCCGACGAACTGCAGCGGCTCGGGGAGCCGCCCGGCACGATCATGCGGCTGGCGTTCTACGAACAGTTGACGCACGCCGAGATCGCCGAGCGGCTCGACCTGCCGCTCGGGACCGTCAAGAGCCATATACGCCGTTCCCTAGACCGCATGCGACGCCGATTGGAGGTGGACCGTGAAGCACTGTGACCCGGAGGAAATCTCCCTGCTCGCCCTCGGCGAGACTCCCTCACCGGACGACGCGGTGCACCTGCTCACCTGTGACGAATGTCGGCATCGCTGGGAGGACCTGTGCCGCATCGCCGACACGGCCCGCGAGCTCCATGACGACGAACTCCTCGCCCCGCCCCCGCACATCTGGGCAGCTATTGCCGAGGAGATCGCCGAGCCCTCGACCGTCACCGCGCTGCCGGCTCGATCAGCGCGGCGCTTGGCTCCCCGGATCGCCGTGGCCGCAGCGGTCGGCGTACTCCTCGGCGGGGTCGTCGGAGTCGCTCTCACCCGACCCACCACTCCGGCTACTACCGTGGTCGCGAGCGCGGCACTCGATCCGCTCGAGGACTATGCGACGAGCGGAGCCGCGACCGTCGAGGTCGTCGATGGCACCGAGCGACTCGCTGTCAACGTGAGCGATCTGCCGCAGACTGACGGCTACTTCGAGGTGTGGCTCCTGGCCCCGGATGCGTCCTCCATGATCGCGGTGGGCACCCTCGGCGCCGGATCGTCGTCGTCGTTCCCGCTGCCCCCGGGGGTCTCCTTGGCCGACTACCCCGTGGTCGACATCTCGCTTGAGGCGTACGACGGCGATCCCACGCACAGCGCCATCAGCGTCGCCCGCGGCACCCTTCCCGCCTAGGGCCACTGTCCCAGGAAGGCCTCACGGCAACAACGGTCCTTCGCCCCTACCGCCCGGGTGATCCGCGCCCTTCACTGAAGGTATGGGCACGTTCTGCACCTTCCTCGGTGGCGTTGGCACCGTCACCGGTTCCCGCACGCTCGTCGAGTACGACGATCACCGGGTCCTGGTCGATACCGGCATGTTCCAGGGGCCGCGCGAGATCCGCAGGCGCAACTGGGACCCCTTCCCTCGCGACCCGACCACGATCGACGCGGTGATCATCACCCACGCGCACCTCGACCATTGTGGCTACCTTCCGGCCCTCGTCCGCGACGGATACGCCGGACCGGTCTACTGCACACCCAACAGTGCCGAACTCATTGCGATCGTTCTGCGGGACAGTGCGCGTCTGCAGGAGGAAGACACGGCGTACGCCGTCAAGAAGGGCTACTCCCGGCACGCCCAGCCCCGCGCGCTCTACGACTCCGAGGACGCCGAGCACGCACTCGATCTCATCCAGACCATCGACTTTGACACGCCCATTGCGCCAGCTCCGGGGTTCACGGCGACTTTTACGCCCGCCGGCCACATCCTCGGCGCCGCCATCCTCGCGCTGCGCAGCGATGAGGGCCGATCCGTGGTGTTCAGCGGTGATCTCGGTCGCGACAACCATCCGCTTCTACGTGCACCCGCGCATCCGGCTCACGCCGATGCCGTGGTGCTCGAGTCGACGTACGGCGATCGCCAGCATGAGCCGGATGAGGAGGGGCTGGAGCGGCTCGCCGATGCGATCCGACGGACCTTCCAGCGCGGTGGCATAGTCGTCATTCCCGCCTTCGCCGTCGACCGCACCGAGGTGATCCTCAAGGCATTGCGCGATCTCATGGGGCAGCAGCGCATTCCCCAGGTTCCCATCCACGTCGACAGTCCGATGGCGCTCGCCGCCTTGGATGTGTACCGATCGTCCATCGGGGACGGCGACCCGGAGGTCCGCTCCGGGATCATCGCCTCCGGTCCCGAGTGCATCGTGCCGCCCAACGTCCATGCTGCGAGCACGCCCGAGCAGTCGATGATGCTTGATCGAGGTGGCAAGCACATCATCGTGTCGGCGTCGGGCATGGGCACGGGTGGCCGCGTCGTTCACCATCTCAAGGCGCTGCTCCCCCGACCGGAGTGCACGGTCATCCTCGCCGGTTTCCAGGCGGTGGGTACACCGGGTCGCATGCTGCTCGAGGGCGTGCAAGAGATGAAGTTCCACGGCAGCTATGTGCGTGTCCGTGCCGAGGTTGTCGATATCGGCTCCTTCAGCGTGCATGCCGACGCCGATGAGTTGATCGAGTGGCTCGGCTTTATGTCTCCGCCCCCGGACCAGGTGTTCATCAATCACGGCGAGGCCGACGCCGCTGCCGCGCTCGCCGCCCTCATCGAATCCGAACTCGACCTCGTCGCCGTCACTCCTGATCAGGGTGAACGCATCGCGATCTAGCCCCCCAACGCCTCGATCTCGCCCACCGCGCGCCGCCGATGGCAAGGACCAGGGCACGACGTAGCATGAGCCGACCCCCAAGGAAGGCGGCTGGCCGTGGCCACGCAGGGCTCCATCCGCTGGATGCCGATCGTGCTGCTGGAGTCCACCAACCTCCTGTCCGGCATGTCCAATGGCGTGGTCGTCCTGGCCATCCCCTGGCTGGTCCTGCAGCGAACCGGTTCGCTGACCGCGGCCGGGCTCGTCGCTGCGCTGTCATCACTGCCAGGAGTCGTGTCGAGTCCCCTCGCCGGATGGGCCGTCGATCACTTTGGTCGGCGTATCGTCAGCATCATCTCGGACATCCTGTCCGCGATCTCCGTAGCCGCGATTCCACTCGTCGCACTCGTCACCGACCTCAATGTCGCGATCATCCTTGGCCTTGCCATGCTCGGCGCCTTCTTCGACCCAGCCGGCTACACGGCGCGCAAGGCACTCATCCCCGACGTCGCCAAAGCCAGCGGTATGTCCGTGTCGCAGCTGAACGGACTGCATGAAGGATTGTTCGGGGTGGGCTGGATTGCAGGCCCGGCGGTGGGCTCTCTGCTGGTCGCCATCTTTGGTGACACCGCCGCGTTCTGGGCACCTTTCACGCTCTTCGTCACTGCCGCCATCCTCATTGGCCTGCTGCGCGTGAGCGACGCTGGACAGATCGCGAAGGCCGAGCGCGAAGAGGCTGGCATCGCGCCCCTGTCCGCATGGCAGAACGCGATTCTGGGCGCGCGCCTTATCTGGCGCGATCACACCCTGCGCGCCATCACGATCGCCGTCATGGTGCTGGCCGCGATCTACCTCCCCACGGAGGCAGTGCTGCTCCCAGCATACTTCACGGAGTTGAAATCCCCGACGAGTCTCGGCGTCGTCCTGGCTGCACTGGCCGCGGGCAGCGTCGTCGGATCGTTCTCGTACGGCTGGCTGAGCGGTCGGATGACACAACGACGGATCGTCTACGCGGCGCTCATCGGTACCTCGCTCACCTTTATCCCGATCGCCTTCCTGCCGCCGCTGCCGATCTTTGTGATGTTCGCGTTCCTATGCGGGCTCACGTGGGGGCCGATGCAGCCGCTGCTTAACACCATCGTGCAGATACGCATCACGCCCGACGCTCAGGGCCGTGTGTACGGTGTCCAAACATCGGCGTTCTATGTGGCTCCCCCTGCGGCGATGTTCCTCTCCGGCGTGCTCGCGGAGCGCTTCGGCGTCATGACGATCATGATCTCCATCAGTGCACTTCTGGTCCTCACCGCGCTCGCCGTGCTGCGCGTCAAGAGTCTGCGCGATATCGATTCTCCGGGCGCCCTCGGTGCCCCTGCAAGCGACTAGGCTTCCCCCAATCGTCCGTGAAGGAGTCCATCGTGAAGACGTCCATCGTTATTGGCATCGCGGTTCTCGCCGCCTCAGCCCTTGCGGCGACACCTGCTCAGGCGTCGCCCTACTCCCTCGACACCATGTCGTCCCGGATGATGACGACCGCGCAGGCATCATCCCTCGGCGTGGCTGCCAACCACGTCCGCAACTTCCAGTACCTCGAGGGCACCAAGCAGAGCCCGGACGACTTCTGGCTGTGCGACTTGGCGGGAGAGGAGCAGGTCGAGGTCGACGGCCCACCCGAGGTGTACGTCGTTGCCTACGCTTCTGTGAAGTCTCGCGTCGAGACGGTGGCCGGGCAAGAGCTCTACGCCTTCGACAGCGAGACCGACGCGCGCAAGGCGATGAAGGCCATCCGCAAGGCGGCGACCAAGTGCGCGGGCACCTACACGGTCGAGGATGAAGGTTTCACTCTGACGCAGAAGCTGTCCAACGGCACCCGCAAGACGGCCGCGGGCAAGAACTTCACGTGGATCAAGCACGTCGCCACGGCGTCCGACGCCACGTCCGGGCTGGCGGAGCACGAGTACAACACCTTCCGCCGCGTGGGCCAGTTCATTCAGGTGATCTCCATCGAGGCCGTCGGGCTCAACCCTCCAAAGCTCACGTCATCCCAGATCAAGACTGCTGATCGGCTCACCGGCACGCTGGGCGACTACTGGGCGTGGTGACGTCCCATGGCTGAGCAGGAGCAAGAATCCGTCATCCGCGTGCGCGAGGCGCTCGCCTCCGCAGGAGTCGCCGGGCAGGTACGCCGACTCGATGACTCAGCACGCACGGCGAAGGAGGCGGCCGATGCGCTCGGCATCGTGCCCGCCCAGATCGCGTCGTCACTGATCTTCATGGCCGACGGCCAGGCGGTGCTCGTCGTTGCATCCGGCGGTCACCGCGTCGACACCGCCAAGGTCGCGGCGATCCTCGGTGTCGACGAGGTCGGCAAGGCCACGGCCGACGACGTGCGCGCGGCAACGAGCTTTGCCATTGGCGGGGTTGCTCCGATCGCCCACCCTTCTCCCCTATGCACGATCGTCGACGTCGACCTCGCGCAGTTCGACGAGGTCTGGGCGGCGGGCGGTCACCCGCACTACGTCTTCCCCACGTCGTTCGAGGAATTGGTCCGCATCACCGGGGGAACCCCCGCTGACGTCGGAGCGTAGGGCCCTCCACGGATCCCTTAGTCGAGATCGGCGATCACGATCTTGCGCATGGTGAGCATGCGCTCCGTCGCGAGACGAGCCACTTCAGCATCTGCACTTGAGAGCAGCTGAGGAAGCCGCCGCGGGATGATCTGCCAACTAACGCCGAAGCGGTCGCTGCACCACCCGCACATACTCTCCTCGCCACCGTTCGAGACGAGGGCATCCCACAGCCGGTCCACCTCCTCCTGCGTGTCGCAGAAGACCTGGAAGCTGATGGCGTGGGAATGCGCGTACTGAGGCCCGCCGTTCAGTGCGAGAAAGGGTCGGCCGAAGAGTTCGAACTCGACCGTGAGGACCGACCCCTCTGGCCTTTGTGCGTCGGTCGGGTAGTAGGAGGTCGACACGATCGTGGAGCCCGGGAAGGTCGCGACGTAAAACTCCACGGCATCCTCGGCCTGACCGTCGAACCACAGGCACGTGGTCACTCCATCGATCGACGCGCCACGAGCCTACGCACAAAGGTGGCTTCCTGAGCAGCCTGTGCCTAGTCTTCGGCCCCTCATCCCAGCGACACGGGGATGACGATCTCGTTTCGTCGTAGGAACGGGGGCTTCCACGGCGGGTCAAAACGAGCCCAGCGAGGCTCCCCAGCTTCTTGCCAACCTGCCTCAGCAATCACCCGCCGAAGTTGTTCGGTACGGCGCTCGACGTTCGACTCGGTCCAACGTCCTGACCAGCGAATGGCAGCCACTGTCTCCGCCGGAACCGCGCGAAGGGACACGCGCTGATCGGTGGGTATCGGGTAGTCCGCTAGGTCGCGCCCGGCCGGGAGCACGAAGGAAACGGTCCATTCACCAGTGTCCGTAGCCTCCTGGATGACCGGCGCCGTCATTGCCAGTCGTTCGCCGGTGGACTGCTGGATCACCGGCGCGGTCATCGCCAAAGTCTCGGCGCCTCGGTTCGCTCCGGAGATGTATTGGAAGAGCGGCCGAAATGCGGCGCTTCCAGCCTGCTCCGCCGAACCGGACGCCACGACATCCGCAACAACGCAGGGCGCGTACTCGCGTAGTTCTACGTCGCCCAAGGCCGTAAGGACGTGATACTCCTGCTGTTCGGTCATCGCTTCCACACTATCCCCAGGAAGCAAGCCGGGGCGGTCTCCACGTCCGATAACGCCCGACAGCAGCGCTAAATCTCGATGATCAAGCCTGCGTAGTCGCGAGCCACCGCGGGACGGTCAAGCAGGCGCCCACCGGGCAGCGGGACAGCCGCCGGTGAACCTGCACTATCGACGAAAGCGACCGAGGGGTACCCGGCTCCGGTGATGCTGAGCACCACCTGACCCAACATGAGGACCTGTTCCCCCGGCGGCAGCGCGGCCACCTCAGGCGTGATGATCACGACGACAGAGCCGGCCGCAGTGTCGGCGTCATCCTCCGGCACCGACACCAGCGACTGCTCCGTCAAGGGATCGCGCACGACGGTCCGAACGCCCTCCTCCGCCTGAGCAGCGTCAGGTCCCACCGTCAGTCCCTCGATGATCGTCGCGGGACCGAAGTTGTCGCCCCCGGGGAACTCACTGAGCACCGGGACGAGACCGTCCTCGCGCACGAACCACAAACGCACGGTCCGGGCGGGTGCGTCCGTCGGCGAAACCGTCGGCGAGGCTGTCGGTGAAGGCGCGGGCAGTGCCCCCGATGGAACCGGCTGTGGCGAGGCGTCCACACGTACCCCGCAGGCCACCAGGCCGAAGCCGGCGACAACGGCAGCGAACGCGGCGATAGCCCGCTTCACGCGGCAATCTCCCACGGGATCGAGACCACGAACTGCGCGCCGCCCTCGGCGGCGCGGCCCACCTCCAACGTCGCATGGATGACCCCGGCGTGCTCAAGCGCAATTGCCATCCCCAATCCAGCTCCAGATGAGGGGTCGGCCTTGTCTCCACGCACGAACGGCTCGAACAGCCGTTTCGCCAACTCTTCGTCAATCCCCGGACCGGAGTCGCGGAAACGCACGCTCACCGTGTCCGGATCCGACAGGATCTCTACGCTTCTCAGCCCAGCCCCATGACTTTCAGCGTTGCGAACAATGTTGTCGAAGACGCGTTCAAGATGTCGGCCATCGGTGCGCACGACAGGGCGCTCCCCCGTTAAGAGGGCGAGATCAACGCCGTGCTGCTGAAGGATCTGCGTCAGCATGCGCGCAATATCGACCGGCTCAATCTCAACGCTTTGAGACGCCGTCATACGACTCACCTCGAGCAGGTCTATCAGCATGCGCGAGAGTCGTCGTACCTGGCGAGCAAGGTGCCCGACAATGCTGGCATCGTTCGGGTCCATGGCCGTCGACCGTTCTTCCAGCAACTCGGTGACACCGGAGATGGCGGTGACGGGCGAACGCAATTCGTGGCTCACATTGGCGGCGAACCGCTGTTCGCGGGCGATGCGAGTCTGCACCGAATCGGCCATGTCGTTGAAGGCAATGGCGATCGGGTCGAGGTCAGGATCACCCGCCGCTGGAAGCCGAACGTCGAGATCGCCGGCAGCCAAAGAGCGAGCGCCATCACCGAGTTGGTCGACCGGGACGAGCAGGCGACGTACGGAGTACCAGCCGAGCAGAGCGCCGAGCGCGCCGGCGAAGATCGTCATGACCACCAGGCCCCACCCGCCGATGACGAGGGTGCGGTCGAGTGTGCGCAGGGGGAAGACCTCGACGAAAAGGCCCCGCGAGGTCGGCAGGCCGATCACCAGATAGGGCTCGCCGGCCACATCGATGCGCTGCTGAGCACCTTCAGCCTCAGCCTGCGCGAGCAAGTCGGCAGGAAGCGAGTCCGGCGGGACGGCCACGGTGGAGGTGAACCAGGTACCGCCGACACGCAACATCGGCTGTGACCCGTCGACGACCGGAATGACGCCGAGTGCTTCACCAGGAGTGGATCCCGCCGCCAGAGCCGAATTCACCGCCCGCGCATCGAGGGACGCGCGAGTGAGCGCCGAGTCGGACCTCTCGCCAGAGAGATACCAGCTTGCGATGACGTACGTCGCTCCCGACACTGCCGCGGCCACCGCCAGCGAGAGGATCGCGAAGTTCACGACCACGCGGACGCGTAGGCCGAAGGACCGCACGACTAGGCCTTCATGCGATAGCCGAAGCCGCGAATCGTGAGCAGGAGATCAGGACGGGACGGATCGGTCTCGATCTTGCCGCGCAGTCGATAGATGAGGTTGTCGACGACGCGACCATCACCGGCGTTGGAGTAGCCCCAAACAGTACGCAGCAAGTAATCGCGGCTGAGGACTCGCCCCTGCGCCGACATCAGCGCCTGCAGAACGTCGAACTCGATGCGCGACACGGGCAGTGCCTCACCATCGCGGAATACCTCGCACGTGTCCGCCCGAAGTTCCAGTGGACCGCAGCGCAGCACAGCATCTTCGGCGCCGCTCGCGACCGGACGGCGTAGTTGGCGGCGGATGCGCGCCATGAGTTCCTTGGTGACGAATGGCTTGGTGACGTAATCGTCGGCGCCCGCCTCAAGTCCGGCCACGACATCGTGGCTGTCGGTGTTGGCGGTCACGATGATGATCGGCACCTCGCTACGGGCACGCAGACTGCGCACCAGGTCCAGGCCATGGATGCCCGGCAGACGCAGGTCGACCAGAACAATGTCCGGCATCTCGTCCTGCAATTGGACGAGGGCGGCCTCGCCGGTCTCGGCCTCCATCACGCGACAACCGTCGTTCTCCAGGTTTGTGCGCAGGACCATGCGGATAGTGGGGTCGTCCTCGACGACCAGAGCAGACTTCGTCACGGTCAGCATGGTGCGGGTTTCCTCCTAGGAACGCAGGGCGGCACGACACTGGTGACACACTTGCGACACGAGCGCGCACAACCCTTTCACTCATTGATGGACCACTCCACGTTAGGTAGACCTAACTTTAGCCCTAAAGCGGGTCGTGGGTCGGCGACAGGTTCACCGGGGCCGAAGGTTCCGATACTGAGTCGCCAGCCGGAGGCGTGAGTCCGTCAATCACCAGGCGCCCCATCTGCAACATCGCCGTGTGCGCATAGGTGGCGACCTCGGCGTCCGCATGTCCGAGCAGCTCCGGTAGGACGCGGGGGATCACCTGCCAACTCACTCCAAATCGATCCGTACACCAACCACACCGACTCTCGTGCCCTCCGTGCGACGTGAGGGACGACCAGAGGTGATCGATCTCGACCTGGGTGTCGCAGAAGACCTGGAAGCTCACCGCCGGGGTGAGCGTGTAGTGAGGCCCGCCGTTCAGCGCGAGAAACTTCTGCCCGAAGAGCTGGAACTCGGCGGTGAGCACCGAGCCATCCGGCAGGTGACTGACATCTCCCATCTCGGCATCGTCAAAGAGCCCGACGTAGAAGTCAGCGGCCTGCTGCGCCTGGCCGTCAAACCACAGGCATGTGGTGATTCCCGAGATCGTCACACCCCGAAAGGTACTCTTCGGATATGGCCGACTCCGACCCCGCGACGCCCCGAGACCCCGTGTCGGCACGGTTCATCTGGCGGGTGGGTTTCATCGCCATGGCGGTCCTCGCCATCGCTCTTTTTGCGAGGTTCATCCTCGAGGACGGCGGCGGGGTCATCTTCACCGTCCTCATGGCGTGGTTCTTCGCGGTGGCCATGGCTCCAGCCGTCGACAAGCTCGCGAAGCACATGCCACGCGGCGTGGCCACGCTTGCTGTCATGGGAGCCATCGCCGCCTTTCTCGTTCTCTTCGGGCTGGCCTTCGGCAAGCTCCTCATCGAGCAACTCATCGAGGTGGTGGAGTCCCTGCCGGGGCTGGCCGCTCAGGCGCTGATGTGGTTCAACGACACCTTCGGGACGGCCTACACGGCGCAGGAGCTCCTCGCCCAGATCAACCTTGACGACGACGCACTCCAGGAGATCGCGGGCGGCGTTGCCCTCGGCATCTTCGGGTTCGCCGCGTCGATCCTGGGAGGCATCTTCGGGCTCTTCACCTTCGGGCTCATCGCGTTCTATCTGTCCACGGATGGCCTGCGGCTGCGCCGCTTTGTTGCTTCGATGCTTCCCGAGCGTAGCCAGCAAGTCTTCGTCAACGTGTGGACCATCACGGCGGAGAAGACCGGACGCTACGTCGCCGCCCGCGCCGTCCTCGCCACCATCAATTCGATCGCAAGCGGAATCGTGTTCTTCCTCATCGGACTGCCGTATTGGCTGCCGCTGGCGATCTGGACCGGACTTGTCGCCCAGTTCGTGCCCACGATCGGCACGTACATCTCAATCATCCTGCCCGTCCTGGTCGGTCTGCTGAGCGGCAATCCGTGGCTCGGGGTCATCGTGCTCGTCTACGCTCTCATTTACCAGCAAATCGAGAACCTCACGATCGAGCCCAAGATCAGCGCCAAGGCGGTGGACGTCCATCCCGCCTACGGTTTCGTCTCTGTACTTCTCGGGGCCGCCCTCTTCGGTGTCGCCGGCGCGCTTTTGGCCATCCCGGTGAGCGCCATGCTGCTCTCATTGCTGCAGATCTATGTTCGGCGCCACGACCTCGTTGAAGACCGCATGGTCGAACCGACCAACGACACCCTGTCCGACCTATAGCAGTCCGCACCCGCATCGCCAGACCGCCAGCCACGTGCAGCAGGAGCGGATCCACCGCCAAGCTTCGCCGTTCGCGTAGGTCGGCCTTCGCGAAAGTAGGTAGTGTCATGGGCTATGAGCGGAATCCCCGGAGACCAGATCGGCCCACTGATGCATTCGGTCGTGCCCATGGTGGCGACGCTGGCCCTGGAGTATCCGGAGGTCGCACCGGATCGGGCCGTCGTGATCCTGCGCGATCAGCCGGCGTACCGAAACCACGTGGGCGGGCCACACGCGGCAGCGATGTTCGCCGCGGCTGAGAGCGCGACCGGCGCCGCTGCGATTGCCGCCTTCGGCGATCTCATGGATCGGGCGGTTCTGCTGCCCACGACCGTAACGATGGACTACCTGGCGATCGCCCGCGGCGATCTCACCGCCACTGCCCGGATTGATGCCGACGTGGACGCGGCACGCGCACAATTTGAGGCCGGCGAGCGCCCCGAGTTTGACATCGTCTGCGACATCACCGACCCGGACGGCGAGGCGACCGGATTCCTCCGCGCGCGCTGGACCCTCAAAGCCCTGAAGCGCTAGTCCACCTCACCGTTGCCAGTGCGTTCCGACGTCCAGCGTCTGCATCGCACGCACAACCGCCGCGACCCTGGGCACCTCGTGAGTCCGAAACAGTGACGCGCCACCAAGGGTGGCGAGCACGGCAAAGAAGCCTTCCGCGGTGCGGAAGTGATCCTCGAACAGGTCGAACGCGTGCGGCAGCGCATGGCAAATGGGTAGTTCCAGCACCCTCAACCGGAAGGTGTTGATGATGACCTCGGCCTGGTGTCGCACGCGGGTCATTGGGTCCACGAGATTGCCGTAGTAGAAGCCCATGCCAGGATCGATGACGATCCGATCGACACCGTGCTGCCGCGCCACCTCGACGCGCTGGGCGAAGTGATCCAGGATGCCAGGGACCGGGTCGGCGTCAAGATTGACGTCGGTGATCTCGCGCACGTTGGCACCCTTGACGTAGCAGAGAATCACCGTGGCATCGAACTCGGCAGCAAGGTCGAACATCGACTCCTGATGCTGCGCCCCGGTGAGGTTGAGTACGCGAGCTCCTGCCGCAAGCCCGGCGTGCGCCACATCTGGTTCATATGTCTCGACCGACACCGCGATTCCCTCACTGGCACACTGCTCAATCACCGGGATCAATCGTCGCAACTGCTCGTCGGCATCGACCCTGGCTGCCCGCGCCGTCGTCGACTCGGCACCGATGTCGACAATGGCCGCACCTTCAGCCGCCGCGACGCGCGCCTTGCGCACCGCTGATTCGACGGTCGGCGCGATGCTCTCGCGGTAGGTGGAGTCCCGGGAAAGATTGACAGTCGCCATGAGCGCCGTGCTGTCATAGCTCCGATCACCGACGCGCATGGGAGCCACGTGCGCAGCCAGAGCCTCTGGATAGCGGCTCGCGAGCTCGGCGAGGTCAGCGAGCGTGATCACGACGACTCCTTGCCATCTCGCACGAACCGCGTGAAGACGAACTCATCCTGCGGCCGTGCCAGTACGGGGCGAAAATGTTGTTCACCGACAATCCCGGACACGGTCAGGGCCCACTCGTCAACGCAGCCAGCAGCGGCCATTTGACGCAGCACATGAGGACCGCCTTCTAGCAGGATTCGGTGCAGCCCTCGTTCGGTCAGCGCGGAAATGATCCACGTCGGATCGAGGATCGGTCCCGGTGCCACGACGAGCTCGCAGGTGGCCGGCACCGAAGCCTGGCGATCGGCTGGAGCCGAGGCGGCAGCGAGGATCAGCGGTGGAAGAGCGGATGTATGGAATGCGTCGGCGGACCATGGCAGATCGAGCGACGCAGTCACGACAACAAGCCGGGGCGCCGGCGCAAGCCCGTCGGCACGCCGAGCCTCCTGGCGTTCACCGCTCATCCGCATGGGCGAGTACACCTCGGCGCGCATCGTCTGCGCACCGATCACCACCGCGTCGGCAAAGCGACGACATGCTGCCAGCACCTGCCGATCAGCCGGTCCGGAAATACCCCTCGAACTGCCATCGGGGCCGGCCACGTCGCCATCGAGGTTGAGCACCATGAGCGCCCGCACCCACGTCGAATCCGGCCAGGGATAGGAATCGACCACCGACGCATCATCGAGGGGGGCGCTCACCGTGCTGAGTCTGTCATCGATACGTGCGGTCTGCTCAGTTCCTTCACATGACAGCGGCCTGGCCGGACCTTGCGATCCGACCGGGCCGTTGACGAATGGGTGGATTCAGACCTTGGGCGCGGGGGTCCAGCGCAGGTACGGCTTGACCTCCTCCACCAGGCCGAAGCGGGCCTTGGCGTCGTCGGTGGAGACCATCGTGGACACGATCACGCGGTCGCCGGGCTGCCAGTCGGCAGGGGTCGCAACCGGGGCCTTGTCGGTGAGCTGAAGGGCATCGATCACACGCAGGATCTCGTCGAAGTTGCGGCCGACCGACTTCGGGTAGGTCAGCGTCAGGCGAATCTTGTTGTTGGGGTCGATGATGAAGACCGACCGCACCGAGGAGGTGTCCCCCTCACCCGGATGGATCATGTCGTAGAGCTCTGAGACGCGCTTGCCTGGATCGGCGATGATCGGGAAGTTCAGGTCGGTGCCGCCGACGTCACCAATGTCAGGCGCCCAGCCGCGGTGATCCTCGATGGGATCGACCGAGATCGCGATCGTCTTCACGCCGCGAGCATCGAACTCCGCCTGAAGCGCCGCCGTCTTGCCCAATTCAGTGGTGCACACCGGCGTGTAATCAGCCGGGTGACTGAAGAAGACGGCCCAGGAACCCGACTTCCAGTCGTGGAAATCGATGGTGCCGTCCGTTGTCTCCGCGGTGAAGTTCGGGGCCTCTTCGCCCAGATGCAGTGCCATGTCGCTCCTTTGTCGAGGTGCCGTGCGCTGACCCTCACATCATCCGATGCAGGCGAGGCGACCCCACACCCCTGGGGGTATCACTCGGCTTTCGGGTCGCGTCGAATGCGAGGGCCGGACGTGAAGTCCCCGTGGGCGCGCGGATCCTCAATCGCCTCGAGGTGCACATGCACCGTCACATGGGGCACGACCTCACCGATCCGCGCCTCCACCTCCTCTGAGAGGTCGTGCGCCTGCTCCATCGTCCACGCACCGGGCACAAGGACGTGCAGGGCGACGAACCGATCTCGGCCCGACTCTCGCGTCTGAAGGCCGTGAAACTCGACCGAACCAGCCGGCTGCTCCGCCGCGATCTCCTCGAGCACCGTCACGATCGCACGCGTGTGCTCGACGTCAAGCGCGTGATCGAGCAATCCGCGCCCAGCGCTGCGGACGAGGATGCCACCGGTCCAGGCGATGTTCAGGGCGACCAGCAGTGCCACGATCGAGTCCAGAGGCAGCCAGCCGGTGAGTCCCACGAGTGCGACACCGATCACCACACCAACGGAGGTGTAGAGGTCGGTGAGCAGATGCCGCCCATCGGCGACCAACGTGATCGAATGGGCCCGCCTCCCTGCGCGGACCAACAGGACACCCACGACGCCGTTGATGATCGCGGCCAAGATGGTGATGACGAGGCCGAGACCGATCTCCTCCAGCGGGGCCGGGTTGATCAATCGCTCGACGGCGGCGTAGATGATCGCCCCTGCTGCGAGCAGGATCATCAGTCCCTCGGCACCTGCCGAGAGATATTCCGCTTTGCCATGACCGTACGGGTGCTTCTCATCGGCCGGTTTGGTCGCGGCCGTAAGGGCAGCGAGGGCAATGATCGCGGCCACCAGATTGACCACCGACTCCAAGGCGTCGGAAAGAAGTCCGACGGAGCCCGTGATGAGGTAGGCAACGAACTTCATGCCCATCGTGGCGAGCGCCACGGCGATGGAGAGCCACACCCAGCGTGTCAACTCCCGGGCATGCGCATGACCGGCAGACACCCCGTCATCATTTCACGCGAGTGGCCGCTAGACCCAGTCGACGCATAGACGACTCGCAGACCACCGGGGAGGACCCCTAGAACGTCCCTTCTCCCGGCGGCGCCGGTTCCGGTGGCGTTCCGTCGTCGTGGCGAATGGGTCCGGTGAGGTACCGCATCGCGCCATACACACCCGCCGCGAGTGGCACGCCGATCAGGGCACCGAGGATGCCGAAGTAGGCCGCGCCCACGGCGGTCACGAGCACGATCGCCACCGGGTGAAGATTGACGGTCTGTCCCATGATGAGCGGCTGGAGGACGTTGCCCTCGAGTTGGCCGATGACGAAGATCAACACGATCACCAGCGCTCCCGCGAGCGGGCCGTCCGTGACAAATGCCACGAATGCGGCCAGCAACATGGCGATTGGAGCACCGATATAGGGGATGAAGGCGCCGAAGAAGACGATGATGCCGAGTGGGATCGCCAGGGGGACCCCCATGATGAGCAGGACGATGGTCACCAAAATCGCGTTCGTCACCGCGACGAGGACCAGGCCCTGCGAGTACTGCGAGAAGCCATCCCACGCAATGCGCACCGATTGGGAGATCACCTCGCGGTTGCGGGCGGGCAGCCAGCCCACGAACCAGCGAAACATCCCCTGAGGCTGGATAAGCAAGAACACAAGGATGAACAGGGCGGCGGCGAGAGCGGTGAACACTCCGAGGACACTGCCGACCCCGGAGAGCACACCGAGGGCGATGTCACCGCCGGACTCACGAATGAACTGCTCAACAGATTGATAGACGCTGGTCAACTGCGCATCCGTCACGTGGAAGGGGCCATCGCGGAGCCAGGTTTGCAGGTCTAAGACGCCCTGATTGAAGGCGGCCGCAATCCCCTCCCACTGCGACGCGGTCTGCAGCCCGATGAAGGTGACGACGAGCCCGACCGCCACCGCGAAAATCACTAGGGAGACCACGCCGGCCAGCCACCGCGGCACGGCTTTGGCCAGCCAGTTGGTCAGCGGCATGAGCCAGGCCGTCACGAGCAGGGCGAAGAAGAGGGCGAGGATCAGCGTCTGCAGCGGTGTGATGAGCAGGAAGACGCCCCAGAGGACCACACCGATCGCCGCAAGCCGCCAGGCGTAGCCGCCGATGCGCCGGAAGGCCGGGGAAACCTGATCGGGGGTGTTGTACGGCGTCGGGAGCGGAGGACGTGGTGGGATGCCGTGACGGCCGGGGCGATCACCTGCCTGGTCCTGGTCCTGCCCGTCCGGGTCTGCCACGCCACCTCCTGCCGTCTCGGTCAGCGTAGTGCCGGCCCAACCCCCGCGGGACCGATCGGCCTAGGGTGTGTCCCGACAGGGAGGAGCGAGATGACCGAGTTGGCATACGACGTCGCCGGCCACGGGCCCGCGCTCGTTCTCGTCCACGGCCTCGCTTCATCACGTCGATGCTGGGACCTGGTCATCGACGATCTCTCAACCGACTTCACCGTGTACGCCATCGATCTGCCGGGACACGGCGATTCCGAACCACTACCGGGTGCGGCTGTCGCCACTCCCGCCATGTTCGCCACCGCGCTCGGCGAGTTCCTCGATCGACAGGGACTTGGCCGCGCCCACCTGGTCGGCAACTCCCTCGGGGGCTGGACAATCCTCGAGGCGGCCGCGGACGGTCGTGCAGACAGCGTCGTCGGCCTGTGTCCGGCCGGCCTGTGGGAACCGATTCACCGCCCGCTTCGAGCCATTCAGTTCAATCGCAGGGCTGCGCTCGCAACGCGTCGAGCCATCCCCACAATCATGGGGATTCGGTCCATTCGCCGGCAACTCATGCGCAGCGGGGCCGAGCGAACGTCATCAGTCCCCTATCGCATCGCCGTCGACGCCGCCTTCGCGCAGGCGGATGCGAGCGGCTTCGAAGCCGCGCATGACGGAGCCCTGCACGCGCGCTTCGAGCGCGCCACCGAGATCCCCGCCTCTGTCCCCGTCACGATCGTCTTCGGGGATAACGATCGGCTGCTGCCAGCGCCCCGCTTCCAGCAGCGAGATGTTGCCCCGGCGCATGCTCGCTGGGAGGTCCTGTGGAATTGCGGGCACGCGCCGATGTGGGATGTACCTCGCGTCACCACCGAACTCATCCGTCGGACGGCAGCCGCATGAGCATTCGCGTCTACCAGGGGCCACATTCCGATGGTCGCCGACTCCCGCTGAGTTGGATGTGGCTGCCGTGGGTGTTCGCCGGGATCACGATCGGGGGTCAGATCATCTGGCTGCTCGCCGAGCCAGCGCGCACCTTCATGACGATCTTGACGGTGGTGAGTTTCTTCCTCGCGTCCTTCACCCATGCCTGGCTGACCCGCGGTTGGCTTTGGGCTCTGGGCTACGTCGCTATCGCCGCAGGAGTCGGCCTCAGCATGGAGGCAATCGGGGTGGCGACCGGCCTGCCCTTCGGCACGTACGCGTACGCCGACACCCTGGGACCTGCGCTGCTCGGCGTGCCAGTCATCGTCATGCTTGCCTGGGCCATGATGGCGTACCCATGCTTCCTCGCCGCCCAACGGCTGTCGAGCACAAGGGCGGGTGTCATCGTGATCGGTACCTGGATCCTTGCGTCGTGGGATCTGTTCCTGGACCCGCAGATGGTGTCCGAGGGGCACTGGGTGTGGGAGACAACAACCCCTTCCCTGCCCGGTATCCCCGACATCCCACTCATCAACTACGTCGGCTGGATCATCACGGCCGCCATCATCATGGCGCTGTTGTCCCGACTGCCGCAGCGCCGTGGCCTCGCAGACGGCGTACCGACCCTGATGATCCTGTGGGTCTACTTCTCGAGCGTCCTGGCAAACGCTGCCTTCTTCGGTCGACCCGGGGTTGCCCTGTGGGGCGGGATCGTCATGGGCATCGCGATTCTCCCGTTCGCCTGGGTGAGTTGGACGCGGCGGCCATGAGTGGTCACTGGAGACAACTGAGCGCCCGGGCCGCGCGCACCGTCCAGGCCCTATCCCCCGCAACGCGTGCGCTCGCAGGGACCGGTGCGCTCACCTCTGCGCTGCTGACCGCCCACGCCGCCATCAACCTGGCGTTGATCCGTCGACCGCAGAATGTTGCCACGCAGGTCACCGAACGTGTTTCCATTCTCATCCCGGCGCGTAATGAAGCCGACCGGATCGCCGACACCTTGCGCGGAGTTCTCGCACAGGAGGGCCTTCCCAACCTCGAGATCGTCGTCCTCGACGATGGATCAACAGACGACACCGCGCGGATTGTCAAGGAGATCGCCGACGGTGATCCGCGCGTCCGGCTAATGATCGGTCCCAACGAGACACCCCCCGAGGCCTGGCTGGGCAAGTCCTGGGCGTGCTATCGGCTTGCCCAGGAGTCGACGGGGACCGTGCTCGTCTTCATCGACGCCGACGTGCACCTCGCGCCGCACGCTGTCGCCTCGACGGTGCGCATGATGCGCGACGGTGAACTGGACCTGCTGTCCCCCTACCCGCATCAAATCGCCGTGACGTGGGCGGAGCGCCTTACGCAGCCGATGGTCACCTGGTCGTGGATGAACGTATTGCCTGCCCGCCTGACCGAGACCAAGCACTACCCATCGATGGCAGCGGCCATCGGACAGTTCCTCGTTGTCGATGCACGGGCCTACCGAATCAGCGGCGGACACGCGGCCGTCTCGGACATGATTTTGGAGGACGTCGGCGTTCTTCGAGCCCTGAAACGAGCGGGATTCCGCGGCACTCCCGCCGACGGAAGTGCTGTCGCCCGATGCCGCATGTACACCGGGCCGAGCGCGATTTACGAGGGCTACACGAAGTCGGTGTGGTCTGCCTTCCGCCCTGAGCCGGCCGCCTACGGGCTCATGGCCTTCATGCTCCTGGCCTACGTCGCCCCGCCGGTGTTCGCCGTCGCGGGTCCGGACCGCCGCACGCGCATGTGGGGACTCGCCGGTTACTCCTGTGGCGTTGCCGGGCGCGTGCTGGTGGCACGAAGAACAGGTGAACGAATCTGGCCAGATTGCTACACCCAACCGGCTTCTGTCGCCGCCTTTGTCGGGCTCCTTGCCGCTTCGCTGCGAGGCCACCGCGCGGGAACACTCACCTGGCGAGGCCGGCTGCTGCCGTGACGGCAATCGTCGACGTGGCATCCATCCTCGCCGAAGCGCCGGCACTCTGACACGCCTAGGCTGGCTCTGTGGCTCGCGTCGTCGTGGTGGGTGCTGGCATGGGAGGCCTTGCTTCGGCCGCTCGCCTGCGCGTCAAGGGCCACAACGTCCTCGTGCTGGAACAGGGGCCACGGGCCGGCGGCAAACTCGACCGCTTTGAACGAGACGGATTCGTCTTCGATTCCGGACCGAGCCTGCTCACCTTGCCAGCCGTCTACCGGGATCTCTTCCTCAAGACCGGAGGACCGTTCGAAGACGCCGTTGATCTGCAGCCTCTGGACACTGCCTTCGGATACCACTTTGCCGATGGCAGCACCCTGGACCTGCCCGGCGTCGAACCCGGCCGCATCGCAGCTGCGATGGGGCAGCAGCTCGGTGGTCGCGCTCAGCGGGACTGGAATGACCTGATGGTCCGCGCCGGCGAGGTGTGGCGAATCACGCGCGGGCCCTTCATCACCTCGCCGCTGGCCGGTGCGAGCACCCTGATCAAACTCGCGACAGACCCGCGCGAGGTGCGCGCTGTCGCCCCCCTCACGACGCTGCGCACATTCGGCCGTCGCCATCTTTCGGATCCGCGCCAGGTCACGATCCTCGATCGCTATGCGACGTACCAGGGATCCGATCCTCGACGGGCACCCGCCGCCCTCATGACCATCCCCTACGTCGAGCAGGCGTTCGGAGCCTGGCACCTCGGTGGTGGCATCGCCACGCTCGCCGATGCGCTCACGACCCGCTGCCTCGAGCGCGGTGTGGAGATTCGCACCGGCGCAGACGTTGTACGCATCGTCACCACGACCACGGGGGTGAGCGGTGTGCAACTTCGCGACGGCGAGCACATCGACGCGGACATCGTCGTCGCCAATGTCGACGCAAGCACGCTGTACGCCGATCTCATCGATGATCCACGCGCACGAAAGCCGCTGCGCACGGTTCGTCGGGCGACACCGTCGCTCTCCGGATTCGTCATCATGGCTGGCGTTCGCGGTCGAACGGAGGGAATTCACCACCACAATGTGTGGTTCCCGACCAACTATGACGCGGAGTTCGATGCGGTGTTCGGGGGACGGACAGTTGCCGACCCCACCGTCTATGCCTGTGTGCCGGACGACCCACGCATGCGCCCCGATGAGGATTGCGAGTCGTGGTTCATCTTGATCAACGCCGCCCGGGACGGTTCGGTGGACTGGGATGCCGAGCGCGAACAGTACGCCGACCATGTGCTCGACGTCCTCGCTCGCCGAGGGGTTGACCTGCGATCGCGAATGCTGTGGCGCGAGATTCGCACTCCGGCCGACCTGGCGCGCCGTTACCGAGCTCCGGGTGGATCGATCTACGGCACCAGTAGCAATGGCATGCGCGCGTCGTTCCTTCGCCCGGCGAACATCTCGCCGGTCCCGGGCCTATATCTCGTGGGTGGGTCATCGCATCCTGGCGGGGGCCTGCCACTGGTCGGAATCAGCGCCGACATCGTCGCCGAGGCCATTGGCCGGGCATAACCTCGGCGACCACGGGCTCGATCAGTCCGCCTCGCCGCGATCCCCCTGCCACTGCGCCAAACGTCCATGACGTGACAGTGCGCGAAGTCGACGTTCGGTAGCTGCCCGATCGGCCTCGGTGGACACGACGACGAGTTGATCGTCGGCGCGCAGGCGAGTCTCCGGATGCGGCACCACGGCGGCGCCATCGCGAATGACCAGCGACAACGCCGAACTGGTCGGCAAGCCGAGCTCACGCACGAAGACTCCGACGAGTTGGCTATCCGCGGGCACCGCGAGGCCGAGCATGATCGCCCGCATCCCGTCGAGTGGAGCGCTGTCGACCTCGAGCTCACCGGGCTCGGGCACCACCGCGACTCCGAGGCGCCGGGTCGCCCAGGGCAGCAAGGGTGTCTGCACCAGGGTCAGCATGAGGACAACGATGAACGTCGCGTCGAAGACGAGGTCCGCCCCCGGCATTCCCAGGCCTAGCGGGATGGCCGCAAACACGATCGGCACGGCGCCGCGCAAGCCCGCGACGGAGACAAAGGCGATACATCGCGGTGGCCAGCGGAAGGGCGCCATGGACACGATCGATGCCAGCGGCCGAGCCACCATGATGAGAATGACCGTGGCCAGAACGGCAATGCCGATCGACTGCATGAGTCGGCCGGGCTCGACCAGGAGACCGAGCATGACAAACAAACCGATCTCCGCCACCCAGGACAAAGCGTCGCTGAAACCCTTGACCGACCGTCGATGCGGCAGTGCCGAAGACGAGCCCACGATCACGGCCGAGACGTAGACGGCGAGGAAGCCGGACAGGTGCAGCAGGTCAGCGATGCCGTACGCACCGACGAGTAGCGTGAGAACGGCGATCGGATAGAGACCCACCGCCGGCAAGGCCAGGCGAGGCAGCAGCCATCGTGTGGCAAACCCGACCGCAACGCCGACCGCCGCACCACCGACGATCTCCAGGAGCACCAGACCGGGAATGAGCCACGGCTCAGCCTCCAGCGCACCACCGGCCACCACAGTGACCAGTACGACGACCGGCGCGTCGTTGAAACCCGCCTCACCCTCGAGCAGGGTGCGCAGTCGCGACATGATCGGCACACGCCGTAGGACCGAGAACACGGCCGCGGCATCCGTCGCCGCCAACACCGCACCGAGCAGGATCGCCAAACGCGGCTCCAGGCCCGCCCACCAGATCAGCGGCAGGGCGACGACGGTCACACTGATCGCCACGCCGACCGTGGCCAGCGTCACACTCGTCCACAGCACCGGCCGCAATTCGGACCATCTCGTGGTGAGTCCGCCGTGGGCCAGGATGAAGATGAGGGCGGCGTATCCCAGGACGGGGGCGAGACCGAGGTCTTCTAGTCCGATCGGCGAGACGGCACCGATGAGCATGCCGATGCCGAGGTAGAGGAGCAGGCCGGGTACGCCGAGGCGGCCAGCGAAACGCACCCCGACGACCGCCACGAGCACGACGAGGGACCCGATGACGATGGCGCGCCCGAGATCATCGAGGGTCATGCGCTCCCCCGGCCTCCATGACCCGACCTTACGCGGTGCCGCCTCGCACGAGAGCCCGTAGGCTCAGAGCATGGCATCACCCCTTGACGTCGATCACTTACGCGATCGCGTCCAGAACGTCCTTGACCATTTCGTTGACGAGCAGCGCGAGATCCTGGCGCGTGTCAGTGACGATCTGGAGCCACTCGCCGATGCTCTCACCGATCTCCTGCGGGGCGGCAAGAGGCTACGGCCGGCGTTCTGCTGGTGGGGGTACCGCGGAGCTGGAGGCCCCGACAACGATGCCGCACTCCGCGCGGCCGCGGCGCTGGAGTTCCTGCAGGCGTGCGCCCTGATCCACGACGACGTCATGGATGGCTCCGACACTCGTCGCGGCATGCCCTCGGCCCATCATCGCTTCGCCAATATGCATCGGGGCGCAGAGTGGCGCGGTGTACTTCGTTTCATTGACAAAGCCAAGTGAAGCGGTTGAAGACAGTAA
>JALQUH010000043.1 GCA_023263845.1 Candidatus Nanopelagicales bacterium | reverse complement strand
AGAAGGTCACCCTAAAGAGGGAGAACGGCAAGTTCGTCTTCAAGGTGAAGCTCAAGGCCAACCAGACGCTCACGGTCAAGGTGCTCGCGCCCGGTGGCATCAAGTCCAACACCATCAAGGTGGTACCGAAGTAATCTGCCTCCATGACTAAGGCCCGGGCTGCTGTCGCCGCGGTGACGGTGGTGCTGTGCCTCCTCTCCGGTGTGGGGGTGACGTCGGCAGCACCGAAGGTTGGGTCGCCGTGCGCGAAGGCGGGCAAGACGGTCACGACCGGGAAATGGGTATACACCTGCCGCAAGAAGAAGGGCCTGGGCAAGGTCTGGGTGCGCAAAGCGCGCCCGAATCCGACGGCGGCGAACGACGGTGAGATCGGATCTCTCGCGTTTGCCGCCACGGTCGGCGCGGAGCGCCCCCCACCTCCGGGAGCCACCGGGCTAGGACCGTGGGCGACCTCGATCGTGCTGAGCGAGTCGACCGAGGGAACGTCCTTCTCGGCTGGCCGCTCGATCATCGACCAGGCCGGCGTCCCGAACGTGCTGAGCCTGCCCGACGGCAGGCTCCTGGCGTACTTCGTCAGCTGGGCCCAGGACAACGTCATGGCGGTCGGCGTGCGTGATGATGCGGGCTGGAAGTTCTATCGCCTCGCGGTCGAGGGCCATGTGATCAGCCCGGGCGGCGCCAACGGCGTTGACCCGAGCGCGGTCCTGCTTCCGGACGGCAGCATTCGTCTGTTCTGGATGCAGCCAGGGTCCGCCAAGGGCGCCTCACAGATCTACTCGGCCACGTCGGCTCCCGGATCAGCTTTGGGTGTTCGGTTCGTGGCCGATGACGGTGCACGCCTAGACGCCGGGGAGATGCTGTACGACCCGACGGCGGCGTACTGCGGCGGACAGTGGTTCCTGTGGGCCAATGCGTCGGGTCGGACCGTGTTCGCCACCTCGGGCGATGGGCTGAACTTCACGGAGTCGCTGGCGCCGTCCGGATTGGGTGAGGCCTTCCCCTGGAGCGCCACCTGCCTGCCCGATGGCCGCGTGCGGCTCCTTGCGTCCGTGGGCGACAACGCGGGAGCATCGTTCGTGGGAGATCTCGGCGGGTTCGCGTCGATCGGCGAATCGGTATTGCCGAGTCGCGCTTTGCCGGACGCGGGTATTGCCCGGCTCAATGATGGTCGATGGGTGCTCGCGTACCTCGAAAGGATGTGACATGACTGACGTCCGTGCCGCTGTTCTCACCGCTCCGGGTCGCTATGAGGTGCAGACCTTCCCGTGGCCCACCTTGCCCGAGGGTGCTGCCCTGATGCAGATGGAGATGGCCGGCATCTGCGGCACGGACAAGCACACCTATATGGGCGAGACCAAGCAGTACGCCGGCACCCCCGCGGAGACGGACACGCCCTTCCCGATCATTCAGGGCCACGAGAACGTCGGGGTGATCAGCGAACTCGGTCCGCGATCTGCCGAGATCCTCGAGTTCTACGGCAAACCACTCAAGGTCGGCGACCGCGTGACCATGTGTCCAGACGTCGTGTGCGGCCACTGCTATGAGTGCAAGCACGTCATGGGATACGTGTGGTGCGAGAACAGCGTCTGCTACGGCAACTCGCTATCGTCCGCGGTCGCTCCCCACCTCTTCGGCGGTATGGCCGAGCAGATGTATCTGCGGCCCGATGCCTTTGTCTACAAGGTGCCCAGCGGCATGTCTCCTCGCGTCGCCGTCCTCGCTGAGCTCATGGCCTGCACGGCCTCCCTCGACAAAGTGAGGGAGTTCTCGTCGTACGCGATAGAAGGCTTCAACTCCGGTGACACCATCGTCGTCATCGGCTCCGGCCCACTAGGTCTGCTGCACATCGCCAAAGCCGACATGATGGGCGCCGGCCAGATCATCGCCACGGACTTGTCAGAGCATCGGCTTGCCTTTGCCAAGCGATGCGGCGCCGAGGTCACCATGAACGCCGCCACGACCGAAGCGGAGGATCGAATCGCCGAGGTCATGCGGCTGACCGGAGGTCGCGGCGCCGACGTCGTGCTCCACATGGCCAACACGCCTACGTCTTTCGTCGAAGGCATTGAGATGCTCAAGCGCGGCGGCATGATGCTCGAGATGGGCAACTTCGCCGACACCGGTGAGATCACCATGAACGTGCACCGTCACGTGTGCAGCAAGAACATCCGTCTGATCGGTATCACCAACCACCCATCGACCGGCTACGGCCCGGCGCTGCGCCTGCTCGAGCGATACGCCGACCGCTACCCGTTTGAGGATTTCGTCAGCCACGAGTTCGGTCTCGCTGAGGCGGACCTGGCTCTGCACACCTCCATGAGTCCGGAGAGCCTCAAGGTCGTCATCAACCCGGCGTTGGGTTAGGGGCCGACGTGGACTTTGCGTTGGACGAGCGCACGCGCGAGTTGCGTGATTCCCTGCAGTCGTTCTTGGTCGACGAGGTCCGGCCCGCCGCGCCGGTCTTTGCCCAGGAACTGCATGAACTTGATGACCGCTGGGCCTGGAGCCGCGTACCCATACTCAAGGAACTCCAGCAGCGTGCTCGTGAAATCGGCCTGTGGAACGCGTTCCTGCCGGGTGACCGCGGTGCCGGGCTCACCAATCTGCAGTACGCGCCGCTCGCGGAGCTCAGTGGCCGCAGCATCCACCTCGCGCCGGCAGCGATGAACTGTTCTGCGCCCGACACCGGCAACATGGAGGTTCTCGCGGAGTTCGGCACGCCGGAACAGCAGGACCGCTGGCTCAACCCCCTGCTGGCAGGCGAGATCCGGTCGGGCTTCGCCATGACCGAGCCGGACGTCGCGTCCTCGGACGCCACGAACATCACCACCTCCATCGTTCGCGATGGAAGCGACTACGTCATCAACGGAGTGAAGTGGTGGACGACCGGTGCGATGAACCCCGACTGTGCCATCTTCATCGTGATGGGCAAGACCGATCCGAGCGCTGATCGTCATCGTCAGCAAAGTCAGATCCTTGTTCCCCGGGACACCCCGGGCGTCGTGGTGGAGCGCCCACTCAGCGTCTTCGGATACGACGATCACAGCCACGGCGGCCACGCGGTCGTGAGGTTCGAGGACGTGCGCGTGCCGGCAACCAACATCATTGGCGCCGAAGGTGCAGGGTTCGCCATTGCGCAGGCGCGACTCGGGCCGGGCCGTATTCATCACTGCATGCGCTCCATCGGGGTTGCCGAGATGGCGATCGAGGCGATGTGCGCACGCGCCGACCAGCGAGTCGCCTTTGGCAAGCCGCTGGCCGACCAAGGGGTGATCCGCACGTGGATCGCCGAGTCGCGAGTGCGACTCGAACAGGTGCGCCTGTTGGTGCTGAAGACCGCCTGGCTCATGGACACCGTGGGCAACAAGGGGGCTCGCACCGAAATCCAGGCGATCAAGATCGCCACACCCCGCACCGTCGAGTGGATCTTGGACAAGGCCATCCAGGT
>JALQUH010000260.1 GCA_023263845.1 Candidatus Nanopelagicales bacterium | reverse complement strand
TGGAGCTCATCGTGACTCGCGGCCTACCGACCATTCCGCAACTCGTCGACCTCATCCTCGCCGAGCATGAGGTGAGTAGCGTCGTCATGGCCGATGAGTTCCGTACACACGTTGACTCAAACACCCAGCAGTCGTACCTGGCGCATCTGGGCGACCTGCCCATCGACTGGGTGGCACACACCGAGTTCAAGCGACTCGTCGGAGAGTGTCTCGGCATTGTGCACACCGGTGATGCCGTGCCCTACAGCAACGTCATCCTGCGCTGGGGATAGCCATGCCGACCCGAACCCTGGTTCCGCGGATGGAGCCCTACGCGACGTCGATCTTCGGCGAGATGTCGAACCTCGCGCTGCAGGTCGGGGCCATCAATCTCGGCCAGGGATTCCCCGACACCGACGGACCCGAGGAGGTCAAGGAGATCGCCCAGGCCGCCATCCGGGATGGCCGCGGCAATCAATACCCACCTGTCCACGGGCTCCCGGACTTGCGGGCAGCCATCGCCGAGCACCAAGAGCGGTTCTACGGCTTGGCGGTTGACCCGGACACCGAGGTCGTGGTCACGACCGGCGCCTCAGAGGCGATCCAATCCAGCCTGCTGGCCTTCGCCGAGACTGGTGATGAGGTTGTCGTATTCGAGCCCTGGTTCGATCTCTACGCGACCGGGATCGCCCTGGCCAATGCCACGCGAGTCTCCGTTCCGCTACGACCGCCGACTTTCCGACCCGATATTGACGCGCTCCGCGCCGCGATCACTCCCGCTACCCGCGTGATCCTGATCAATACCCCGCACAACCCAACCGGCGTGGTGTTCACCGTCGAGGAACTTCAGGCAATCGCCGAAATCGCCATCGAAAACGACCTCATCGTCATCTCCGACGAGGCCTACGAGCATCTGTGGTTCGACGATCACCAGCACGTCCCGATCGCCACCCTGCCCGGCATGGCCGAACGCACGGTGACGATCGGAAGTGCCGGCAAGTCATTCTCGTTCACCGGCTGGAAGGTCGGCTGGGCGACTGGGCCAGCGCCTCTTGTTCGCGCTGTTCGAGCTGTCCGCCAGCACCTGTCCTACGTCTCGGGCGGGCCCTTCCAGTACGCCATCGCTCACGCATTGCGGATGCCGGACTCCTACTACGACGACTTCCGCCGCCAACTGCAGCATCAGCGCGATCTGCTGACAGCCGGGCTGACCGATCTCGGCTTCACCACTGCCGGATCCGAAGGCACGTACTTCCTCACGACCGATCTTGGTCCCTTCGCCGAATTTCCCGACGGTCTGGCCGTGGCGCGTGAACTACCGCACCGGGCCAAGGTGGTGGCCATCCCACTCCAGGTGTTTTGTGACCACAGCGGCGTCGGCGACCGATCACTGCGCTGGGCCTTCTGCAAGCGCCCATCGGTCCTGCAGGAGGCGCTTGGCCGCCTCGCGCACGCATAGGTCACCATGGACCTATGCCGCAGATCGAATTCGTCACCCTCGCCCATCACGCTGAGGCCATCAACGGCCTGCTCTATCTGCAGGGGGCAGGGTGGACCGATCTGGAGCAACCGGTCGACGCTGACGGCACGCTCGGCATGCTGCACCTCGGCATCGGAGTCAGCATCATCATCGGCTGGAACGAGACTAACCACTCCTACCCGCTGACGATCAGTGTCGAGCATGAGGACGGCGAGCAACTGTTCACCGTCGAGGGCACCGTTGAAGCCGGTCGCCCGGCCGGGGCCACCCCAGGAGCCGACATGCGCAGCGTGCTCGCGGTCAGCGGCGAGGTGCAGTTCGGCCGGCCAGGTGGCTACGTCGTCCGCGCCTTCATCGGCGACAGTGACGGCGGCAGCGCCCGCAATGTGTCGTTCCGGGTGCACTATCCGCAGGGAGTCGCACCCGGAGGTTCGGGCGAGGCCTCAGGTGGCGGACCCGGCGACTTCTCCCTCTGATTCCTCCGGCGCATCGTCGGGGACGATCCGCACCGAACCAGTCGATCGATCCCAGTCCAGCGTGCCGAGCACACTGCTGACCACCCAGATGGTGTCTATGCGGACCTTCGTGCCCAGGGTTCCGCACTCGATCGCCGACGCCGGCGTGGCGGTGCGCCAATTGGCAAAGTGCTCGACTGAACGCGTGGAGCCGCGGCCCAGCACCCCCGACCAGCAGGCGCCGTAGAGCAACAGGCCCGATTCTTCGTGAATAGCGGCGGGCGCGCTGCCACTACCGCGAGGAAGCACGGTCCAGCCCGGGGCAAGCTGCCAGCGCTGGAACCACTGCTGATCGTAGGTGCTGCGCCCCGAGTCCTCGATCCGCAGAATGCTTTGCCCGCTGTCGTCGACAGTCAACGGGATCGTGAGGCGGCGCTCCATCGTCACTCCACGCGACTTAGCGGTAACGACATACGAATCGGTCGAGGCGTCGGTTGAGACCAACCACGCCTTCACCCGGTCTGGCCACCGAAAGCCCTGAGGCTCAAAGGTCGAGTGGGCGGCAGCCGATTGCGCCCACGTGCGTCGCTGCCCCTTGGCCTTGTCGAACAGTCCCCGGTCACTGAAAACCGGCACGCCCTGGGTGAACCAGGTGGTCGCTCCGCGATCCTCATGACCGTGGAAGCGTGGCCGCTCTCCGAAGCGGAGCGTGTAGTGGGTTGCGGTGTCGTCCCAGCTGCCTCGATTGGCCGCCCACCCTCGACCTGAACAGAACAGGCGCGTATCGAGTGACGTCGCGGTCGTGTCATCGAGTCTAACGTCAGACGCGGTCACTACCTGTTCGTTGCCGTCACCGATGGCCTCGAGAACGCCATCCGGGCGGGTGATCCGCCAGATGGCCTGCTCAGCGCGCTGCACGGCGCGGCCCATGTCCACCGGGAAGGGCACCTCATTGGCGACACGATCGAGGGAGCGATTCCACAGCTTGACGTTGAGTAGGTGATAGGAGGACGACTGCTCGACGCTGAGGCCACAGGAGGAGAAGACCGCGGCTGAATCCGCCTCGAATCGGGCCAGTGCCACTTCGCGCCACTCCTGTCGATCGAACACCGTCGCGGACTGGACGAGCGCGATATTCGACCTCGTGCCGTGGTTGTGGATGCGATTCAGTGGACGACCTCGATAGCGCAGCGGATCCAGTGCGGCAGCGGCCAGCCCCTCCATCACCGGAATCAACCGGACATCTCCAGTGGAGGCGTAGAGGCAATTGACCACGCCCATGCGCAAGGTGACGACAGATTGTGTCCACCCGGTTGCGCGCTGCTCGTTCAGGCTGGCCCAGCCACCGGGATCAGGAAGCGCACGGTCTCGCGCCAAGAGCAACTCGACGACATCGGCGCCGCTGTCGAGGCCGAGCACGAGCCACACCAGGGAGTGAAAGCGCGAGGTGAAGGTGCCGTCGGCTCGATCGTCAAGGCGCCAATCTGACGAGTCCGTGCCGATGCGCAGATCCCGGCCGTCAAGTCGCAGGAGGCCCCC
>JALQUH010000203.1 GCA_023263845.1 Candidatus Nanopelagicales bacterium | reverse complement strand
GTCATCGCTGAAGTGCTTTCTGCTGCGACGGGCATTCCGGTGTTCAAACTCACCGAGGAAGAGACCGCACGTCTCATGTTCATGGAGAAGGCCCTGCACGAGCGGGTCATCGGCCAAGAACAGGCGATTGCGGTGCTTTCGAAGTCGATTCGTCGGACCCGCGCGGGCCTGAAAGACCCCAAGCGCCCGAGTGGTTCGTTCATCTTCGCCGGTCCTACCGGTGTGGGAAAGACAGAGCTGGCCAAAGCTTTAGCCGAGTTCCTCTTTGACGATGAAGACGCGTTGATCGCGTTGGATATGTCGGAGTTCGGTGAAAAGCACACGGTGTCTCGTCTGTTTGGTGCCCCTCCAGGATTTGTGGGCTTTGAAGATGGCGGACAGCTCACTGAGAAGGTGCGCCGCAAGCCCTTTAGCGTGGTCCTCTTTGACGAGATTGAGAAGGCACACCCCGATATCTTCAACTCGCTGTTGCAGGTGCTGGAGGAGGGTCGCCTGACCGATGCCCAGGGCCGCGAGGTGGACTTCAAGAACACCGTCATCATCATGACTACCAATCTCGGCAGCCGCGATGTGTCGAAGGGCGTCATGCTCGGCTTCGCACCGGAGAACGATGACCTGTCGGCGTACGAGCGTATGAAGACGAAGGTGCAGCAGGAGCTCAAGCAGCACTTCCGGCCGGAGTTCCTGAACCGTATCGACGATGTGATCGTCTTCCACCAGTTGAGCAAGAGTGAGATCGTCGAGATCGTGGACCTCATGGTCAATCTCCTTGATGAGCGACTCAAGGATCGAGACATCTCCCTGGATCTGACGCAGGCAGCGCGCGAGTTGCTCGCCGAGCGGGGCTACGACTCCAGCATGGGTGCCCGTCCGCTGCGTCGCACGATCCAGCGCGAGGTGGAAGATCCGTTGAGCGAGAAGATGCTCTTCGGGGAGATCACTCCCGGGTCAGCCGTGCTCGTCGACGTTGGCACCGGTGAGGACGGACCAGAGTTCACTTTCACCACGACGCCGAAGGCTGACGTTCCCGACATCCCGCCGATGGAACCGGCCGGACCCCCACCCGGCTCTAGCGAGTCCGAGTAGCGCGGTACGGGTCTGCAGGTGCCCAACGGTCCGCTGATCCCCGGGTTGCGGGAGTACGACGCGCCACGACGTCGTCGCGCCCGCGGGTTCTGGCTCGGTTTGGTGGGTGTCATTGCGGCACTCACTGCGCTCGTCGTGGTGGGCGGCTTGGTCGCCGGAATCGGACCTCTGCGGGTGCTGGGCACGTCAGAGTCACCCCTGACTCCGGTGGCCTGGCGGGCGACCGAGCAGCCGAACGTCATCCAGGTTTCGGTGACCCAGCCCGACGCCGGGCTGTGCACGGGCGACGAGATCGTCGTTCGAGCGCTCGAGCATCCCGACGTCGTGGAGATCTCGGCGGCTCGCACGTCGCCGCGGGGCTCCGATGAGTGCGCCGGCATCGGCATCGCCGGCGATGCGACCTGGATTGACCTGGTGCTCGATCAGCCCATGGGCTCGCGCATGGCCATTCGCCAAGAAGATCGCGTCCCTCTTCCGGCTGATGTGCCACCAACTCCCTAGTGGGTGGCACTCACGGCCGGTGCTCGTCCGGCAGCGCCCAGCGTCCGCGCGCGATCGGAACGATCAGGCCGTCGGCGACCAGCCCGTCAAGCGCTCGAGCCCGCTGCTGGGGCTCCGGCCACGCCAGGTCCAGGCGACGACCGGTGACCGGGCCATCTGCCTCCCGCAGGACATCCAGCAGTGCACCGCGCGCCTGCCGGTCCGAGCCCTCATAACGGGGCTGTCGCCTGGTTGAGGATCCCTCCGGATATCCGGCAGCTCGCCAGCGACAGCTTGCCGAGACAGGGCAGACCGCGCACTGGGGATTGCGCGCCGTGCAGACCACGGCCCCAAGCTCCATGACTGCGGCCATCCACTGGGCCCCGTGGCGGCGGGGGAGGATCGTGTGAGCGTGCGCCCGCTCCGCGGCGGTAATCGACGGCGCCTGCGTGGCAAGGCCAAGGTCATGCCGGGCCACGACCCTTCGCACGTTCGTGTCGAGCGCGAGCGCGGGACGGTCGAAGGCGAAGGCGAGGATGGCGCCCGCTGTGTATTCGCCCACGCCGGGCAGAGCAGTCAGCGCCTGCACATCGTTTGGGACCTGGCCGTTGTAGTCGCGCGCGAGGACTCCGGCCGTGGCGTGCAGTCGCAGGGCCCGGCGGGGATACCCCAGGCGACCCCACGCGCGCAGCGCCGCAGCGGCCGGCTCCGCGGCCAGCGCCTTGGGGGTCGGCCAGCGCTCCCACCACCGCTGCCAGATGGGCAGGACGCGGTCTACCGGGGTCTGCTGGAGCATGAATTCGGACATCATCACGCCCCAGGGGCGCCCGGGCCCGGAGAGGTCTCGCCAGGGCAGGGATCGACCCAGGTGGGTGAACCAGCGCCGAATGAGGGTGCTTTGGCGGCCGAGATGGGGCGAATTCGCCGCATCGGCCACGACGCGAGGGCCCGAAGGGAGGAGACCCGATTGTCCCAGCCGCGTCGTCGCCATGTCCCGATGCTGCCATGTTCGCGCCGTGGAGGGGGTACGGTGCTGACCCGTGAGCACAATGATGTACCCCGTGGGGCCCCAGCCGCCCGGCGTCTATTGGCGTCGGCGGATCATTGTGCTGGTCGTTCTCGTGGCGATTCTCGCGCTGCTGTGGTGGTTGATCTTCGGCCGCGGGGGCGGCGATGACGGCGGGGCCGAACCGGTGCCGGTCCCCACGCCGACCAGCAGCCCGACCCCGGTGCCGACATCGACCACGCCGACGCCCGAGCCGACGCCGACCGAGATCACCGAGTGCGCCGATGCGGACATTTTGGTCGAAGCCTCCGCGGAAGAAGCGATCTATCCCGTCGGATCGACGCCAAACCTCACCCTGACCGTTACCAACATTGGTACTCGGCCGTGCAAGCGCGACGTGGGGCCCGGCGCCAACGAGTTGATCATCACGGCAGGCGATGTGTCGATCTGGTCCAGTGACGACTGCAACCCCAGCGATGACAAGGACATCACGACCCTTGACCGTGGAGATGCCTTCCAGACCCAGCTGGTGTGGGACGGGTACCTCAGCGAAGCGGGGTGTCCACCGGACATGCCCATGGCAGACGCTGGCGAATATACGGTCAACGGTCGCAACGGCGATCTGTACAGCGCTCCCTCCGCCCTACGGCTGGAGTAGCGCTAGCGACCTTCGTCGGCTATCCGCTGCACCGACCCAAGGGCACGCGACAGGTGGCGAACCTCGATCACGTCATCGATTCGATCGCGCGATCCAGCCGGCACCAGGATTCGTCGATAGCCGAGCCGGCGTGCCTCGGCCACGCGCTGCGCGAGGAACGGCACCGGGCGAATGTCCCCGGACAGCGCCACCTCGCCTATCGCAAGGACGTCGGCTGGGATCGGTGTGTTGAGGCGCGCGGAGGCAATGGCCAGGCAGATGGCTAGGTCCGCACCAGGATCCGAGATCTGGGCGCCGCCCACGGTGGCCACGAAGATGTCGCGCTGCGAGAGGTCCTGCCCCTTTGGTCCTGCACGATCCGTGACCGCCGCGAGAGTGATGACCCGCGTCGTGTCGATGCCGGTTACTGTGCGTCGCGGTGCACCCCCCGTGCCGGCGGCGACCAGTGCCTGGACCTCTGCGAGGAGCGCCCGACGTCCCTCCATGGTCACGGTGACACAGGTTCCGGCGACCGGGGTCTCGCGCTGTCCGCGGAAAAGCTCCGACGGATCGCGTACCTCGGCGAGCCCTCGGTCGGTCTGTTCGAAGGCGACGATCTCGTCAGCGGGACCGTAACGGTTCTTGACCGCGCGCAGAAGTCGCAGGGAACTGGAGCGATCCCCATCGAAGGTGAGCACGGTGTCGACCAGGTGCTCCAGGGCTCGCGGGCCGGCCACGGAGTTCTCCCGCGTCGATTGACCGATGATGAGCATGGGGATGCCGCGTTGCTTGGCCGTGCGCGTGAGTGCCTGGGTGACCTCGAGGACTTGCGCGACCCCGCCGGCACGACCGTCCAACTCTGGTGAGGCGATGGTCTGCACGGAGTCGACGACGATGAGAATCGGCCGGTGATGCTCGACTTGGCCGAGCACGGTGAACAGGTCGTTGTCATCGGCGACGAGCAATCGATCAGACATCGCCTCGATACGGCGCGCGCGCAGCGCGATCTGGTCGGCAGACTCCTCGCCCGAGACATAGAGCACAACGCCTGGATGCTGCTCGGCAAATGCGTGCGCGACCGCGAGGAGGAGCGTCGACTTGCCGACCCCGGGTTCACCGGCGAGCAGCACCACCTGGCCGGCCACGAGGCCCCCGCCGACGACGCGGTCGAACTCGCTGGCCCCGGTGGGAATGCGCCGTAACCGCTCCTCGGCGATCTCCGCCACCGGCTGGGCAGGACGAACGCGGGCGGCGGACTGGCCAGCCTTGCTGGAGCGGCTGGCGGGCGCGGCGGCGACCTCGCTGACGGTGCCGAATTCCTGGCACTTGGGGCAGCGGCCGACCCACCGAAGCGAGGTGGCCCCGCAGGAACTGCACTGGTAGCTCACCGCGGACTTGGCCATGCGCTGCACCCTACGCAGGGCCGCCGACATCGGTGGGGTGATCCCGTCGTTAGTGGGCTGCGTCCCTTCGCCGGACCGATCGCCGTGCCCGACACTGCGGGCCTCGTTCTACTCCGGATCGGCCGGGTGCGGTGCCAGCCCCTGGCGAGCAGGTCCGGTGACCTCGGCCAGGGCCTGCATCCGGGCATCGCAGTACTCGACGAGTACGGCATACGCCTTCTTGCCCATCAGCGCAACGAGCTCGTCACGGTTGGTGACATAGACCGGCTCAACCGCTACGTGGGCCTCGGTGTTTCCGCTGCAGAACCAACTTAGGTCGTGGCCGCCTTCGCCCCAGCCGCGCCGATCGAACTCGGCGATCGTCACGACCTGGACCGTCGTCTCGTCCGGGCGCTCGACGTTCTCGTAGGAGCGACGCAGTGGCAGTTGCCAGCACACTTCGGGCTTGGTCTCGACGAAGGAGATGCCCTCGCGCATGGCGAGTGCATGGAGAGCGCAGCCCTCGCCCCCGGCAAAGCCAGGTCGATTCAAGAAGATGCACGCGCCGTCGACCACCCGAGTCTTGCGCTCGGCGTCCTTGCCCTTGCCCTCCTTGACCGTCGGGCCCTTGCGAGTACCCACCTTGTGGTACTGCCAATCCGCCGGCGACAGTTTTGCGGCCCACTTCAGCGTGTTCTTCTCGTCGGCCTTGTCGGTGAAGTGTGCCCCGAGTGTGCAGCAGCCATCGTGTGGCCGGTCGGCGTAGACACCCTTGCAGCCCCGACCGAAGATGCAGGTCCATCGGGAGGTGAGCCAGGTGAGGTCGCAGCGATACCGCCGACCCTTGGTTGACGGGTCGTCGAACTCGATCCAGGCGCGCGGAAAATCTAGGGGGACTTCGGCCACCCGAGGACCCTAGCGCGACAGGCCTCCCAGAGCGCGTGCCGCGTGCCCTAAACCGGTACGGTGATGACGTGCGGCTGGGAGTGCTCGACATCGGTTCGAATACCGTTCATCTGCTCATCGTTGATGCCCACGCTGGCGCCGCACCGCTGCCGGCCTGGAAGTCCAAGATCGCTCTGCGCCTCGCGGAGCATCTGGAACCCGATGGCTCCGTCGATGCCGATGCTGCGGGACGTCTCGTCGACTTCATCCGCGAGGCCCAATTGACCGCTGAAGATCTCGGAGCGGCGGAGTTCCTCGCCTTCGCAACATCAGCCATTCGCGAGGCTCCGAATGGCGCGACCGTTCTCGCTGACGTGCGCGAGCGGACCGGTGTCGAGGTTGAGGTCTTGAGCGGCGCCGATGAAGCCCGACTTACCTTCCTCGCGGTACGCCGCTGGTTCGGCTGGTCCGCCGGCCGCTTGCTCGTGCTCGATATCGGTGGCGGATCGCTGGAGTTGGCTGCTGGCGATGACGAGGAGCCGGAGGTCGCCGTATCGGTCCCACTCGGTGCCGGACGGCTGACGCGAGACTTCCTCGCCGGTGATCCGCCAACTGCTGACGACGTACGGGAGGTCCGTCGAGTCGCTCGCGCAGCCCTGGGCTCGGTTGTCGGCAAACTCCTGCGCTCGGGTGATCCACGCATCGCGGTGGCGACGTCCAAGACATTTCGTCAGCTCGCCCGCATCGCCGGGGCCGCACCGTCCAGCGAGGGTTTCCACGTCCGTCGAGTCCTCTCGCGCGACGATCTGCGCACCTGGGTACCCAAGCTTGCCGAGATGACGGCGGCCGACCGCGCGCGGCTGCCCGGGGTGTCGGAGTCCCGCGCGCCGCAACTGCTCGCCGGGGCGATCGTCGCTGAGGCGGCCCTGGACCTTCTGGGGATTGAGGAGGTGGAGATCGGCCCCTGGGCGCTGCGCGAGGGTGTCATCCTGCGAAGACTCGACTCGATGGAGTCATGAGCGCCGTCATGGCCGAGGGCCTCACCGCAGCGCAGGTCGCCGAGCGAGTCGCCCGCGGCCAGGTCAACGACGCACCGGACCCGCACAGTCGCAGTCTGGGCAGCATCATCCGGGCCAACACCCTGACCTGGTTCAACTTCGTCATCGGATCGCTGTGGGTGGTGATGTGGTTTGTCGCCCCGATCCAGGACTCACTCTTCGGCTTCGTCATCGTCTTCAACGCGCTCATCGGCATCATCCAGGAGTTACGTGCGAGCCGGGCGCTGGAGAAGCTCTCCGTCATCGGGGAAGCACGACCCGTCGTTCGCCGAGACGGGGTCGACCAGGAGATCCGCCCCCCCGAGGTTGTGCTCGATGACTTGGTCATCCTGCGACCAGGCGACCAATTGGTCGTCGATGGTGAGGTCGTTCACTCCGACGGTCTCGAGATCGACGAGAGCCTGCTCACCGGAGAGGCTGACCCCGTCGACAAGGTCGTGGGAGACCTGGCCATGTCCGGTTCGTTCGTCGTCGCCGGTAGCGGCAGCTACGTCGCGACCTCCATCGGCCGAGACTCCTTCGCCTCGAAGCTGACCGAGCAGGCAAAGCAGTTCGCCATGACCCGGTCGGAACTTCGCGATGACATCGCGAAGTTCATCCGACTGGCGTCGTTCCTCATCCCACCGATCGGTTTGCTGCTGCTGTGGTCGCAACTGAGCGCTGATCAGCCGCTCAACGATGCGATTCGCGGCACGATCGCCGGAGTCGTCACCATGGTTCCCGAGGGCCTCGTGCTGCTGACCAGCATCGCCATGGCGGTGGCCGTGGTGCGGCTGGCTCGACGCAGGGTTCTCGTCCAGGATCTGCCCGCCGTCGAGGTGCTCGCGCGAGTGGACGTGGTGTGCGCGGACAAGACAGGCACGTTGACCGAGCCCGGGATGGCGGTCACCGACGTGCGTGTGCTCGACGACACGGTCGACGTCGACAACCTCCTAGCGGCCCTCGGCGCCGCGGAGGACAGCCCCAATCCCACCCTCCAGGCGATCGCCACGGCGTACCCGGACCCCACCTGGTCGGTTCTGGACAGCATCGCCTTCTCCAGTGCCCGCAAGTGGTCGGCGGCCACGTTCGACGGACACGGCACCTGGGTTCTTGGTGCCCCTGAGGTGGTGCTGGGCGCCACCCACAGTGACGTACTCGCCCAGGCGGAGGTGCTGGCGTCCACCGGCTCCCGCGTACTGCTCGTCGCACGCAGCGTTGGTGCGGCACCTGACCCAGATGCCGGACTCGACTCCGTCGAACCGGCCGCCCTGGTGGTCATCGATCAGCGCCTGCGGTCCGATGCCGCCGACACGGTGGCCTACTTCCTCGAGCAGGGAGTCGAGGTCAAGGTGATCTCCGGGGACAACCCCGCGACGGTCGGCGCCATCGCGCACCAGGCAGGGGTGCCGGGTGCCGCAGATCCGATCGATGCTCGCGACATGGGGGAGGAGCCGGCCGAACTCGAAGAGCCCGTATCGCAGCACTCGGTGTTCGGTCGCGTGACACCGGCGCAGAAGCAGGGCATGGTCGGCGCTTTGCATCTGCGCGAGCGCACCGTCGCCATGACCGGAGACGGCGTGAACGACGTTCTCGCGCTGAAGAAGGCCGATCTTGGCATCGCGATGGGCTCGGGCGCTGCCGCCACACGCGCCGTGGCCCAACTGGTCCTGCTCAACAACAAGTTCTCGGTCATGCCGCATGTCGTGGCCGAGGGTCGGCGCGTCCTAGGCAATATCGAGCGCGTCTCGGACGTCTTCCTCACCAAGACGTTCTACTCCGCGATCATTTCCGCATTCATCGGCCTCACCGTGCTCTTCACCCTGTCGGCGAACGGTCAGGCGCTTGACTTCCCATTCCTGCCGCGGCACTTCACCCTGATTAGCAGCCTCACCATCGGTATCCCCGGTTTCTTCCTCGCCCTCATGCCGAACACCGAACGATTCCGACCGGGCTTCCTTCGCCGCGTGCTGCTGTTCGCCGTGCCGGCCGGCGTTGTCTGTGCGGTGACCGGCCTCAGCACGTATGTGATCGTGCTTGATTTGGGCGAACCACTGGCCGAAGCCCGCGCGGCGGCCACCATCGCCCTTTTCCTAGCCGCCTTCGCGGTACTCGTGCAATCCGCGCGCCCGTTGAACTGGCTTCGTCTCGGTGTCTGTGCGGCCATGCTGCTGTCGTTCATCGTCGTGCTAGCGGTGCCGTGGCTGGCCAACTTCTTCGCACTCGTGCTGCACCCGGAGGTGGACACCTTCATTGCCCTCGGCATAGGCCTGATCGGCGCAGTGCTGGTCGCAGTGGCCGCGCGCGTCACGGATCGCTGGCGGGCACCCAAGGCACAAGCGTGAGTTCACCGCGGTTGGCTCTGTCCACCTCATCGGTGTTCCCCGAGGGGACGGCGGCCGCCTTCGAGATCGCCGCTCGGCTCGGCTACGACGGTGTCGAAGTCATGGTCATGACCGATGCGGTGAGTCAGGATCCGGTGGCGCTGCGTCGCCTGAGTAACCACTACGCCGTACCCATCCTGGCGATCCACGCGCCGTGCCTGCTGGTCACGCAGCGGGTGTGGGGTACCGATCCGTGGGGCAAGCTAGTGCGGGCCCGCGATGCGGCCACCGAACTCGGTGCGAGCACCGTCGTTGTTCATCCCCCGTTCCGCTGGCAGCGTGACTATGCGCGGGAGTTCGTGGCGGGCCTAGATCGCATGACGCAGGAGACGCACATCAAATTTGCGGTGGAGAATATGTACCCCTGGCGAGCGCGCTCCCGTGAGATCGCCGCCTACGCCCCCGGGTGGGATATCAGGGATGAGGACTACCCGCACACGACCCTCGACCTGTCCCACACGTCGGTGTCGGGTACGGATGCCCAGCAGATGGCACGGGACCTCGGCGATCGCTTGGTGCATGTGCACCTCGCTGATGGAAGTGGATCCAATCGCGACGAGCATCTAATCCCCGGTCGGGGGCAGCAGCCGTGCGCGGAGGTCCTCGAGCACGTACGCGGTCTCGACGGCACCGTCGTAGTTGAGGTCACCACTCGCCGGGCGGCATCTCGAGCCGAGCGGGAGGCCGACTTGGCGGAGGCCTTGTCCTTCGCCCGTCGTCACCTTGCCGCTCCGACGGAGCAGCAACCGTCCTAGAGTGGTTCCGATGGCGGAGAACAGCGGATCTGATCAGGTGCGCGAGGCGGCGGTGGCCGCGGCGCGCAACGCCTTTGCAGCGGGCGGCTACGCGCGGACGACGTTCAAGGGCCTCGCGGCTGCTGCCGGTGTGGCACCAAGCGTCCTGCGCAAGTACTACGACAACAAGGAAGCAATCTTCGCCGCAGCCTTGAAGTTGCCGTCCGATCCGGTGTCGGCGGTACCCGCGATCCTGGGTCCGGGACTGGACGGTCTCGGTGAACGACTCGTCCGCGCGACTTTGGACATCCTCGAAGATCCCCAGGTCCGTGACGACCTCGTCTCGATGGCTCGTGCCGGGGCATCGACGGCCGCCCTCACACGATCCATGCAAGGCTACCTCGAAGTGGCGGTCATTGACCGGGTCGTCGCCGCGATCGGGGTTCCCGATGCACGGATGCGCGCGGCCCTCATCTCGTCCTATCTCATGGGCATTGCCGCGGGCCGTTACGTGGCCCGCATCGAGCCCCTGGCGTCCGCGAGCGAGGAGCATGTCGTTCGCATGGTCGCCCCCACAGTCCAGGCACTGCTCGACCCGCGCGTGCCTCTTGCACCAGCGAAGGGATAGACGATGATCGCGATTCTCGGGGCTGGCGCCATGGGCGAGGCGTATGTCTCAGGCCTGCTGCGCTCGGGCATCGAGCCGCACCGGGTGGCCATCGTGGAGAAGAACGCAGAGCGCGCCGCGCAGGTCAGCGAGCGGTACGGCGTCCACGTCATGGACCTAGACACCGCGGTTCGCGAGTCGGCCACGGTGCTCATCCTCGTCAAGCCGCAGGACATGCCCGACCTACTGCAACGGGTTGCTCCGGATCTGAACGACGGCGCCATCGTTGTTTCTTTGGTCGCCGGGTTCCGGCTCGATCGACTCGAAGAGGCTCTCGGTGCTGGCACCCCCGTCGTTCGCGCCATGCCCAACACCCCCGCCCTGATCGGTCAAGGCACGACCGCCATTTCGCCGGGTCAGTACTGCTCCCTCGACCAGTGCGACTACGTCGTGAGCCTTCTCTCGGCAGTCGGTCCGGTGGTGAGGGTGCCCGAGACACTTCAGGACGCCGTCACCGCCACTTCTGGCAGCGGCCCGGCCTACGCCTTCTTGCTCATCGAGTCGATGATCGCCGCGTCGGAGGCGCTCGGCCTGGATGCGGAAACGGCCCGGCTCCTGGTGACGCAGACCGTTCTGGGAGCCGCCATGATGGCCGCCGAGCCTGGTGCGGACGCTGCGGCCTTGCGACGCCAGGTCACTTCTCCGCAAGGGACGACGGCGGCGGCGCTGAGCGTTTTCGAGACGGCCGGATTCGGTGTGCTTGTCGAGCGGGCGATGACCGCGGCGCGCGCCTTCGGGTTGCGCCCGCGAACCGTGATTTTCGGCTACGCCCTGCGCGTCGCCATTCTGCCGACCATCAC
>JALQUH010000200.1 GCA_023263845.1 Candidatus Nanopelagicales bacterium | reverse complement strand
GATCTCCTCGTCGAACTCGCGCAGGGCGGCATCCTCGGGCGACTCGTCGCGATCGATCGCTCCGCCCGGCACCGACCACTGGCCATTACCACCGTGTACCCACTCCGATCGTCGCGCGAGAAGCACCTCATCGCGGTGGCGCAGCAGCATGCCGGCGGCACCGAACAGGCCCCACTTCACCAGGCCGCTAGACAGCGTGACCCAGCCATCGCCAGAGCCCCGTGGAGGCGGCGGCCGGTGGTGGGTCATTGGGGAATCTTCAGGCCTAGTGCTCGAGGGCCTGGTACCGCGCCCAGGACTCCCTGATCTCTGCCTCGGCGTCCTCGCGTCCGACCCAGGTCGCACCTTCGACGGACTTGCCGGGCTCGAGATCCTTGTAAACCTCGAAGAAGTGCTGAATCTCGAGCCGGTCGAACTCGGAGACGTGGTAGATGTCGCGAATGTGTTCCTGGCGCGGATCACCGGAGGGCACGCACAGGACCTTGTCGTCTCCACCAGCCTCGTCGGTCATGCGGAACATGCCCACCGCGCGACACCGGATGACGACGCCCGGGAACGTGGGCTCCGGCACCATGACCAGCGCGTCCAACGGATCGCCGTCGAGACCCAGGGTGTCGTCAACGAATCCGTAGTCATGCGGGTACCGCGTCGCCGTGAAGAGCATGCGATCGAGTCGAATCCGGCCCGTGACGTGATCCATCTCGTACTTGTTGCGGCTGCCCGTGGGGATCTCGATGGTGACGTCGAAGTCCATCGGCTGCGGTGTCACGGCCCCTCCTGGCATGGTGGAAGATGCTGTCAATATGGACACCGCCCCGAGACCCTCCCGCATCGGCTCTGTGGAGCCGGGCGAATCTCTGCGCGATTCCCTGTCCATCGAGATCATGCCACCGCTCAAGGGTCAGGGGGCCGGAACGCTGGTGGAGCTTCTGGATGGACTCGCCTGCTGGCGTCCCCGCTTCGTGAGCGTGACCTATCACCAGGCAGAAAAGGTTGACGTTCAGACATCAACTGGCGACGTACGACGAGGAGGTCGTCGGGCAGGGATCGAACACGCCGTGGCGCAGGCGAGGGAACTGCATCAATCCGGTGTCCCGGGTATCCACCTCTTTACGATGAATGACCTGGACACGACGAAGCGTGTCGTATCTGGTCTGTAGGAAGTCTGGTCTGTAGGAAGGCACGGCGAGCGCGCCGTGCGGGGTCGGTGAGGAGTCCGTCGTGAGGCGCTCGAAGGCGTGGATCTCGGCCGCTGGTCTTGCGGCCGTCGCCCTCGTTGCTGCCCCCGCTCTCGCCGCTGCTCCGATGGGTCCGGCACCGGCCGTGCTGCCGGCCACCGAGTCAGCGACGAGTGGAATCCCTCAGGGCATAGCGCCCGTGCTCGATCCACTGCTGCAGGATCCGACCCTGGGCGGATCCGTTGGGGCCGTCGTCATCGACGTCGTCAGCGGCCAGATCGTGTACCAGCGTGAGGCGGCGACCCCGCGCTCGCTGGCCTCCAACGACAAGCTCCTGACGGCGCTGGCCGTCTTGAACCTCGTGGGCCCAGAGACACGCATCGAGACGACTGTGGTGGGGGGTGCTGGCTCGGTCACCATCGTGGGCGCCGGTGACCCCACTTTGGCCACCGTGAGCGCAGACGGCTCGTCGCTCACTGAGTTGGCCGATCAGACGGCCGCGGTGACTCAGGGCGCGGTGGCGGTGCACTACGACACCTCACTCTTTGCCGGCTCGCAAATTGCTCCAGGCTGGGATGGTGACTACCCGGCGCTCGGTGTCGCGGCACCGGTGTCCTCGCTCACGGTGGATCGATCTCGTGTGCCCGACTCGGATAGTCGTGTCGATGATCCGGCCTACGTCGCCGCCCAACGGTTCGCCGATCTGCTGTCCGAGCGTGGGGTCACCGTTACCGAAGTGACACCGTCTTCGGCCTCGGGTGAGGTCATCGCCAACACCCGATCGGTTCCGGTCGCCACGATGATCGAGACGATGCTCACAGAGTCAGACAATGACAGCGCCGAGATCCTGGCGCACTTGGCGGGCGCACAGTTGACGGGTGTCGGAACCTTCGAGAGCGGCGCGCAAGCCACCATGGAGACCCTTCAATCACTAGGTCTGCCGACGAGCGGAACTGTCATCGTCGATGGCAGCGGCCTGTCCTATGCCAATGTCACGTCGCCGAACCTGCTCGCATCGGCCGTATCGCTGGCCGCTGGGCAGGCAGCCCCCTCCTGGACCTGGCCGGTGCTGCTGGGTCTTCCGGTGGCAGGTCTCACCGGAACCTTGGCCGATCGATTCGTCGGGGCGGACACCGCTGCCGCAGCCGGGTTCGTCCGGGCCAAGACCGGCACGCTGATCGAGGTGTCGACCCTGTCCGGCACGGTGGTGGATCGGGACGGTCGGCTGCTCGCATTTGCCTTCATGTCGGATGCCACGACCGATATCCCCGATTCCCGGGTTGCGCTGGACCGGGCAGCTGCCGCGCTTGCCGCGTGTGGCTGCCTCAACTGATGGGTCACCGTAGAGTCGAGTGGTGACCGACATCGTCGACTGGGATCTCGCGGTCGCCACCGGGGTGCGGCTGGCGCCCCGAGGCCCCGAGGTCACCGAGGACGATGTCGACCGGGCGGTCCGCCAGTTGCGCCGTGCGAGTGAGCGAGCCGTTCAGCCCGTCGCCGACGTCACCGAACTCCAGGCCCCCTTCGAGGAGCATCGTGCGGTGGTCGTCGGGCGACCGGAATGGCTGCGCTCCAACGTCGAGCAGTTCAAGATTGCTGTGGAGCCGGTCGCGGACGATCTGCGTGATCCCAACGGCTCAACGATTGGACGCGCCGTCGGATCCCGCGTGACCGCCGTACAGATGGGTGGGGTCCTGTCCTGGCTTTCGGGCAAGGTCCTCGGTCAATACGAAGCCTTCGGGGATCGAGGCCGTCTGTTGCTGGTCGCCCCCAACATCGTCCGTGCCGAGCGGCAGCTTGATGTCGATACGACTGATTTCCGGTTGTGGGTATGCCTCCACGAGGAGACGCATCGCGTGCAGTTCGGCGCCGTCCCCTGGCTGTCACGTCATTTCACCGCTCAGGTGCACGAGTACCTCAGGGCTTCCGAATCCGATTTCGGCGAATCGGTCTCACGCGTGGTGGCCAGCCTGCGCCGCCGCACCCTCGGTGATGCAGGGCTCATCGATCTCGTGCAAACACCGCAGCAGCGTGAGGTCCTCGACGGGCTCACCGCGTTGATGTCCCTGCTTGAGGGGCACGCGGACGTGGTGATGGATGCGGTCGGTCCGCAGGTCGTACCGTCAGTCGATGTCATTCGCCGACGTTTCGATCAGCGTCGACGCGAATCCGGCACTTTGGACGGAGCCCTCAAGCGACTTCTCGGACTCGACGCAAAACTTCGCCAGTACACCGAGGGTGCCGCATTCGTGCGCGGTGTGGTCGATCGAGTGGGCATGACCGGTTTCAATGCGGTGTGGGCGTCTCCGGAAACCCTTCCCCGCCTGCCGGAGATTTCGGATCCGCAGGCGTGGGTACGCCGGGTGCATGGATGAAGGGCGATCCGCGCGGCATCGTGCGCCGCGCCGTCGACCGCGGCCTCGCCGATCTGGAGGCCAGGACTCCGGTGGTCGTCGGTGTTTCCGGGGGAGCCGACTCGATCGCCCTCGCGCGCGGCGTGGCCGACCTTGGCCGGACGGGGCTGGCCGTGGTCGTCGACCACGGACTTCAGGACGATTCCGCGGCAATCGCCGAGCACGCGGCGCAGTTATGCCGCGCCGTTGGCCTCGGTGACGTACGCGTGATTTCCGTTCAGGTGGCGACCGGACCGGGTTCGGGTGGCATCGAGGCGGCGGCCCGGGCGGCCCGTCGGGCCGCGCTCGAGTCCGTGGTCGCGGAGGTCGGCGCCCCGGCCGTCTTGCTCGGGCACACCCGGGAGGATCAGGCCGAGACCGTTCTATTGCGTCTGGCCCGCGGGTCCGGGGCACGCAGCCTGTCCGCCATGGCGCCGATCTCCGGTGTGTGGCGGCGTCCGCTCCTCGGCCTGCCTCGCGACGTCGTACGCGAGGCGGTCGCCGATCTCGACACGTGGAGTGATCCCCACAATGCCGACGAACGATTCGCTCGGGTCCGGGTCCGTTATACCGCGCTGCCGGCCCTTGTCGACGCAGTGGGTGCGGCCGCGGTCGATGGGCTGGCTCGGTCGGCTGATCAGTTGCGTGATGATGCCGATGCCCTGGAAGCGTGGGCGGATCAAGCCCTGGAGCAGTGTCGTGTGGCGGAGGCGGAGTACGACGTCGAGGCGCTCCGAGAACTCCCACGCGCGGTGCGCACTCGTGTGCTGCGACGAGGTGCCCTCCTCGCGGGGTGTTCGCCGACCGATCTGACCGCTGAACACGTCGATCGACTCGAGGACCTCGTCGGCCGCTGGCACGGTCAGGGGGCCGTCGATTTGCCGGGCGGCATCTGCGGCGGCCGCGAGTGTGGAAGGCTGACCTTTGCCCGCATCCCCCCCGTCGCGGTGCGACGCCGACAGCGCGAGGAGACCTAGTGGACGCCGACAACGTGCCGTCCGAGATCGTCGAGACTTTGCTCACCGAAGAGCAGATCCAAGCGCGCCTCGCCGAGGTTGCCGCCCAGGTGGATGCTGACTACGCCACCAGTGACCTGTTGATAGTCGGCGTGCTCAAGGGCGCCACGATGGTCATGGCCGACTTTGCGCGTCACCTTCGCTCTCACGTGACGATGGACTGGATGGCGGTGTCGTCGTATGGGTCCGGCACCCAGTCGTCCGGAGTCGTCCGGATCCTGAAGGATTTGGACTCCGATCTTGTCGGTCGCCACGTCCTCGTCGTCGAAGACATCTTGGACACTGGGCTCACCCTGTCCTGGTTGTTGCGCAATCTCGGATCTCGCGGAGCGGCCTCCATCGAGGTTTTCACGTTGCTGCGAAAGCCCGAGGCGCTGACCGTGCCGATTAATCCGCGCTACGTTGGCTTCGACATCCCGAACGTGTTCGTCGTGGGCTACGGCCTCGACTATGACGAGCGGTACCGCAATCTGCGCCAGGTCGCGGTCCTCGATCCGCGCGTCTACGGCGGCTGACCCAGCCTCCGGAGGGGTGACGAGGGGGCTGTCCGGTGTAACGTCTAGGGGCCGGGAATCCCGGAAACCCCGGGCTGGTTGATGACCGGGGAGGCGGAGGGTCCGCCGCACACCGATCAGGGGATGCCGACCATGACCGCCAAGCGCTTCTTCCGCGGACCGCTGTTCTGGGTCCTGCTGGTGGTCATGATCGCGATCATCGCCTCAAGTTTCATCTCCGGTGTGGGTGGCCCCGAGCGCGTCGACACGAGCCAGGCCATCGCGGAGATCCAGGGCAATCAGGTGGAGTCGGCCGTCATCACCGACGGTGACCAGGTGCTCGAACTCACCCTCAAGGATGGCTCGGTCGTCACCAGCCAGTACGTGACTGGTCAGGGCGTGGAGTTGCAGCGACTCCTGCAGGACAAGGCCTCCGCGGGCCAACTTCCCGGTGGGTACGACGTCGTCGTCCCCCAGGACAACATCCTGGTCAGCCTGCTCTTCACGCTGCTGCCGTTCGCGCTGCTTGTCCTGCTGCTCTTCTTCTTCATGAGTCAGATGCAAGGTGGTGGCTCCCGCCTGATGAACTTCGGCAAGTCGAAGGCCAAGGCCGTGTCCAAAGACATGCCCAAGACCACGTTCGCCGACGTTGCTGGCGCTGACGAAGCGGTTGAGGAACTTCACGAGATCAAGGACTTCCTGTCCGAGCCAGCCAAGTTCCAGGCCGTGGGCGCCAAGATCCCCAAGGGTGTCCTCCTCTACGGCCCGCCGGGTACCGGCAAGACGCTCCTGGCGCGTGCGGTGGCCGGCGAGGCCGGGGTGCCGTTCTTCTCGATCTCCGGCTCGGACTTCGTCGAGATGTTCGTCGGTGTCGGTGCGAGCCGCGTGCGGGATCTATTCGAGCAGGCCAAGGCGAACGCTCCCGCGATCATCTTCGTCGACGAGATCGATGCGGTTGGCCGACACCGCGGTGCCGGTCTGGGCGGTGGCCATGATGAACGCGAGCAGACGCTCAACCAGATGCTGGTCGAGATGGACGGATTCGACGTCTCATCCGGTGTCATTTTGATCGCCGCGACCAACCGGCCGGACATCCTCGACCCGGCGTTATTGCGCCCCGGCCGATTCGATCGGCAGATCGCGGTCGAGCGCCCTGATCTTGAGGGCCGGTACGCCGTCCTGCAGGTGCACTCCAGCGGCAAGCCTCTGGCTGACGACGTCGACCTGCGTGCTGTGGCTCGGCGCACTCCCGGATTCACCGGTGCGGACCTCGCCAATGTCCTCAACGAGGCGGCCCTGCTCACCGCGCGGTCGAATCGTGCACTCATTGACGATGAGGCACTCGATGAGGCCATCGACCGGGTGATCGCCGGACCGCAAAAGCGCACGCGGGTCATGGACGATCACGAAAAGTTGATAACCGCCTATCACGAGGGCGGTCACGCACTGGTCGCGGCAGCACTGCCGAATAACGACCCGGTGCACAAGATCACGATCATGCCGCGCGGTCGAGCGCTCGGTTACACCATGGTCTTGCCGGACCAGGACAAGTACTCCATGCCGCGCAGCCAAATGCTCAACCAGCTGGCCTACATGCTCGGTGGGCGCGCGGCAGAGGAGCTCATCTTCCACGATCCGACGACCGGTGCATCGAATGACATCGAGAAGGCGACCTCTTTGGCCCGCGCGATGGTGACGCAGTACGGCATGACCGAGCGACTTGGTGCAATCCGCTACGGCCAGGAGCAGAACGAGGTGTTCCTCGGTCGCGACATGGGCCACATGCGCGACTACTCCGAGGAAATCGCCGCCGCCATCGACGAGGAGGTGCGCATGCTCATCGAGACGGCGCACCAGGAGGCCTACGACATCCTCGTGACCAACAGGGACGTGCTCGACCGGCTTGTGCTGGAGCTTCTCGAGAAGGAAACTCTCGACAAGGCCGAGGTGGAGGCCGTCTTCGCCGATCTGCGGCTGCGCGAGCCACGTCAGGCCTGGACCGGCTCAGCGCTGCGCAAGCCCGACACCCGCGGGCCGATCGCGCCACCGGCACCCTCGGCCAATGGCCAGCTGAACGGCCATCATCCTGACAAGATCGCCGCTGAACCTGCGAGTGACCAAGGAGAGGCGTGACACCGGGAGACATCTCGAAGATCAGCCTGGATCGCGAACCGCCGGCCGTTGCGGAGTTTGACGCGGACCGGGCCGAACGAGCGGTGCGCGAACTTCTCCTTGCCGTCGGAGAGGATCCCGATCGTGAGGGTCTGGTCGACACTCCGGCTCGGGTGGCCCGGGCGTTCGCGGAGGTTTTTGGTGGGATGCATCTCACGGCCGAGGACGTGCTCACGACAACCTTCGACCTCAATCACGATGAGTTGATCATCGTGAAGGACATCGAGGTGTACAGCACGTGTGAACACCATTTGGTGCCGTTCCACGGGGTCGCGCATGTGGGCTACATCCCGGGAAAGGACGGTCGCATCACCGGCCTGTCCAAGCTCGCCCGACTGGTCGACGTCTTCGCCAAGCGCCCGCAGGTCCAGGAGCGTCTCACTACGCAGATCGCCGACTCCCTCATGCGCATCCTTGAGCCTCGCGGGGCGATTGTCGTGCTGGAGTGCGAGCACATGTGCATGTCCATGCGGGGCGTGCGCAAACCCGGCGCCCACACCGTGACGAGCGCCGTTCGTGGAGTCCTGACCAATGCGGCAACGAGGGCCGAGGCGATGGCCCTGCTGCGGAACTGACGGCGGGCGGTGGCCCGGATGCGTCATCCCCTCGGGCTCGTCCCGGATCTGGCGGCACTCGATCGCACGATCGTCATGGGCATCCTCAACGTGACGCCCGATTCCTTCTCCGACGGTGGACGCTGGACCTCGGTGGATGCGGCGGTCGAGCGGGGTCGTCAACTCCATGCCGATGGCGCGGACATCGTCGATGTCGGTGGCGAATCGACGCGTCCCGGCGCCCAGCGCATTGACGCGACGCAAGAGGTCGACCGTGTAGTCCCGGTCGTCGACGCATTGAGTGCCGAGGGGATTCCGGTGAGCATCGACACAATGCGCGCCGACGTGGCGGCAGCAAGCCTCGATGCAGGAGCGGTCCTGGTCAATGACGTGTCGGGTGGCATGGCCGATCCACACATGCTGCCGTGGCTGGCCAGCGTGTCGGTTCCGTACGTTGCGATGCACTGGCGAGGTCCCAGCGACGTCATGGAGGAACTCGCACGGTACGACGACGTGGTCGAGGAGGTCATCGGCGAACTTCGGTCCCGTCTTCATCACCTCGAGGCGGCCGGAGTCGATCCACAGCGCGTGATCCTTGATCCCGGACTCGGCTTTGCCAAGCGTTCAGAGCACAACTGGCCGCTGCTGGCGAGCCTGGACCGATTGCAGGCGTTGGGGTG
>JALQUH010000192.1 GCA_023263845.1 Candidatus Nanopelagicales bacterium | reverse complement strand
ACTTCCTCGGTGAGGCACCTGCGCCCTATCCCCGCGCCACCAGCGTGCAGAAGGTGGTGCGTACCCTCGATATCGAGGAAGTGGGCAAGACCACCCGCCATGCGTCGTTCTTCCAGATGGCGGGCAACTTCTCCTTCGGGGACTACTTCAAGGAGAGGGCGATTCCCTACGCGTGGGAACTGCTGACCGGGCCTATTCCCGACGGTGGTTTCGGCTTCGCCGAGGACCGACTGTGGGTGACGGTCTACGACGACGACGACGAGGCGGCTGACATCTGGCACCGAGACGTCGGTGTGCCGAAGGACCGCATCCAACGCCGCGACGCCAAGGACAACTACTGGTCCATGGGCGTTCCCGGACCTGGCGGTCCATGCTCGGAGATCTACTACGACCGGGGGGCGGCGTACGGTCGCGAGGGCGGCCCCGTCGTTGATGAAGATCGCTACCTCGAGGTGTGGAACCTCGTCTTCATGCAAGAGGAACTCTCCGCCGTCCGCGCGAAGGATGATTTCGACGTCCTCAGGCCCCTGCCTGCCAAGAACATCGATACCGGCATGGGGCTGGAGCGCATGGCGGCGCTCCTTCAGGGCGTGGACAACATCTACGAGATCGACACCACCCTGGCCATCTTGAATCGGGCGAGCGAACTTACCGCCGTGGGCTACGGCAGCAGTGAGAAGAACGACGTGGCCCTCCGCGTCATCGCCGACCACTCGCGGACGTGTGCTTTTCTGATCGGCGACGGCATCGTGCCAGGCAATGAGGGACGCGGGTATGTTCTGCGCCGACTGATGCGGCGGGTCATCCGCAACATGCGCATCCTGGGCTGCGAGGACCCATCGATCGCGGACCTCATGGGCACGACGATCCTGACAATGGCACCGCAGTACCCCGAGCTCAACGACGAGGCCAAGCGGATCACCAGCGTTTCCGCACAGGAAGAGGCGACCTTCCTGCAGACGTTGAAGACGGGCACACAGATCTTCGATCTCGCCGCGAACGAGGTTCGCACCAACGGCGGAGGCATACTCGCTGGCGAACAGGCCTTCGTCCTGCACGACACCTATGGCTTCCCCATCGATCTCACCTTAGAGATGGCCCGCGAAGCCGGCCTTGAGGTGGACGAGGCGGGCTTTCGTCGGCTCATGTCAGAACAGCGCGAGCGAGCCAAGGCCGACGCCCGCACACGCAAGGCGGGCGTCACTCCAGTCACGGCGTACCGCGAGGTGCTCGAGACTGGTGGGACCACCGGCTTCACCGGCTATCTCGAATCCAACACCGAGGCGGTCGTGACGGGCCTGTTGCGTGATGGGGCGACCGTGCCGGTTGCCCGCGAGGGAGAGCATGTCGAGGTCGTCCTTAATCGCACGCCCTTCTACGCAGAGGCGGGTGGTCAGCTGGGTGATCACGGGCGCATCACCACATCGTCGGGCGCCTCGCTCGAGGTGTACGACGTACAGACTCCAGTTCCGGGTTTGTTCATTCATCGCGCTTCGGTGTCGGCTGGTGAACTCACCGTGGGCGATGAGGTGGTCGGGCAGGTCGATGTGGAGCGCCGGCGCGCAATCTCGCGCGCACACACCGCCACGCACCTGGTGCATCGGGCTTTTCGGGAGTTCCTCGGCGAGACGGCGACCCAGATGGGGTCGGAGAACGCCCCCGGACGGCTGCGTTTTGACTTCCCCAGCACCGGGCCCGTGGGCGTCGCAACCCTGCGTGATGTGGAGGCTCGGGTCAATGACGTCCTCGAAGCCGATCTAGAGGTCATGGCGCAACTCATGACGCTTGATGAGGCTCGTGCCTTCGGAGCCATGGCCCTCTTCGGGGAGAAGTACGGCAGCGAGGTGCGGGTCGTGTCGGTAGGGGACTGGGCACACGAACTGTGCGGCGGTACGCACGCTCAGCGGTCGGGCCAACTAGGACTCGTGAGCTTCCTGTCGGAGGGATCCATCGGTGCCGGGGTTCGACGCGTCGAAGCACTCGTCGGGGTCGACGCCTACCGACATCTCGCCCGCGAACACATCCTGGTCGATCAACTCACCTCCATGGTGAAGGCAAGGCCGGAGGAACTGCCCGAGCGCATCGAAGGCATGATCACCCGACTCAAAGACACCGAGCGGGAGTTGCAGCGGCTGAAGAGCGCCCAGTTGACCTCGAACGTCGAAGGTGTCATTGGGGAAGGCCGAGACTTCGGCCCGTTCCGCCTGTGGGCCTACCGTGCCCCCGAAGGTCTCTCGGCCGGAGACCTTCGTGAGCTTGCCATCCGAGCCCGGGCGACGACACGACCGGACATGGGCGTTGGCTTGATCGGCGCCACGGTGACCGATGGACGGGTCGCGATCGTCGGAGTCGTCAACGAGCGGGCGCAAGAATTGGGTCTCACGGCCAAGAACCTCCTCGCGGCGGCTATGCCAGCGATCGACGGTCGAGGAGGAGGCAAGGACGACGTCGCACAGGGCGGTGGAGCCCGCCCCGAGGGGCTCGACGATGCCTTCGCCGCGGTCGCGGAGTATGTCGCGTCACTGGCTGAGGATGCCTGAGCTCGAGCGAGGCGTTCGGCTCGCGATCGACGTCGGATCGGTCCGGGTTGGTGTCGCGCGCAGCGATCCCGATGCGGTGCTCGCTGTTCCTGAGACGACCGTGCAGCGGGACGGACTGACGATCGGGGCGATCAGCGAACTGGTCCAGGAGTACGACGTCGTTCGCGTATACGTCGGTCTCCCGCTCAGCCTCGGCGGATCGGTGGGTCTCGCGGGGGAGGCCGCGCAGAAGTTCGCGGCCGAGTTGGCCGCGCAGATCGACGTGCCGGTCTACCTCGTGGATGAGCGGATGAGCACCGTGAGCGCGCAACGGTCGTTGCAGGATGCCGGGCGTACGACGCGCCAAACCCGGTCGATCGTGGACCAGGCGGCCGCCGTGGTGATTTTGGAGGGTGCCCTCTCTCGCGAGCGCGCCACCGGGACTCCGGCGGGCCTGGAGGTTACCGTCGTAAATCGGAGTGGAAAGGAGGGCACGTCATGAGCCAACTTGTGCCATTCCTTACCAAAGACCCGCTGCCGCCGTCGAAGAACAAGCGCAGCCCGATTCGCTGGTTCGTCACAGCTCTCACCTTGATTGCTCTCGTTGCTGCGGGATTCCTCATCAATGACTTCGTGCGCGGCATCGGCCAGGAACAACAATCCACCGTTGTCGCCGGTCAACCGGTTCTCATCGTCGTGAACTCCGGAGACTCCCTCGGAACGCTGGCCGTGTCGCTAGTCGAGGCGGGCGTCGTCACATCCACCGATGCTTTCCTGGCTGCCGCCGAACTTGACGAGCGCGCGACCCGCATCGGTCCAGGCGTCTACTCCCTCACCACAGGCATGGACGCCGCCGCGGTCATCGACGCCATGCTCGATCCGAGCACACGGGCTGCTCCATTGGTGCTTCCCGAGGGTTTGCGGATGGACGAGACGGTGCGGATCACCGCGGATGGCACCGGCCTAAGCCAGGCTGATCTTGACGCCGCTCTCGCTGACCCCGTGGGACTCGATCTGCCGGAATGGGCCGATGGGCATCCCGAAGGGCTCCTATTCCCGGCCTCCTACGAAATCATCCCGGGACGCACGGCCGACGAGGTCCTCGCCGCGATGGTTCGCCGGTTCGATCTTGCGGCCGAGGAGGTTCTTCTGGAGAAGCGGGCGAAGAAGCTGGGGTACTCGCCCGAGGAAGTTCTCATCGTGGCCAGCCTGGTCCAGGCTGAGGCTTCACCCGCGGACTTTCGCAAGGTGGCGCGCGTTGTCTACAACCGACTCGCCTTGGGGATGAAGCTGCAGTTCGACTCGACGGTCAACTACGCACTCAAGACCGACGTCCTCATGCTCTCGGACGACATGCTCAACACGGACTCGCCCTACAACACGTACGTGATTGACGGCCTGCCGCCCACGCCCATCAATTCACCGGGACAGGAAGCTCTCGAGGCGGCCCTCAACCCGGCGAATGGCGACTGGCTGTATTTCGTCACCGTCGATCCGGAGACACTCACCACGAAGTTCACGGCCGATTACGACAAGTTCCTGGCCTGGAAAAAGAAGTTCCAGGAGAACTACGCCGAATCCACAGCGTCGGATGCGCCGTGAGTGGTCGCCGCGCGGCCGTGCTCGGATCACCGATCAAGCACAGCCTGTCACCGGTTCTGCACCGCACCGCGTATCGCGTGCTCGGTCTTGACTGGAGCTACGACGCGATCGAGGTCGTTGAGGCTGCACTAGCCGACTTCATCCACGGATGCGGCCCGCAGTGGGCCGGACTCTCGCTCACGATGCCGCTGAAGACTGCCGTTCTGCCGCTGCTGGACGAGGTGTCAATGACGGCAAGCATCACGGGTGCGGCCAATACCGTGGTCTTCGACGATGGACGCCGGATAGGGGAGAACACCGATGTGGCGGGCATGGTCGCCGCGCTCCGCGAGGTCGCACCCGTACTGTCTGCAGATCGCCTGACGATCATTGGAGGTGGCGCGACCGCGCGTAGCGCTGTGGCGGCCGCGACACGCCTAGGGGCTCGGGAGGTTGATGTCGTGCTGCGTTCGATGTCTCGGGGGGTCGAGATTCGTGATGTGGCCGAAGCCCTCGGGATCACTGTGCGACCGCGCACCTGGGATGAGGCACCCCTGGTCCTCGATGCTCCAGCCGTGATCAGCACCGTGCCGTTCGGTGCGGCCGACCACCTGGCAATGGCGATCCCGTCGAACCCCGGGGCACTGCTCGATGTCGCCTACGGAGTGACGGTGCCGACCCTCACGCAGGCTTGGCGGACGGCCGGGGGCGCAACGGCCGACGGCTTGGATCTGCTGCTGTGGCAGGCCGTGGATCAGGTGCGGCTCATGACGGGCAGTGCAGCGCCGGTGGACGCCATGCGGGAGGCCCTACGAGCCGCCGCCGACGAAAACTGAAACCGGTCACCCCGGAGAGCCCGATAGGGGCGGGGCTGGCGCTCTGAGAGGATGCGCAGATGCGAAAGGGGTCCCGATGCTGCGCTGGCTAACCGCGGGTGAGTCCCACGGTCAGGCGCTCGTCGCCATCGTGGAGGGTCTGCCGGCCGGAGTTCCGGTCACCACCGAGGTGGTGGCCGCTGAGTTGCGCCGTCGGCGCCTCGGCGCGGGACGTGGCGCCCGAATGAAGTTTGAGGAGGATCGGGTCACCCTGATGGGCGGCGTCCGTCATGGTTCGACCCTCGGTGGCCCGGTGGCGATCGAGGTCGGCAACACCGAATGGCCCAAGTGGGAGACGGTCATGTCCGCCGATCCGGTCGACCCCGCCGAACTCGCCGAACTTGCCCGCAACGCACCGCTCACTCGTCCCCGGCCCGGGCATGCGGACCTCGTGGGCATGCAGAAGTATGGCTTTGACGACGCGCGGCCGATTCTTGAGCGCGCCAGCGCCCGGGAGACCGCCGCCCGAGTCGCTCTCGGTGCGGTGGCCAAGGCGTTCCTTCGCGCAGTGGGTGGGATCGAGGTTCTCAGCCATGTCGTCCGCATCGGTGGCGCCGCCGCCGCGTCCACCGTCACGCCAGTACCCGAAGACCTTGCACGGATCGACGACGATCCGGTGCGCGCCGTCGACGAAGATGACTCTGCCCGGATGCAGGAGGAGATCGCACTCGCGCATCGAGAGGGTGACACCCTCGGGGGTGTCGTCGAGGTCGTTGTCCACGGCCTGCCACCCGGTCTCGGCAGCCATGTGCACTGGGATCGGCGTCTAGACGCCCGTCTGGCGGCAGCTCTCATGGGGATACAGGCGATCAAGGGCGTCGAGGTGGGCGATGGTTTCGATCTCGCGGCGCGACGCGGGTCGGCGGCTCAGGACGAGATCGTGTCCGACGACGGCCGCCTGGCACGAACGAGCGGACGCTCAGGCGGAACCGAGGGCGGTATGACGACCGGCGAGGCCTTACGCGTCCGGGCGGCGATGAAACCGATCTCGACCATCCCACGCGCCCTCCAGACCGTCGACGTGTCGACCGGCGAAGCCGCCAAGGCCATCAATCAGCGCAGCGATGTGTGTGCGGTGCCTGCGGCGGGAGTGGTGGCCGAGGCCATGGTCGCCCTCGTGGTTGCCGACGCCATGATCGAGAAGTTTGGTGGCGACTCGGTGACCGAGACCCGGCGGAATCTCACGGCGTACCTGGATCATCTGGCGATCCGATGACTCGGCTGGTCATCGTCGGTGCGCCCGGCGCGGGCAAGAGTTCGGTGGGCCAGCGGGTCGCGGACAGTATGGGCGTCGAGTTCATCGACACCGATCGACTCATCGAGGAGCGAGCCGGAAAGTCGGTGGGCGACATCTTCGTGTCGGATGGCGAGGCCGCGTTCCGCGCCCTCGAGGCGCGGGCCGTGATCGACGCGATGAGCACGGACGGTGCCGTGGTCTCCCTCGGCGGTGGCGCGGTGCTCGATCCATCGACGCGTTCAGCGCTTGCAGACCAGCCCGTCGTCTGGCTCCAGGTGAGTCTCGGGGATGCTACGAAGCGCGTGGGGCTTGGGACAGCGCGACCACTTCTGCTCGGCAACGTGAGGGGCACCCTGCTGCGACTCCTCGATGAACGAACGCCGCTGTACGACGAGGTCGCGACGTGGACCGTCGACACAGACGGTCGGTCGCTAGACGAGGTCGCCGCCGATGTGATGTCGATCGTCGAGGGTGTCTCATGAGTGAATCCACGACAACGATTTCGGTCACGGCAGAGCGACCGTACGACGTACTCGTGGGCCGGGGCCTGCTCGGCCAGTTGCCCGCCCTGCTCGGCGACCAGGTACAGCGGGTTGCGGTCATTGCGCCCGCCGCACTCTCCGAAACGGCAGAGGCGATTCGTACGCAGCTCGTCGAGCAGGGGCTCACCGCCGTGGCCGTCGAGGTGCCCGATGCGGAAGATGCCAAGACGGCCGAGGTGGCCGCCTTGTGCTGGAACATCCTCGGGCAGGAGGGCTTCACGCGTACGGACGCCATTGTCGGCGTAGGTGGCGGTGCGACGACGGACTTGGCGGGTTTCGTCGCCGCCACGTGGTTGCGTGGTGTTCGTTTCGTGTCGGTGCCCACCACCGTTCTCGGCATGGTGGATGCGGCGGTCGGCGGCAAGACGGGTATCAACACAGCCGCCGGCAAGAACCTCGTTGGGTCGTTCTATGAGCCCGCCGGTGTGCTGTGTGATCTCACGGCTCTGCAGTCTCTGCCCCGCGAGGATCTGGTGGCGGGCCTGGCTGAGGTGGTCAAGTGTGGGCTTATTCGGGATACCGAAATCCTGCGCATCATCGAGTCCGGCCCTGCGTCATGCGTCGATCCGGACAGCGCCCACCTTCGCGAGATCATCGAACGCAGCATCCGCGTCAAGGCCGATGTCGTGGCGGGCGATCTACGGGAGACCGTCGGCCGAGCAACACTCGGCCGTGAGGTGCTCAACTACGGCCACACCTTCGGTCACGCCATCGAACGCGTCGAGAACTTTCGATGGCGCCACGGCGCTGCCATCAGCGTCGGCATGGTGTACGTCGCTGAGTTGGCCCGCCTGGGCGGGCGGCTCGACGATGCGGGGGTTGATCGTCACCGCGAGATCCTGGAACTCCTGGGCCTACCGACGACGTACCCAGGCGATCGCTGGCCGTCTCTTCTCGATGCCATGCGGATGGACAAGAAGACGCGCGGGGACATGCTGCGTTTCGTCGTCCTCGACGGTATCGGGCATCCTGGTCTTCTGGAGGGGCCCGACCCGGCGCTCCTCGCGACGGCGTACGCGGAGGTGTCGACGTGAGCAGTTCCACCGTCCTAGTACTCAATGGTCCAAATCTGGGCCGCCTCGGAGTGCGCGAGCCCGACATCTACGGTCACACCACCTACGCCGAACTTGCTGACCTGTGTGTCGCCACCGGGGCCGAACTCGGGCTCAGTGTCGAGGTGCGTCAGACGGATTCCGAGGCCGAACTCGTCGGGTGGCTGCACGAAGCGGCCGACGCGGAGATCCCCGTCGTCCTCAATGCCGGAGCGTTCACGCACTACTCGTACGCCCTACGAGACGCGTTGGCCCAGGTTCGATCCTTGACCGTGGAGGTCCACCTGTCTAATCCTGCGGCGCGTGAGGAGTTCCGACACACCTCGGTGATTGCCGGAGTCGTCACCGGGTCGATTTCCGGCTTTGGCGTCGAGTCGTATGTCCTCGCGCTGGGTGCCATCGCGGCCCGCCTGCAGGCATGACTGACATCCACGCGAAGCGTCGTTCGCGCGCGTGGGAGGCGCTGGTGGCTCAAGCCCCAGACGCTGATGCCCTGCTGATCACGAGCCTGCCGAACGTCTGCTACCTCACCGGTTTCACCGGGAGCAACGGCATGCTCCTGCTCACCCCATCCACGGCCCTGCTCGGTACCGACGGCCGCTACGTCGTCCAGGCGGGCCAAGAGTGCCCAGGACTGGCCCTCCTTATCGACCGATCGACCCTGAGCGCAGTGGCAACGCGATGGGTCGACGGTGGCGGAGCGGTCTTGGCGCTCGAAGCCGATCACGTGACCGTGACGCAGTGGCGTCACCTCGTCGAGATTGCGGGTGACGACGAAAGTCGACTACGGGCAACCAGCGACATCGTGGAAGTCCTTCGGCAGGTCAAGGACGGCCAGGAGCTCGCGGCACTCGAACGAGCATGTCAGATCTCCGACGAAGCGCTCGGCTTGACGATCGCCGAAGTCCGCGTTGGCGATACCGAACGGGAGATCGCGCGCCGCCTAGAGAACCACATGCTCTCGCTGGGAGCCGACGGCCTGTCCTTCGAAACGATTGTGGCCGGGGGACCGCACTCCGCGATTCCGCACCACCAGCCCACCGACCGGCCGTTGGCGGCGGGAGACTTCCTGCTCATCGACTTCGGTGCCCAGGTGGGCGGGTACCACGCGGACGAGACACGCACCTTCGTGATGGGGGCGCCCTCCGACTGGCAGGTCGAGCTTCACGACGTCGTCCACCGCGCCCAGGTGGCCGGTCGCGCGGCTGCCCGAGCCGGAAAACCGCTCGTCGACGTCGACGCGGCGGCACGCCAACTCATCGAGCAGGACGGCTACGGGGCCTATTTTGACCATGGCCTGGGACATGGTGTGGGCTTGCAGATCCACGAGGCACCGTTCTTCAGCCCGCGCGCCACAGGTATGCTCCTCGCCGGTTCTCCGGTCACGATCGAGCCTGGTGTCTACCTCCCCGGACGAGGGGGAGTGCGCATCGAGGACACCGTGATCGTGACCGAGGGAGAATGCTCTCCCCTCACTACTGCCGACCGTGGCCTTGTGCTGCTGGACTAAGCGAGGAAGGACGCCCCATGGCGACGACGAACGACCTGAAGAACGGCCTTGTCCTCAACATCGACGGCCAGCTGTGGACCGTGGTGGAGTTCCAGCACGTGAAGCCGGGCAAGGGTGGTGCCTTCGTGCGCACCAAGTTGAAGAACGTCCTGTCGGGCAAGGTCGTCGACAAGACGTTTAACGCCGGAGTCAAGGTGGAGACGGCGAACGTCGACAAGCGGGATATGCAGTACCTCTACCGGGACGGCGACGACTGGGTTTTCATGGACTCGTCCAGTTACGACCAAATCACGGTGCCGAACCCCGTCGTCGGTGACAACGCCAAGTGGATGCTGGAGAATCAGGAGTGCATCATCGCGATGCATGAGGGTGCCGCGCTCTACGTGGAATTGCCCGCGGCGGTCGAACTGACCATCGCCTACACCGAGCCGGGTCTGCAGGGCGACCGATCCACCGGTGGGACCAAGCCCGCCACGCTGGAAACCGGCGCGGAGATCCAGGTGCCCCTCTTCATCGAGTCGGACACTCTGGTCAAGGTGGACACGCGAGACGGTTCGTATCTCGGCCGCGTGAACTGATCCATGTCCGCTCGGCATCGGGCCCGTCGCAGGGCCCTTGACGTGCTGTTCGCTGCCGATATGCGGCAGACGGACCCGCTCGTCGTTCTTGCAGAAGCCCAGCAACTGCGCACCGACGAGGGTGGCTCGGCGATCAATCCGTACGCCGCCGAACTGGTCGAGGGCGTCGTCCAGCACCGAGAGCGAATCGACGAGATTTTGTCGACGTACTCCCTGGGCTGGCAACTGGATCGAATGCCCGGCGTGGACCGCGCCGCCCTACGTATCGCCACCTACGAGGTCCTGTGGGGTGGTGTCCCTGAAGGTGTGGCCCTCGACGAGGCGGTCGAGTTGGTAGGGGAGTTGTCCACGGACGAGTCCCCGTCCTTTGTCAACGGCCTGCTTGGCCGCATCGTCGAAATGCGCGCCACCATCGACGTCGACTAATCGAGCACGCGGGACGTTGGTGCCCCGGGTGGGATTCGAACCCACACTGGACGGTGTTTGAGACCGCTTCCTCTGCCGGTTGGGATACCGGGGCCGTGGAACAAGGGTAGTGGGAGCCTCCTAGGCTCGTTGCCGTGGCGTTGCGCATCGTGGTGGCCGAGGACGAAGCCCTGATCCGTATGGATCTCGTGGAGATGCTTCGCGAGGAGGGGTACGAGGTCGTCGGCCAGGCGCACGACGGCACGACAGCCCTGGATCTTGTGGCAACGGCGGCACCGGACGTCCTGTTGGTCGATGTCGCCATGCCGGGCATGGACGGTATCGAAGTCACGCGAGCCGTGGCCGATCGCACGGCCGTGGTGGTGGTCACCGCCTTCGGGCAGCGCGAACGTGTCGACCAAGCTCGCGAGGCCGGCGCCATGGCCTATCTGGTGAAGCCGGTGGATAGGGGCGACCTCATGCCGGCGATCGAAATGGCGGCGAGCGGCTGGGCCACCCTCGCAGAACTGCGGGGCCAGGCGCAGGCGTCGGCCACGGCGGCCGCCAATGCGCAGGCGCGACTGGCAGACCGGCGCGACGTCGAGAGGGCGAAAGGGACGGTGTCCCGAATGCTCGGCCTCGACGAGGATGCGGCGTACACCTGGCTGCGCCAGGCAGCCATGGACGCCCGGCGCCCTCTGGCCGAGGTCGCGCGCGAAATCCTCGATCGGGAGCCTGGATCGGCCCTGTAGATCGCCCCCTGAACTAGGTCACGTTTACATAACGGCGCGGGTTACGGTTTCGCAACCATCGGACACGATGGGACCCTCCGGTGTTCGCCTTGCGTCCCAGCAGGGTAAGTTCATCCCACCAAGACAGCGTTGCCGTGGATTCTCCTCGGCATGCTTCCCTAAGGAGATAATTCATGATTCGACGCAGCCCGATTGCCGGGGCGGTCGTGGTTCTCGGCGCAGCGAGCCTCGTGCTCGCCGCGTGTGGTGGGAGCAGCAGCAGCGGTGAGTCCTCCTCGAGCGCTTCCAGCTCGAGCGAGTCCTCGTCGTCCAGCTCCTCCTCATCGTCGGCCGAGCCCACTCCCGAGCCCACGAGCGACTGCAAGAACACCCAGCTGAAGATCGGCACCCTGCTGCCGGCCACCGGCGACCTCGCCTTCCTCGGGCCGCCCGAGTACGCGGGTGTCGACCTTGCCGTCATGGACATCGACGCCGCTGGCGGCGTTCTTGGCCAGCCGGTCGTCAACGAATACGGCGACTCCGGCGACACCAAGACCGACCTCGCCTCGCAGACTGTCGACTCGCACCTCTCCAAGGGTGTGCAGGTCATCATCGGTGCTGCTTCCTCTGGCGTGTCACTGACGGTCATCGACAAGATTACGAGCAACGGCGTTCTCCAGATTTCGCCGGCCAATACCGCTCCGACCCTCACCGAGTACCCGGACAACGGTCTGTACTTCCGTACCGCCCCGTCTGACGTGCTCCAGGGCGCCGTCATCGCCGGTATCGCGTCTGGCCTCGGTCTGACCTCCGGTGCGACGATCGCTCGCGAGGATCCCTACGGCGTTGGCCTGCAGGATGCCTTCGTGAAGGACTTCGAGAACTCTGGCGGCACCATCACCGTCAAGCTCACCTACGATCCTGCTGCCCCGGACTTCTCGGCTGAGGTTTCCGAGATCAAGGCCTCCAACCCCGAGTTCGTCCAGGTCATCGGCTTCGAGGAGACCACCAAGCTCCTGCAGGAGATGATCAAGCAGGGTGTTGGCCCACAGGACGTCCAGATCTTCCTCGTGGACGGCAACATCTCCACCACGGCGTACAAGGACTTCCCCCCGGGCACGATGGTGGGTGTCATCGCTTCGGTCCCGACGGGTGATCCCTCGGTCGACGTTGATGCCTTCAACAACCGTCTCCTCGAGGCGGATCCGGCTCTCACCGACTTCGCTTACGGCGCTCAGTCCTACGACGCGACCATCCTGGTTGCGCTCGCGGCTGACTATGCCGGTTGCGCCGATGGCACCGCCATCGCCGCTGCGATGCCGATGGTGGCCAACGCCGACGCCGGTGGCGAGCAGTGCATGAGCTACGCCGACTGCCTGGCCATCATCCAGGCCGGCGGTCAGCCGAACTACGACGGTGTGACGGGCCCGCTGGACTTCAACGAGTACGGCGATCCCAAGGCGGCAACGATCGACGTCGTCGAGTACACCAGCAACACGAAGTTCAAGAGCATTGAGGTTGTCGGCCCGGTCGAGGTTCCGGTTCCGTAAGTCTCGTAGCTCAACCGGGAGGCCCGGTCCCCTTCGGGGGGCCGGGCCTTTCGTATGAGCCCCGCCATTTCCCAACCCAGCACGTTTGTCACCCAGAACCGCGCCTCAAGGCACTTTGGAGGCTCAGAAACGTGGTTCTGGGCGACAAACGCAGTCTGGAACGGCCATCCCTGAGGCGCGGGCCGAAGTCACACCGCCAGCGTTGTCATGACGGGCAGGGTTAGGCCTGCCCCGGTTGTGGGGTGGTTCTGTCAGAGATTCCTGGGCCGGTGCACCGCTACATGAGGTCCTCGCCAGGCTGCTGGGCGGGGTACGGTGAGCTGCCGTCCACGCGGTTGCCTATGTCGCGGTTCTCAGCAACCCTGCCTGTGCTGCTGTCTGGCACTGCTGTCTGCCATGTCCCGGCAGTACCTGGGCGCGCGGGCCGACCACTACGCAACGGTAGTCGCGCGGCCGCGCGACGCCGACTTCGGTGATCGACACTCCCTTTGTCACCCCGAACCGCGCCATTGGACCCTCCGGCACCGGGAAATTGCGGATTGAGGTGACAAACGTTGGCGGGTCTACGCCTTGGCGAGAGTGCCGAGGTAGAGCTCGATGACTTTCGGGTCGTTGGCGAGATCCTTGCCGGTGCCGCTGTACGCGTTGCGACCCTGATCCAGGACGTAGCCCCGATCCACGATCTGCAGGCAGCGGGAGGCGTTCTGCTCAACGATGATGATGGTGACCCCGGCGGCGTTGATGCCCTTGACGTTGACGAAGACCTCATCCTGCAACGCGGGGGAGAGGCCGGCGCTGGGCTCGTCAAGGAGCAGAACGCTCGGATCCATCATCAAGGCGCGTCCCATCGCCACCATTTGGCGCTCACCGCCGGACAGGGAGCCTGCCCGTTGCTTGCGGCGCTCAGCGAGCGCGGGGAAGATGCTGGCCACTCGCTCGAACTGGGGGCTGAACAGTTTCGGGTTCTGGTAGCAACCGACCTGAAGGTTCTCCTCAATGGTGAGTGAGGGAAAGACGTTGTTGGTCTGCGGGACGAACGCGACACCTTCCCTGACGAGAACATCGGCGCGCATGTTGGTGATGTCCTTTCCACGCAGCGTGACGGTCCCTTCATGGATACGGACCAGACCGAACATCGCCTTGAGGAGTGTGGACTTGCCAGCCCCGTTTGGGCCGATGATGCCAACGAGTTCGCCATCCTTGGCCGTCAGCGAACATCCATCGAGGATGTTGACCCCCGGGAAGTAGCCCGCAACGAGGTCATCAGCGTGCAGCAGGTACTGATCCTCGCCGGGGACACTCGGTCCAAGATGACTGTGCTGCTCGGCGTTGAGGTTCTCCTCGTGTTCGAAGACTGGCAGTTCACTTGGGTCATTTTCTTCGCCGGGCTGGATGCCGCCTCGGGTGTCGAAGCCACTCATTCTGGATTCCCCTCGGTCAGGTTCTCACCGGTTGCCGTGAGTTGCTGGTCGTGGTGGGCGCCGAGGTAGGCGTCGATGACCCTCTGATCGCCCATCACCGATGTGGGAGTGCCCTCGGCGATGATTTGGCCCTGGGCCATCACGACGACCCAATCACTGACGTCGCGCACCATGTCCATGTCGTGCTCAACGAAGAGCACGGTGGTGCCCTCCTCGCGGATGTCGCGAATGTGATCCAGAAGGCTCTGCTTGAGAGCGGGGTTCACGCCGGCCATGGGCTCATCAAGCATGATGAGTTGGGGGCGGAGCATGAGGGCGCGAGCCATTTCGAGCAACTTCCGCTGACCGCCGGAAAGCGATCCGGCGAAGTCGTCGGCCTTGGCTGCCAGGTTGAAACGCTCGAGCAATTCGGTGGCACGCTGAGTAACCTCCTTCTCCTGAGAGCGCCAGGTGAAGGGCAGGATCGACAGCAGCATGTTCTCGCCGGTCTGATCCGTCGCGCCCAGTCGCATGTTGTCCATGACGGTCATGCGCGACAGGCTCTTCGTCAATTGGAAGGTGCGCACCATGCCCTTGCGGGCGAGTCGATGCGGTGCGCCGCCCGAGATCTCGGTGCCGTTGTAGGTCCATGTGCCGTTGTCGGCCTTGTCGAAGCAGCTGAGCAGGTTGAAGAACGTGGACTTGCCGGCGCCGTTGGGGCCGATAAGGGCTGTGATCGCGCCTCGCTGGAATTCGGCATGTTCGACGTCGACTGCGGTCAGGCCGCCGAATCGCCGCACGACATGGTCGGCAACGAGGATCGGGTCGGGCTTGGCCACCCCCGGATCCGACGGAAGCCCCGCCAGCGCGGTAACCGCCTGGGTTTGAATGTCACCGGGCATCGAGCGCGATCTCCTTCCGGTCTCCGAGGATTCCCTGTGGTCGGAAGACCATCAAGAGCATGAGTCCGACTCCGACCAGGATGAAGCGGATCGGTCCGATCTGCGTGGTGTCGAGGAAGGTGATCGTTCCGCCCTGCACAAGCCCGATGAGCATCTGCTCAACGAAGACCAGGAGGAACCAGAAGATGATTGCGCCAAGGACTGGGCCGAGAACCCGGGCGGCGCCACCGAGAATGAGGATCGTGTAGCAGAAGAAGGTGAAGTCGGGGACGAACGAGTCCGGCTGCACCGACTGCTTGGCGACGGCCCAGAAGATGCCCGCGAGCGAGCCGAAGAGGCCACCGAGGACAAGCGCCTGCATCTTGCGCAGGTAGGTACTTTTGCCGAGCGAGCGCACGGCGTCCTCGTCCTCGCGGATGGAGCGCAGCACGCGGCCCCACGGGCTGCGCATGAGCGACCAGACCAGCAGGCACGACAGGGCGACGAGCACCCAGCCGACCGTGAGGGACCAGAGGTCGGCACGGCTCCACGAGACGATGCCGAGGTCGAGCGGCCCGCCGTACGGGTTCAGGTCCTGGAAGGGGCCCACGAACCCGTTGAGGCCGTTGGAGCCGCCGAAGAAGTCCTTGAACTCGACCGCGCCGAGGACCAGGCGCAGGATCTCCGCCGTCGCGATCGTGGCGATCGCGAGGTAGTCGGCGCGTAGCCGCAGGGTCGGCACGCCCAGGACGAAGGCCAGGATGACC
>JALQUH010000180.1 GCA_023263845.1 Candidatus Nanopelagicales bacterium | reverse complement strand
GAAGTAGATCTCCTCAACCTCTTCGATGGTCGCGGTCTCGGGCATGTTGACCGTCTTGGAGATCGCACCGGACAGGAACGGCTGCACCGCGGCCATCATGCGCACGTGACCCATCGGAGTGATCGCACGCTGGCCCATCGCGGTGTCGAAGATCGCGTAGTGCTCAGTCTTGAGGCCGGGCGCGTCGACGACATGGCCGTTTTCGCTGATGTATTCGACGATCGCCTCGATGGTCTCGTCGGTGTAGTTCAGGCGCTTCAGCGCCATCGGGATGGTCTGGTTGACGATCTGCATCGAGCCACCGCCGACGAGCTTCTTGAACTTCACCAGCGAGAAGTCCGGCTCCACGCCGGTGGTGTCGCAGTCCATCATGAAACCGATGGTGCCGGTGGGGGCGAGCACCGAAGCCTGCGCATTGCGCCAGCCGTTGGCCTCACCGATCCGCAGTCCCTCGGCCCACTCCTTCTCCGCCACGCGTAGGACGTCGGCATCAAGGCTGCTCACGGTGCGCACGGCGTCGGTGGCCGCGGCGTGCTTGCGCATGACGCGCTTGTGCGCCTCGGCGTTGCGGGCGTAGCCCTCGTAGGCACCGACGACACCGGCCAACTCGGCCGAGCGGCGGTAGGAGGTGCCGGTCATGAGCGAAGTGATCGACGCCGCGAGGGCACGGCCACCATCGGAGTCGTACGGCAGGCCCACAGCCATGAGCAGGGCGCCGAGGTTGGCGTAGCCAATGCCGAGCTGGCGGTACTTGCGCGTGGTGTCGCCGATCGGCTCGGTCGGGAAGTCGGCGAAACAGATAGAGATATCCATCGCGGTGATGACGAACTCCACCGCGCGACGGAAGGTCTCAGCGTCAAAACTTCCGTCGTCCTTGAGGAACTTCAGCAGGTTCAGTGAGGCAAGGTTGCACGAGGAGTTGTCCAGGCTCATGTACTCCGAGCATGGGTTGGACGCGGTGATGCGGCCGGTCTCGGGGTTGGTATGCCAGTCGTTGATCGTGTCGTCGTACTGGATGCCGGGATCGGCGCACGCCCACGCGGCCTCGCTCATGTTGCGGAACAGAGTCTTGGCGTCGACCGACTCGATGATCTCACCGGTCTTGCGACCGCGCAGCCCGAAGTCGGTGCCCTCTTCGACCGCGCGCATGAACTCATCAGACACGCGGACGGAGTTGTTGGCGTTCTGGTACTGCACACTCGTGATGTCGCTACCGCCGAGGTCCATGTCATAGCCGGCGTCGCGCAGGACTCGGATCTTGTCCTCTTCGCGCACCTTGGTCTCGATGAACTCTTCGATGTCCGGGTGGTCGACGTCGAGCACGACCATCTTGGCCGCGCGGCGGGTGGCGCCTCCGGACTTGATGGTGCCGGCCGAGGCGTCCGCGCCACGCATGAAGGAGACCGGACCGGAGGCCGTGCCACCGGAGGAGAGCAACTCCTTGGAGGAGCGGATGCGCGACAGATTGAGACCAGCCCCGGAGCCACCCTTGAAGATCAAGCCCTCTTCGCGGTACCAGTTGAGGATCGAATCCATCGTGTCGTCGACAGCGAGGATGAAGCAGGCCGACACCTGCTGCGGCGACGGGGTGCCGACGTTGAACCAGACCGGTGAGTTGAAGCTGAAGACCTGGTGCAGCAGCATCCAGGTGAGCTCGTGCTCGAAGATCTGCGCGTCTTCCTCGGTGGCGAAGTAGCCGAACTCACGGCCCGCCTTGGTGTAGGTCAGGACCACGCGATCGAGCAGCTGCTTCAGGCTGCGCTCGCGCGTGTCGCTGCCGACGGCGCCGCGAAAGTACTTAGTGGTGACGATGGTGGAGGCGTTGACACTCCAGAAGTCGGGGAACTCCACGCCGCGCTGCTCGAAGACCACGTCACCGGTCTTCCAGTTGGTCTGAACGACATCGCGGTGCTCCCACGTCACCTCGTCATACGGGTGGACACCCGGCGAGGTGAAGAGGCGCTGCATCGTGAGTCCGGTGCGGGCGCCTTGCTCAACCTGGGCCGACGCGGCGTCGTTGCTGATCTCAGTCATGCGGGTGTCTCCCTTGTCATGGTGTCGGGTGATGCTTACGCGTCGACGTCGGCCGATGCGGGGTTAGTGGTGGTTGCGGTGTCGGGGTCGTGAGCTGTGGAGTCGGTTGCGGCCAGTGATGCCTCGGTGCGCAATAGGGCGATCTCGGACTCGAAGTCCTCTAGGGAGTCAAAGGACCGGTAGACCGAGGCGAACCGGAGGTACGCCACCTCGTCGAGGTCGCGCAGCGGACCCAGGATGGCCACGCCAACCTCCCCGGCCGGGACCTCGGCCACCCCGCTCGCGCGTACGGCGTCCTCGACCCGCTGGGCCAGTCGTGCTAGGTCATCCTCGGAGACCGGCCGGCCCTGGCAGGCCTTGCTCACCCCGTTGATCACCTTGGCTCGGCTGAAGGGCTCAGAGGCGCCCGAACGCTTGACCACCGAGAGCACCGCGGTCTCGGCCGTGGTGAACCGGCGACCGCAGGACTGGCACTCACGGCGGCGACGAATGGCCGCACCATCGTCAGCGGTACGGGAGTCCAGCACGCGGGAGTCGTCTTCACGGCAGTACGGACAGCGCATGGAATAGACCCCCTCTCGGCCGCTTGCGAGCCACCTGTGGATGACTCTGGTGATGATCTGGGGACAACCTGTGCAGTTCGAACCACTACCTGTGGATGAACTACACCGCTGTCACTACTAGATGTAGTGGAACCTTAGACCTATCGTCAGTATGGCGCAAGAGCCATTTTCCGGCGTGTCGCGGCCAAAAAGCCTGGACTGAAGCGCTGAGCGAACCCTTCCGGGCAGTTCGCACCCCTCGATGCACCTTCCCCACCAGAGGGATAGCGCGGGACCGAGGCGATTGGACCCGCCTTCTGTGCCGGGCCTCAGTGCATCGGGATGGTGAGGACCTGACCCGGCGTAATCGCTGAAGTGGCCAGGGAATTGGCCTGCTTGATCTGCGCGACGATCACCCGCGGATCGGCCGTCGGATCGAGTTCCTCCGCCAGAGTCCACAAGGTGTCGCCGGGCTGCACGACGACCGTCGACCAGCCTTGGGGAACAACTCCCTCGGGCGCGGAGGCGATCGCCCGCCAGGGGCCCAGGACGACGACGACCGCGGTGATGACCAGGAGAACGATCAGTCGAGCTCGGCGCGTGAGGCGCACACTGCTAGAGCTGGTGTGCTCGCGGCAGGCATTCACAGCCGGGCGAGCCTGGCGCCGGGAACTGACCGGCCCACCCGCCAGGTGTGACATGGGGCGACGGCCCTCACGTCGCCTCGAAGCCCCCATCGGCACGGCGTAGGCAGTAGCCATGACCAGTCTCCCTTCCAGTCCACCGGGACGAATCCCGCCTTGCGAGTCTTTCGAACCGGTGTTCGATCGAACGTATGTACCATTGGTACCACACGTCACGCGACACGTCCAACATTTTTCGAACAGGTGTTTGATCTGTGTCGGATCTGTCGCTAACGTCGTGGCCATGGGAGGAGCCTCTCCCATCGGTCTGACACTCAGCGCCGGCTCCACGCCTGGAGAGCTCCACGCCTCCCCGGGTGGGACAGGCCCGAGAGGCAGGCCGACCTGCCCGCTAGAACGACCGCCCGCTCGACCTTCGGAGGTGCCATGGCTCGCCGCCCCGCTCCCCATGCCGACCAGGCCGCTGCTGATCAGGCCGCTGCCACGACGACCGACGCCGACTTCGCTGACGGCATCACTCCTCGGCAGCGGGACATCCTCGACGTCATCCGCCGCACTGTCGAAGATCGCGGCTACCCGCCGAGCGTGCGCGAGATCGGAGATGAGGTCGGTCTCACCTCACCCTCCTCAGTCGCCCACCAACTGCGTGCGCTGGAGAGCAAGGGCGTGCTGCGTCGCGACGAACACCGACCGCGCGCGCTGGTGATCGCGGACACCGGGGCGACGACCACCGAGT
>JALQUH010000145.1 GCA_023263845.1 Candidatus Nanopelagicales bacterium | reverse complement strand
GGCAGTCCTGGCAGCGCCGGTCCGTGCTGCGCTACGGCGAGAACCCCCATCAATCTGCGGCGCTCTACGCCGCTGATTTCTCCCGGCCCGGTCTCGCCCGTGCAGAGCAACTCCATGGCAAGGAGATGTCGTACAACAACTACGTCGATGCCGATGCGGCGCGTCGAGCCGCGTATGACCACGCCGAGCCGGCTGTTGCGATCATCAAGCATGCGAACCCGTGTGGAATCGCGATAGGCCGCGACATTGTCGAGGCCTACGAGAAGGCGTTCGCGACCGATCCGGTCTCGGCTTTCGGTGGTGTTGTCGCGGCCAACAGTCCAGTCACCGAGGCCATGGCGCGCGAGATGGTCGACGTCTTTACCGAGGTCGTTGTCGCCCCAGATTTCGAGCCCGGAGCCCTAGAGCTACTGGTCGAGCGCAAAGGCCTGCGCATCCTGCGCGCCGAACCGCGTGCGGCATCGGACTGGGTGGAGGTGCGCACCATTGCCGGCGGAGTCCTGCTGCAGGCCGCCGATGACATGAGCGCCGACGGCGACGATCCGGGCACGTGGCGTCTGGCCTGCGGGTCACCGGTGGATGCCGAGACGATGCGTGATCTGGCGTTCGCCTGGCGCGCCGTGCGTGCACCCAAGTCCAACGCCATCCTGCTCGCGCGCGACGGCGGCGCTGTGGGCATCGGCATGGGTCAGGTCAATCGTGTTGATGCGGCCCGGCTTGCCGTGGCCCGTGCCGGGGAAGATCGCGCTCGCGGTGCGGTCGCCGCCTCGGATGCGTTCTTCCCCTTCCCCGATGGGCTCGACGTGCTGCTAGAGGCGGGTGTGCGTGCCATCGTGCAGCCCGGAGGCTCGGTGCGCGATGACGAGGTCATCGCGGCGGCCGAGGCGGCAGGGGCGACCATGTACCTCACCGGTACCCGGCACTTCTTCCACTGATGGCCGGGGAGAGTCGTCCGACCGGCGTCCTACTGGTCATGGCCGCCAGCGGCCTGGCGGTGGGTGGTCTGAGCGCGGTTCAGGCGCGGGCCAACGGCACCCTTGCCGGGGAGGTTGGTAGCGGCATCGAGGCAGCCGCGTTTTCGTTCGCGGTCGGACTCACTCTCCTCACGATAATCGGCCTGACGGTGGCCCGGGTTCGTCGAGGCTTGGTGACCCTCGTGACGGCGATTCGCAGCGGCAGCCAACCGAGGTGGATTGCCCTCGGTGGCATCTCCGGCGCGCTTTTCATTACCACGCAGAGTCTGTCGGTTCCGGTGATCGGGGTTGCCCTGTTCTCAGTGGCGCTGGTGGGCGGCCAGATCGCCGCCTCGCTCCTCGTGGACAGTCGTGGCTGGAGTCCGCGTGGCCGTCAGCCGATCTCCGCCAGCCGCGTTCTCGCTGCCCTCCTAGGTCTTGGGGCGGTGGCCGCGGCAGCAAGTGGCCGCTGGGATGAAGGTGTAGGTGCCGTGGGCTGGGCGGTCCTGTGCGTGGTGACGGGAGCCGCTGTCGCGTGGCAGCAGGCGGCCAACGGTCGTGCAACGGCGGTGACCCGTGAGCCGCTGGTCGCGGCGTGGATCAATTTCATGCTCGGTTTCGTGCTGGTCCTCATCGTGTTGACGTTCTCGATACTGCTCGGTCGCCTGGAGCCGCAGGCGCCGCCGTCGGGACCGCCGTGGCTCTATGTCGGTGGCGTCATCGGTGCGCTGTTCCTCGCGGCGACGGCTTGGATTGTCGGCCGGATCGGTGTCCTCGCGGTCACGCTCCTGGTGACGGCCGGGCAGTTGGCGGGCGCCCTCGTGCTGGACCTGCTGCTCACCGACGTCGTCGACGGGCATCTAGTGATCGGTGTTCTCGTCGCTTTCGCCGCAGTCGTCACCGGCGGTCTTGGTGATCGACGTGCGGCCGCTCGGGCCGCTACGAGTCAATCGATTTCATAAGGGCATCGGGGTAGCGCTGTCCCACGGTCCCACCGATAGGTGCCGCCGCCTCGACCTCGGAGGTCGCGGCGTCGTCCCACGGAACCTGCAAGGCGCCGACGTTGTCCAGCAGATGGTTGACCTTGCGCGACCCCGGGATGGGGACGATGTCGTCCCCCTGATGCAGCAGCCACGCCAGCGCGGCTTGCGCCGGAGTGCACCCTAGGCGGTTCGCCACCGACGCCACAGCGTCGGCAATAGCTCGGTTCGCATCAAGCACGTCCGCACTGAATCTCGGCCATGAGCGGCGCCCATCGTCCTCAGCAAGATCCTCCGGTCGACGAATGGTCCCGGTGAGATAGCCGCGTCCCAGCGGCGAGTAGGGGACGAATCCGATGCCGAGTTCGCGCACCGTGTCAAGGACACCGTTAGCTTCGACATCGCGTGTCCACAGCGACCACTCGGTCTGTACAGCGGTGACCGGATGTACGACGTGGATGCGCCGCAGCGTGGCCGCACTGGCCTCGGAAATGCCGAGGAACCGCACCTTGCCCGCCGTGATGAGGTCGGCCATCGCGCCCCAGGTTTCCTCGACCGGGGTCGCCGGGTCCACGCGATGCAGGTAGTACAGGTCAATCTGGTCGACGCCGAGTCGCGCGAGGCTCGCATCGCAGGCGGCCCGCGCGTACTCCGGCGTGCCGTTCAGGCGTCGTCCACCATCGGGGAGGAACTCCTGACCGAATTTTGTCGCGATGACAGGCCGGTTCGTGCGGCCGGCGAGCCAGGAGCCGAGCAGTTCCTCATTGGCGAATGGGCCGTACGAGTCAGACGTGTCGAGGAACCCGATGCCGGCGTCGGCGGCAGCGTCAAGTGTCCGTAGGGACTCGGCGTCATCGGCCCTGCCGTAGGCAAAGCTCATGCCCATGCAGCCCAGGCCGAGTGCGGTGACGTCCAGCGCGGCTGTGCCGCTTCCGAGAGTTCGTGATTCCACGGTTGCTCCGATCCGAGAGGGGCGCTTCAACGAAGAGCGGCGGTTGAACCACGCACGATGAGTTCGGGCGTGAGGCGCACGTGCTTGACAGGACTCGGTGCCTCGTCGCGGAGCAGGCTTAGCAGGAGCCGAGCCGCTTCGGCGCCGATGTCACTGACGGGGACCCGCACCGTGGTGAGCGGAGGATCGACGAGGTCCATGAAGGGCATGTCGTTGTAGCCGATCACGCTGATATCGCGTGGACAGCGCAGGCCCTTGTGCCTAGCTGCCGCGATGGTGCCCAGAGCGAGTTGGTCGTTGGCAGCTACGACGGCGGTGACCTTGGCGGCTGCCAGAGCCTTGAGGGCGCTGTCGCGCGCCGCTTCGACGCTCCACCCCAGGACGGGGAAACTACGTCGCGCGGAGGTGAGCCCATGAGATCGCATGGCGCGCTGGAAAGCCTGTGCACGCTCGTGGCCGGTGGATGACCAGGTTGGCCCAGCCACGTGCGCGATGTCCGAGTGCCCGAGCCCGACAAGATGATCCACCGCAAGTCGAATGCCATGCTGTTCGTCTGTTGTCACCGAGGGCAGCGCCGCGCTCTCCGTGACTCGATTGACGAGGACGATCGGAAGCGCTTCTCCCACTTCGGCAAGCAGGGGATGCTCGCGTCGAGCGGTGGCGACGATCAGCCCATCGACGCGGCGTGCCCGTAGCGAGCCGACCAAGGTGGCCTCGGTGTCCATGTCATTGTCGGTGTTGACCAGGAGTGGGGTGTAGCCAGCCCGGGACAGTGTGTCCTGGATGCCGCGCACCATGCCGGGGAACAGTGGGTTCGTCAGGTCGGGAATTACCACCCCCACCGTGCGGGAACGCGCGGTGCGCAGCCCTGACGCCATCGGATTCGGCACGTAGTCCAAGGACTCGGCCGCCTTGCGGACCTTGGCCACCGTCTCCGGGCTGACCAGGTGCGACGTGCGGGGATTAAGCGCACGGGAAACCGTCGCGGGATGGATTCCCACCACGCGCGCCACGTCTTTGAGGGTCGCGGACACGGGGTCAGACTAGGCGATGTTCGAATCGGCGGCGGGCGGTCGCCGCGACGATGGTCAAAATGAGGGCAATGATCGCGGACGTGAAGAACAGGGCTCGGGCGCCCGCATCCTGGAGCGCAACACCGGCGAGCAATGTCCCGACCGCGTTGCCGAAGAACATGAACCCGGCGAAGAGGGACACGGCCGTCGCTCGCGCTTCCGCGGTGAGAGACGTCGCCCAGGTCTGCAGCGTTGAGTGCATGAATACCCACGCCACTCCCAGGAGCACCACGCCCGACACCACGAAGGCAGGAGTGATGCTGATGGCCAGAAGCGCGTAGCACAGCACCGCACCGGAGCCGCCGATGACGAGAAGGATGGCTGCGGTCCAGTGGGCGCTGGCCTTGCGAGCCAGCGCACTCATCACCAGGACCGAAACTCCGTAGCCGGCGGTCAGTAGCCCGGCAAGCGCCGGGGTGCCGCCGGCAATTTCCACGGATGCGGGAATCATGGCGAAGCCGCCGAGGAGCACGCCGGCCTCGACGAATACCAGGGCGTAGAGCAGCCACGACCAGCCGGAGGAGAGGACGAGGGCGAATGCCCGCGCCACCGGGAGAGGTTCGGGGCGCTGTGGCTCGGGCACGTGTGACACATACCAGGCGATGAGTGCCGACAACCCCGCTGTCATGACGTAGAACGCGCGCCATCCGATGGTCTCGACACCTAAGCCTGCCGCCAGCGTGCCGAGAGTTATGCCGATGGCCACTCCTGACATGAGCAGCGCAATGCGCGGTTGGCGCTCGCGCGGATCATGGATCGCATCCCCGATATAGATAAGTGCCGCGGGGAAAACCCCGGCCATGCAAGCGCCGGAAAGTGCGCGAATCACGATGAAGAGTTCCACCGGCATGGGAATCGCGCTCACGGCGTCGAAAAGGGCGGAGAGAAGCAGCGCAGTTCGCATGACCGCTACGCGCCCGATGCGATCGGAGATGATGCCCCACACGGGCTGCGCGAGGCCGTACGTGAAGAAGTACGCGCTCGCGGCAATGGAGATCACTGCCAGCGTGACCTCGAAATCGCCGGCCATGGCCAGCAGCATCGGCGGCATGAGGAATCGAGCGAATGTCGAGATGAACACTCCGGCCAGCAGCGCTGTGAGCACTCGCCGGGAGATCGGCTGGGTCACGCCGTTGCCAGAGCGCGAATCTGATCCTCGTCCGGCGCCCACGCTCCCGACGCTCGGCGTAGGTCGGCCAGAACGTGTAATTGATCAGCGGTCACCGCTCGGTTGCGCGCAAGCCCCACATCGGGGTCGCGAAGCAAGGCAAGGTAGTCGCGGTCCCCGAGACCGGGAATCTGCGACTCCAGAACGGTGCAGACGTCACGGATATCAGCGTCGAGCAGCCACTCCGTCGTGCGGTCCCACAGATCGAGCAGGCGCATCACATCGGGACCGTCTGCCAGCGTCGCGAGGACCGTGCCCGGATAGATGGGGGAGACATCCATCGATGTCGCCCACACGCGCATGCCCCGGTGTGTGGCCCGGACGCGAGACTCGGCATTGAGGATCGTGCACCCGATGGCCCCGTCAATGAGGCGCTCCGCCCGTCGTGGGGTGGCCCCCTCCTCGACGAAGTCAAGGTCCTCGATTCGTAGCCCTTGCTGCCGTAGGAGCTCCTTGAGCAGGATGGCAAAGCCGGAGGGCAAGACATCGACCGCCACGGGAGCGGCGCCCAACGCCTCGGGCGTCGTGAGGTCGGGCCGGGACATCAGCGCAAGCCCCAGCCCGCCGTCGATGGCCCGGTGAATCCGTAGTGGCAATTGCTCACCGAGGGGATTCTTCGCGGTGCCCGCATAGAGCATGACGTTGTCGGGACTGGTGAGAGCGACGTCGATGCTGCCATCGCGGAGCGATGTGAACTGAGCAGGGGACGACGGGACGGGCCCCACCTCGAGCTGGAGATCCATGTCGGCGTCCCAATTCAGGGCACGCGCTGCCGCCAGGACGGGGGAGCGGCTGAACTGGCCGATGCGGAGAATCATCAGGAACCTTCCTGCAATCGTGAGCCATCCGGCGGGGGCCCACTGTAGCGGTATGGGGGCAGGGGAAATATCGGCGATGAGTCACGAAATGGACACGGAGGGCACCAGTCTCGGTGGAATGCTTGACAGATCGGATCGTCGGGGGGAGGCTCGGCCTGCAATCGATTGTTATCTTTTGCCCGTCTTGGAGGGAATCGTCTATGCGAACGTCGACAGTTCGGCTCACCGGTCGCCGTCGAGCGGGGGCACTCCTCGCCGCCGCCGCCGGACTGAGCCTTGTAGTAACCGCCTGTGGCGGGTCAAGCAGCTCGGGCGAGAGCTCGAGTTCGTCCGGTGGAGACAGCTCAAGTTCGAGTGAAAGCTCCAGCGAGAGCTCAAGTGGGGCGGACGTCATGGATACCTGTGGCGACACGATCCGGATCGGTATCTCGCTTCCGCTCACCGGTGACTTCTCTCAGCCCGGTGGTGAGGCCAAGAAGGGCTACGAGGCCTGGCAGACACTCATCAACGGCAATGGCGGCCTCCTCGGTCGTCAGGTCGAACTGGTGATTCTCGACGATGCCTCCAGCCAGGAGCAGGTCGTCACCGACTACAACAACCTGATCAGCCAGGAGCAGGTCCCGCTGCTCCTCGGCACGTTCTCGTCGCTGCTGAACTTCCCGGCGTCGACGGTCGCGGAGAACAACCAGATGGTGCTCATCGCCCCGGCCGGTGGTTCGCCGAAGATCTTCGAGCCTGAGCCCAAGTTCTACTTCTTCGCTCAGCAGGCCACGGCACCGAACCAGGCGAATCCGTTCGTCAACATGATCGCCAGTCTTCCGGATGACCAGAAGCCGAAGACGGCCGCCTACGTGACGATGGATGACCCGTTCGCCGCCCCGGTGATCGAATCCATGCAGGCGCAGCTCGAGGCTGCCGGCGTTGAGACCGTCTACTCCGAGATCTATCCGGAGGGGACGACCAACCTGCAGCCCTTCGCGGCGAAGATGGCCGCCGAATCTCCGGACCTGATCGCGCAGGGTGCGGTCTTCGAGGATGGCGTCAGCCTCACCAAGAGCCTGGTGCAGATCGGGTACAACCCGAGCATTCTGTTCCAGACCTCCGCTCCCAGCAACGGTGCCCAGTACGTCGAGGGTGTCGGTGCTGGCAACGAGAATGGCATCTTCTACGCGGTGTCCTGGAGCGAGAAGTCCCCGACGCCGGGCAATGCCGAGTTCGTCGCCGAGTACCAGGCTCAAAATGGTGCAGGCCTCGTGCCGGCTGAGGATGCTGCTGATGCCTACGCGGCAGCAGAGGTTCTTGCCGCGGCGGTCGAGGCCACCGGTGGTTGCGACAACGTCGCGATGGCGGATTGGCTGCATGCCAACTCCGTGTCCACCATCCTCGGCGAGCTCTCCTGGGATGAGATCGGCCGGCCGCAGGGCGAGTTCTTGCTGGCCCAGTGGCAGGACGGCGAGGTGCAGATCGTTGCACCGCCGGCCGCGAGCACCAACGGTGGTGCGGTGGTCGTGCCCAAGCCCGCCTGGCAGTAGTTCACCGTCGGTTTCGTGCGGGGCGCAGTGCGCCCCG
>JALQUH010000139.1 GCA_023263845.1 Candidatus Nanopelagicales bacterium | reverse complement strand
GCAGTCGCCGCGATATCGCTGGAGTCTCCAACGCCACGGGCACGATCGTCGGGCTCATGCCGCACCCCGAGCACGCGGTGGAGGCGCTCACGGGCCCGACGACGGACGGCCTGGGATTCTTCGCCTCCGCCGTGGCAGCCTTCGCATCTGCCTAGGCCGGGCACATGGCAGGATCGGCCCGTGAGCCTGGATTCCGTGGCACGAGCCGAGTCCACCCCTGATGCGGAGCAGCCCTACGCCGACCTGGGCCTGAAGCCTGACGAGTACGACCGCATCCGCGAGATCCTTGGTCGCCGGCCGACCTCGAGTGAACTCGCGATGTACTCGGTCATGTGGAGCGAGCACTGCTCCTACAAGTCCTCCAAGGTGCACCTTCGTCAGTTCGGAGACAAGCAGCCCGAGGGTGGCTGGCCTCAACTCATGGTCGGCATTGGCGAGAACGCCGGCGTCGTCGACGTGGGTGACGGTTGGGCGGTCACCTTCAAGGTCGAGTCGCACAACCATCCGTCGTACGTCGAGCCCTACCAGGGCGCGGCCACCGGAGTCGGCGGCATCGTCCGCGACATCCTGTCGATGGGCGCGCGGCCGCTCGCCGTCATGGACCCCCTACGTTTCGGTCCCGCTGATGCGGCCGACACCAAGCGCGTGCTTCCTGGTGTCGTCGCGGGCATTGGTGGCTACGGCAACTGTCTGGGTCTACCCAATATCGGCGGCGAGATCGTGTTCGACGAGACCTACGCCGGCAATCCGCTGGTGAACGCGCTGTGCGTTGGGGCGATGAAGCATGAGGATGTCCATCTTGCTTCGGCCAAGGGTGTCGGCAACCTCGTCATCTTGTACGGCGCCCGCACCGGTGGCGATGGCATCGGCGGTGTTTCCGTTCTCGCCAGCGAGACGTTCGACGAGGACGGCCCGGCCAAGCGACCAAGCGTGCAGGTGGGCGACCCCTTCATGGAGAAGTTGCTCATCGAGTGCACGCTCGAGGTGCTGCATGCCGGACTGGTCGAAGGAATCCAGGACCTCGGTGGCGCCGGCATCTCCTGCGCCACCAGCGAACTCGCGTCCAACGGTGAGGGCGGCATGCACGTCGAGCTCGACCGTGTCCTGTTGCGCGATCCGTCCCTGTCGCCGGAGGAAATCCTCATGAGCGAGTCACAGGAGCGGATGTGCGCTGTGGTCACGCCACAGAACGTTGACGCGTTCATGGACATCTGCCGCAAGTGGGAGGTTGAGGCCGTCGTCATCGGTGAGGTCACCGACACCGGCCGCCTCACCATCGACTGGCACGGCGAGCGCGTCGTCGACGTTCCACCGCGCACGGTCGCGCACGAAGGACCTGTCTATCACCGCCCGATGGAGCGTCCGCACGATCTCGACGCCCTCGCGGCCGATGACGCAAATGCGCTGCCGCGGCCACAGACTCCCGAGGAGATCCGGGCGACGCTGCTCACCATGGCGGCATCACCCAACCTCGCGCACAAGGGGTGGGTCACCAGCCAGTACGACCGCTATGTGCTCGGCAATACCGTGCTGGCGCAGCCCGAGGATTCCGGCATGATCCGCATCGATGAGGAGTCAGGGCTCGGTGTGGCGATCTCGACGGACTGCAATGGCCGCGTCGTGCGCCTCGACCCGTACAACGGTGCCAAGCTTGCCCTCGCCGAGTCGTATCGCAATGTCGCGGTCACCGGCGCGAAGCCGCTCGCGGTCACCAATTGCCTGAACTTCGGCTCGCCCGAGGATCCCGAGGTCATGTGGACCTTCGCCGAGGCCGTTCGCGGTCTGGCCGACGGCTGCCTCGAACTCGGCATCCCCGTCACCGGCGGCAACGTCAGCTTCTACAACTCCACCGGTGAGACCGCGATCCTGCCGACGCCGGTCGTTGGCGTCCTCGGAGTCATCGACGATGTCGAACGTCGTACGCCGATGGCCTGGGGTCCCGACGGCGAACTCATCTATCTCCTGGGGGACACGGGCGAGGATTTTGCCGGTAGCGAGTGGGCGCACGTCATGCACGGCCATCTCGGTGGCATCGCGCCGCAGGCTGATCTGGCGCGCGAGAAGCTCCTCGGCGAGATCCTCGTCGCCGGATCACGCGACGGCATGCTCACCGCGGCGCATGATGTCGCCGACGGTGGTGTCGCCCAGGCGCTGGTGGAGATGGCGCTGCGGTCCGGCGTCGGTGCACGCACTCGGACGCCTGATGGGCTCGAGCGTGTGACCTTCCTGTGGTCGGAGTCCCCGGGCCGCGCGATCGTGGTCGTGCCGCCAAGCGAGGAACGTCGATTCACCGAGATGTGCGCCGCCCACGGCTTGCCGGCATATCGGATTGGCGTTGTCGACTCCGGGCACGCGGATGAGCAGGTGTTGCAGATCGACGACGTGGTAGTCACCCTTGGCGAATTGCGCGAGGCCCACGAATCGACGTTCCCGAACTTCTTCGGGCCGGCGTTAGCCAGCTAGGCGTCGTGGCCTACTACGACGTGACAGGGGCGCCGGACTCCACGGGCGAAATCCCACTCTCTTCCAGGAGGGCGTAGACCTCGTTCGCGCGGTAGCGACGGTGACCACCCAGCGTCCGGACGGCGGAGAGCTTGCCGGACTGCACCCAGCGCGAGACCGTCTTGGGGTGCACTCGGAAGAGGTTGGCCACCTCGGCTGGCGTGAGCAAGCGCTCGTGGTCTGGCTGCCCCGTCATGTGATCCCCCGATCATTGAGATGTTGACGAGACCCTACCGGAATTCGGGCAATCCGCCTCTCGAAGAGCACTGTCCTCTCAACGGGGGGCTTAGCCCACCCGCAGCACCATGGAGTCCGTCCCGGTCGTCAACGTGAGCAACTCGCCGTCGAGCGACCACAGCGGGTCAGCCTCCAGGAAGCTCCCCACCAGTAGGTGCCGCGCGAGTACCCATCCATGACGACATGGTTCCGGGCTTGCGATCAACGGTCTACCGAACTCGGTCTCAGCGGCGTACTCCTCATCAAAATGGAGCGGATGCGTGTTCATCGTCAGCAAGGTGAACCAGGCGTTGTCGTGTTGTGAGATTGTCCTTCCCGGCAGGTGGTGATAGATATCCCCCACGGTGAAGTCCTCAAAGTGACGGCCACTTTGGTGAGCGTAGCGCGCCTTTGCAGCGGTTTTAGCCATGATCAAATACCCTGTGAGAGCGATAGAACGGGTTGTGGTGACCCGATAAGCATCTAAAATGTCTGGACAAATTAAGTCTGGGGGGTTCAGACCTGTCATGCAAGTTGAGCAAGTAAAAAAGCGAGCCGATTACGGCGCGCAGGGCGCGTCCCGGGTGCCCCTGTACCGACAGATCTCGGACACGCTACTCGCTGGTATCCGTGAGGGAAAGTTCCCCGTCGGCACCTTTTTGCCCGGCGAACTCGAGCTTATCGATCGCTTTGATGCCAGCCGGCATACAATTCGTGAGGCCTTGCG
>JALQUH010000080.1 GCA_023263845.1 Candidatus Nanopelagicales bacterium | reverse complement strand
GCCACTGGCGACACCCAGTTCGTTCATGCGTCGTGCCTGCGCCATGACTCGGGAGTCATAGGAGCAAACGAACCTGTTGTAGCCGTCGATCGCCTGGTTGAGGCTCTTGCGCATTTTGTCCAGGTGCGTGGTCGCGTCGGTGAGCCGCTTGAGCATCTCCGCTCCTGCTTCACGCCCGGTCGCGCACGTGACGAGGTCCCCCATGACACTCCCGATGTCCTGAACGACTCGTCCGGCGCGACGGGTACGCACCCGAAATCAGGCCGTTCAGGCGACTAGGTATAACGAGAGGCATGTCAGATGCGTACCCGATAGGCGCGATGGATGTGCACCTTCATCCGGCTCGAAAGCCGAACAAGCTTGTGATGGTGGAGTCGAAAAAAGATCTATCTCTCGTCGGACCTCAATCGCTGCTTGTGGACAACCGTGACAATCTGCTCGGCCTCGCCGTGACAACTCGTGGTTCGAGGCCACATCAAGGCCAGATGCCTGCGGTGGCCAAGAGGGCACATGGTGTCCTGGCCGTGAATTCGCTCGTCGGCCACTAGCGCAAGGTGCCATCCACTCCTGACGGAGTCATATGTCGAGTTCCGGGGGCGGGGTTGGGCGAAGGTGCTGCTGGGGTAGACAATCCCACGAGCGCCGCCCTGATACTCCAGGACAGCGGTAGTGGTTCTCAACGAGGGAGACGTAATGAGGCGCATCGCTTCGGCGGGATTGACAACCGTGCTCGCGCTGGCTGCTTGTGCCAGCCCGTCGGCATTGGACCCAGCGCCTTCATCGCCCTCCCCTGGAGTCGAGGCGACATCGTCGATCGAGGCCACCAGTCCGGCGGCGCAGATGTGGTCAGCTCCCGAGCGGACGACGAGCCCGATGAACGAGGAGGACGTTGCCGCAGTCGATGCGGCAGTGACCAAAGCCCTCGATGAGTCGGCCGATGAGACTCCCGGTGCGTGGGTGGGGATCTGGAGTCCCAGCAAGGGGTTCTACGTTCAGGCCTACGGAGAGGCGATCCTGCCAGACACCGCGGCCAGCGTCGCCGACCACAGCTACATCGGCAGCCTCACCAAGACCGTGACGGCCACCGTGGTGCTGCAGCAGGTGGCTGCCGGGAGCATGTCTCTCACGGACACCGTCGCCGATCTGGACCCGACGTTGGCGCAGACATTCCCACCCGTCGCGGAGATCACCGTAGAGCAGCTCCTGGGAATGACATCCGGGTTGCCCGACTACGCGAACGAGGTCAAAGGAGTCGTGGGAATGGTGGCTCAGGATCCCACAAGGGCCTTCGAAGCTGAGGATCTGATCCGCATCGGTCTTGCGGCGAACACCATCAGCCCGCCCGGTACGCCCGGATACTCGACGACGAACTACATCATCCTGGGTCAGATCTTGAAGGCTGTCACGGGGCAGGACCCTGAGGACCTGATAAACGCGGTTTTCGCCGAGGCTGGCATGACGCAGTCCAAACTCAACACCCCTCCAGATCAGGACCGGCCCACCCCTGCAAATCACGGCTATGCGGGGGCACTAGGGGCAAGTGACATCGAGGCCTTTGGCGGCCCTGCTCTGCCAGGGGCTACCGACGTTACCGAATGGCGCCTGGATTGGGGGCGGGCAGGTGGCGGAGCATATTCGACCATCGAGGACTTAGGCAGATGGGGATCGCTGGGCTTGGGAACCGCGCTACTGCCGCAGCAACTCGGTGAGCTCCGGCTGTCGTCGACCCACGACACGGGAGCGGCTGGCCTCTACGGGCTTGGTATTCAGGATCTTGGCAAAGGCTGGTTCGGCCACAGCGGCCAAGTGATCGGCTGGGAAGCCTTCGTGGCGCAGAACGTCGAAACGGGAGCGGTGCTGGCGGTGATGGTCAACAGCACATCCGGTCTAGGGGATGTGGAGTCTGCGGTGTGGGACTTCGTCGCTTCCTAGCCGATCGCGCCTCGACGACCGTTCGTGAGCTGGTCCGGTCCCGCCGTGGTGATCGCACTACTGCCTTCGCGTCTGGCTCCCTGTCCCGGCGGGGAACTTCAC
>JALQUH010000042.1 GCA_023263845.1 Candidatus Nanopelagicales bacterium | reverse complement strand
ACCGGTAGGCGACGCCTCCCGGGGCCTTCGTGGTGTACCAGCCCTCACTGGTCAGGTGAGCGGCGGGCACGTCGTAGGCAGCGAAGGTGGAGTGCATCAAGCCGATCTTGAACTTCGTCGGCTGCGCATCGGCGTAGAACGCACCATGGTCGGAGATGGTGTGCATGCGCATCCCGAGGATCTTGCCGTCCTTGCGAAGCGCCAGTTGGCCCTGCAGGTAGACGTCGCGGCCGAAGCCAGTCGAGATGAGATTGCTCGAACGGTCCTCGACCCACTTGACCGGATGCTCGGTGAGGATCGACGCCAGGATGGCGATGACGTAGCCCGGGTAGACAGGCACCTTGTTGCCGAAGCCACCACCGAGGTCCGGGGAGATGATCCGGATCATGTGTTCGGGGAGCTCTGCCACAAGGGAGACAGCCGCGCGAATGATGTGCGGTGCCTGCGTCGTCATGTACACGGTGAGCTTGCCCGTGGCCCGGTCGTAATCAGCGATCGAGCCACACGGCTCTAGGGGTGAGGGGTGCGACCGCGGGTAGTGCAGGTCAACCGTGGAGATGACGTCGGCCTCGGCGAACGCCCGATCCGTCGCTTCCTTGTCGCCGATTTCCCAGTCGAAGACCTTATTGGTGGTCTGGTTTTCCTTGTCATCGCGAATCAGCGGCGCATTCGACTCTTGCGCCTGGAAGGGATTCACGATCGCCGGCAGTTGTTCGTACTCGACGACGATTCGGCTGCAGGCATCCTTGGCGATGTAGGGGTCGTCGGCGATGACCGCGGCCACCTCCTGGCCCTGGAAGCGCACCTTGTCGGTCGCGAGTACCGCTTGGGTGTCGTAGGAGAGCGTCGGCATCCAGGCGAGGTTGCGGGCCGCCATCGTCTCGCCCGTCAGCACGAGGCGGACGCCGGGCACCTCCCAGGCGGCCGTGGTGTCGATGGACTTGATGCGGGCATGGGCTACGGGGCTGCGCAGAATCTCCATGTGGAGCATGCCCGGCAGCACCACGTCGTCGATGTACTTGCCCTTGCCGCGAATGAAGCGGTTGTCTTCCACACGACGGCGGCTTGCGCCCATTCCGCCGATCTTGAGTTCATCGAGCGCCATTACTCGGCCTCCTCAGCACGCATCTTCTCGGCGGCCCACATGACCGACTTCACGATGTTCTGGTACCCGGTGCATCGGCAGAGGTTCCCTGACAGCGCCCAGCGGATCTCGTCCTCGGTGGGATTCGAATTGCGCTCCAGAAGGGCCTTGGTCGCCATCATCATGCCGGGGGTGCAGTAGCCGCACTGCAGGCCGTGCTCCTGCTTGAACCCTTCCTGGATCGGATGCAGTTCGCTAGCGGTTGCCAGGCCTTCGACCGTCTCGACCTCGTGGCCGTCCGCTTGTACGGCGAGCATCGTGCAACTCTTGATCGGGCGGCCATCGAACAAGACCGTGCAGGCACCACAGTTGGTGGTGTCGCATCCGGTGTGTGTCCCGGTCAGCTTGAGGGCTTGGCGCAGCATGTGCGCGAGCAGCAGTCGGGGCTCGACATCAACGGTGCGCTTCTCGCCGTTCACCGTCACGGTGACGCGCCGCGTGGGCACGTTGGCGGGAACGTCCGCAGGAACTTCCTCGTACAGGCTCGTCATGTTCACGCTGCTTTCTGCTCGGAGCGGGCGATGCCCGTCAGGATGCGGGTGACGAAGGTCTTCACGATGTGACGCTTGTAATCGGCCGAGCCACGGTGATCGGTGCGTGGATCGGCTGCCGCGGCCACCGCCTCCGCGGCCGCCTCGATGTCTTCGGCGGTCAAGGTCTTGCCGACCAGGACTGAAATGGCGTCGTTGGCGTCGATGGTCTTGCCACCGACCCCGGCCAGGGCACAGCCTGCCCGGGTCACGACGTCCCCATCCATGTCCAACGCCACGGCAACCGAGGCGGTAGCGAAGTCACCCACACGACGTTCGAGCTTGAGGTAGCCACCGCGGGCCTTGCCCTTCGCCGGCGGAATGACGGCCTCGACGGCGAGCTCGTTGTAGGCGAGAGCGTTGGTGAAGGGGCCCGACACGAAGTCGCGCATGGCGATCTCGCGCCGCCCGTTGGGTCCCTGGGCCACGATGCGGCCATTGAGGGCGATCATGGTCGCCGCCCAGTCCCCCTGGGGATCGGCGTGGCACACCGATCCGACAAAGGTGCCCCGGGTGCGCACGATGGGGTCGGCGACCAGGCCCGCTGCCTCGGCCAGCGTGGGGTGCGACTGGCGGATGATTTCGGAGAACTCCAGGTCCTCGTGCCGGCACAGCGCACCGATCCGCAACGTGCCGTCGGGATCGAGGCGGTGGTAGTCCAGCGCCGTGATGTTGTTGATGTCCACGAGGCGCTCAGGTGAGGCGAAGCGCAGTTTGAGCATCGGCACCAGGCTCTGACCACCGGCCAGGACCTTGGCCTCGCCACCGCTGCGGTCAAGGATGGCAATGGCTTCAGCGACCGTCGTGGGCGAATCGTAGGCGAACCGTGATGGGTACATAGGGGTCCTCTCGGTCTCAGCCCTGGGTGTCGCGTACCGCGACGGGCATCGAGTCGGCGTCGGGATCGGGGCGCGGCTCCTGGTGCGGGGGCCAGGGGCCCTGGACCGGCTGACCGGCAACTTTGAGGTAGTCGATGATCTGCGGCCAGGCCCAAATCGTGGGGCTGGATCCGGTCTTCGGCGAGTTCTCAATCAGGGCATACAACCGAGGATTGCCTCGTTCGTGACCGCTGGACTCAACTGCCATGCGAACCCCCTCGGGGACTAGGAGCGATTCGTGCAAACTACTCCAGTTCAAAGGTTGTGCAAGTCCGAATTTTCAAATGGCTGAAAAGAAACCGATGCGGGCGGGTGGCCGCCTGGGCCCTGAGGCCGACAGCCCCCATCCGCTTCCCTGGGGACCGAGACATCAAGGGGCTAGCTGGCGAGCGTGGCGATGATCTCTGCGGCGATGGCGACCGCGACCTCCGCGGGGGCCCTGCCCCCGATGTCGAGGCCGGCCGGTCCGTGGACACGCCCGAGGTCAGTCACATCGCGATAGCTGAGCCAGTCAGCCCGCGCCTGCTGCATCTCCCTCGACCCGAGAGCGCCGACATATCCGCTATCGCTGTCCAGCGCCGCCATGAGGCAGCGGCTCGAGGCCTCCACGTCGTGCCCCATCACCACGATGGCATCCAGGGGGCTCAGCGTCGCCGCCAATCCGGTGACCACCTCCGGCCGGGCATCGTGGGCGACCTTCCAGCCCAGGAGTTCGCCCTGCCGGATGAGCGCCTCAGCCATCGGGCCACGTCCGGCGACGACGAGTCGAGTCGTGGGTGACAGTGATGTCACGACTCGATCGGCCTCACGGACAACCGTCGCGCCCCCACCCGATTCGGCGGTAGCAACGTCCACCCGGTTCACCACGTCACTCTCTAGGTGGCACGTGATCTCCACCGAGTCCCGTTGCAGCAGGTGCGCCCACAGTTCCTGGGGGAACAGATCCGCCGGAACCACGAGGAACTCGGCCAAGCTGCCCGCGGGCAGCCCGCTCAGCGCGGCCTCGACCTCGGTCACCTCATGTTGGACGAGGCGTCCTTCGGGCAATTGCCGTGCGGCGACATCGGCCAGGACCCCGTCGAAGGCCCCCGAGGCCAAAACACCAATGCGGCCGCCGCCCGGAGTCAGCGCCAGTGCCTCCTCGGAGGCATGTGGCGACAGCATCCAAGCGACGTCGGCTCGGGTTCCCGATCGGACACAGGCGGCGATAGTGAGCGCGACGTCATACACAGGCGAGAGTGTATGGGCGGCTCATCCCGACCGCGATGCCGCGATCGACAATGTGTCGCCGTCGCGATCACACTCCCTTGGGGCGGAGGTAACGCTGTGCGAGGCCGCCGATGAAGTCGAACATCAGGGCAATCAGAGCCACCAGTGCTGCCCCCACGAAGATCGCCGTGGGCCGGTTCAACTTCAGCCCGGCGTTGATCGTCTCCCCCAGTCCTCCGCCGCCGATGAGGAAGGCCAGCGTCGCCATGCCCACGTTGATGACTACGGCGGTTCGGATTCCGGCGACGATAACCGGTACGGCCAGGGGCAATTCCACGCCGGTCAGCCGCTGCCGACCGGTCAGCCCCATCCCTTTGCCGGCCTCGATAATGGAATGGTCCACCTGTTCCAAACCCACGATGGTGTTGCGCAGGACAGGAAGCAGGGCGAAGGTTGCTAAGGCCACAATCACGGTGAATGCTCCGGCACCGAGCCACACAAAGAACAGGACGATCAGGCCGTACGCCGGAATCGCCTGTCCCAGTCCCAGGATCGTCACCATGCCGTCCTTGATCCGCGGGAAGTTCTCCCGCGTGACCAGGATGCCAACGGGTACAGCGACCACAATGACCAACAGCGTGGAGAAGAAGGCCAGGTAGAGCTGCTGGTAGGCCTGCCGGGCCAACTGACTCGGATCGAGGATCCGCGCTGTCGTATCGTCGAATTCCGAGTAGAACCAGACGGTGAGCAAGAGCACGGTCAACGCCAGTGCAAGCACGGGTGTCACGATCAGGTCCAGCTGCTCGGACCCCCAGGACGTAAGCCGGCTGCGCCTGTTGGGTTTGGCAGTCAACGACAGGGAAGTCATGACAACGCGGCTCCGTTGCCGGAGGTGAGCAGGAGCGCTGCCAAGCTCTCAATCGTGCAGCCTCCGAGGTAGCGGCCCCGGGCGTCCACCACGACAGCCATACCGCTTGACGTCGTGAGCATTGCCGAGAGCGCATCTTGCAAGGTGTCCTCTGGTTGCACCTGGACAGTAATCGGCCGACCCGCGGACTCGATCCCCCGCTCGGAGGAGTTCAGCGCCCGCTCGTCGATCCAGCGCAGGGGCCGCTCGTCCTCGTCGAGTAGCACGGCTGAATTGACTCCGGCGTCGGACATGGCCTGCAGTGCCTGGCCTCGATGGACCGGCTTGCGCAGCGTCACCATCGGCGCGAGATCGATATCTCGAACGCGGCGAAGGGTGAGGGTCTTCAGCACCGCACCCGATCCCAGGAAGTTTTCAACGAATTCGTCAGCTGGTTCGGTGAGGATCACCTCGGGGCGGTCGAGCTGGGCAATCTCGGAGCCTTCGCGAAGAATCGCAATTCGATCGCCCATCTTGACTGCTTCGTCGATGTCATGGGTGACGAAGACGATGGTCTTACGCAGTTCACTCTGAAGTCGCAGGAATTCGTTCTGCAGGCGGTCACGGGTGATCGGGTCGATGGCCCCAAAGGGCTCGTCCATGAGCAGAACATCGGGATCCGCGCCGAGTGCGCGTGCGACGCCGACCCGCTGCGCTTGACCACCGGACAATTCGTTGGGGTAGCGATCCCGATAGATCGAGGGGTCCATGGAGACGAGTTCGAGCAACTCGTCCACCCGCTCCTTGATGCGCTTCTTGGGCCACTTGAGGAGCTTGGGCACGGTCGCGACATTCTCGGCAATCGTGCGATGCGGGAAGAGCCCAACCTGTTGGATGACGTAGCCGATGCGTCGGCGCAACGCATTCGGGTCGACCTTGGTTACGTCTTCCCCCTCATAGAAGATGCTCCCACCAGTTGGCTCGATCATCCGATTGATCAGACGCAGCGTGGTGCTCTTGCCACAGCCCGAGGGACCCACGAGGACAAGGATCTCGCCCGGTTGAACGGCCAGGGTCAGGTCGCACACGGCAGGTTGCTCGACACCGTGGTACTGCTTCGTCACGTGCTCGAGCCGGATCTGAGGTTCTGACACTTCGGGCCCCTTCGAGTTCATGCGGCTTTCGCCCTGCCGCGAGTTCCTGACGGTGTCGTGACCCGGCCGAGGACGAGCAAGGCCCCGTCAATGGCCAGGGCGAGCACCACGGACAAGATCACGCCGGTCCAGATGGCTTCGAGGGAATTGGGGAGTGGGAGTCGGGCGAGGCCACTTTTGATGAAGTCACCCAGACCGCCACCGGCCACGAGTGTGGCAATGGCGGAGATGCCCACGGTCAACAGCGCGGAGACGCGAATGCCAGCGAGCATGACGGGCCACGCGAGCGGGAGTTGCACCTGCATGAGCGTTTGACGGGGAGTCAAGCCCATACCCCGAGCGGACTCCAAGACGCTGGAATCGACCGCGTCGAGTCCGGCGGTCGTGTTGCGCAGGATCGGCAGGATGGCATACAGGAACAGCGCGATGAAGGATGGGACGAAGCCGAGTCCCACGAGAGGAATGAAGATCGTGAAGAGCGCGAGCGACGGGATGGTGAGAAACACCGAGGCGATAGCCAGGGAGAGTTCCTTGCCGAATGCGTGATGCCGGGTCGCCACGCCGACGACGACCGCGAGTAGCCCCGCGGCCAGAGTCACTGTCACCACGTAGACGAGCGTCTCTCCGAGGGCGGTGAACACAAGGTCCCACCGCTCGTTGAGGTACTCGAACCAACTAGTGATGCCGTCCATGTCGATAGGGGCCGATGCCGGCACCGTTGGGGGTGGCGCACCGAAGCGCGCCACCCCTAGCGGGCACTAGCCGGCGATGATGCCCTGCTCGACCAGGTAGTTCTTCGCGACCACGGACGGCTCCTGGCCATCTGCGGACACCTCAGCATTGAGCTGGGCCATCTTCTCGTTGCTCAGCGGTGCCAGGATCGCGTCGACGATCCCCTGGAATGACTCGGGAGCTTCGTCGAACTTCTCCTTGCGGATCGTGGCGGAGACGTTGTAGACGATGTTGACGCCCGGATCTTCCACGAGGGCAAGCCCGAGAGCCGGAATGCGGCCGTCGGTGGTGAAGACCTCACCGAAGGTGCAGTTGCTATTGGCGGTCTCGGTGTAGATCACGCCCGTGTCCAAGATCTTCGCCTGGCCATCCGGCAGGGAAATCCCGGTGGCTTCCTCGGTGAGAATCAGGCCGTCGGGACGATCGGGGAACTCCGACTCCATGCAGACCACGGCATCGGGGTTGTCGCGGACGTATTCCATCATCGTCTGCAGGGTGAACGGACCGCCGTTGGCCTCAGTCGCCGCGGGGCTGGAGGCGAAGCCGTACGTGTTGTTGAACGGCGAGCGACCGATCCAGATGATGTTGTTCTTCTCCAGATCCATCTCCGCCACGCCATTCGTCAATTCGACGGAGTCGAAGCTCGGGTCCTCCTGACCCAGGTGAACGGTCCAGCCCGTTCCGTTGTACTCCATGTAGACATCAATCTCGCCGGACTCAAGCGCCGATCGCGCAACGGCCGTGCCACCGAGGTTGACCTTGTCATCGACAGTTGCTCCGGCCGCGCCGAACGACTGAACCATCATCTGGCCCAGGATGAGCTGCTCATCGAAGTCCTTGGAGCCCACGGCCACGTTGATGCCATCAAGCCGGTAGGTGTCGGTAACGGTCGACCCCCCCTCGGATCCTGAAGAGCTCGAGTCACCGGAGTCGCTCGATCCCCCACAGGCGGCGAGAACCATTGCGGATGCGCCAGCGACGGCCATCCACGTCCACGTACGTCGTCCCACTGTCTATCCCCTTCGCTTATGTGCTTACTTGACTCTTACGTGCGCAATTCGAAGTCACGCGTGAGACACGAACGTATCCACGTTTGTCGTCTGTTGATCTCGTCGCAGGAGGGCTGCTCTGCATTCTGCGACGTGAACATGACATTGGACGGCGGACGGTTACCTCCCCGTGACCTACGAGGTGAGGTGGATCACGCTTTGTCGGGCTAGGCGTCGGGTGAACTTGTCACGTCTAGGTGCACATGCACGGCGGCCATGACGGCGGATATTTCGTTGGAGGTCTTCATCGCGCCTACGGCTCCGCCCATGACCAAGGCACTTGTCTGCTCCCGAACTCCCGCGTCGACGATTACCCCCGAAACGGGGTCGACGTACAGGTCGAATCGCAGGTCCATGCGCTGGGCGAATCCGCCCAGCAAGATGTTGCGGCCTACGCTTCCCCGTACCGCCTCCAGCGTCCACTGCGCAGGGCGCGTGACGTCGTAGCCTCGCTCCCCGAGAACGTCCCAGAGGGCCTGGAGGACCTGATCGGGCGTTCCGCGGACCGTGTGGCGGGTCGGAGCCATGACCTAATCTCTACCGCACGATGGCCGTGTGAGCCCAGGGAATCAGGCCAACCGTAAATGGGACAGCATCCTGTTTTGTCGGGCTGCATCGCGGCACAAGTCGCCCCTAATGTGATGGCAGTCGCACAGGTCACAGGGTTGCCGATGGGAGTCACACCATGTCCCGTTCCCCTCACAGTCGTATCCCCGCGTTGCTCGTCGCCACGGTTGTCGCTGCCGCATCACTGGTGGCCATGGCTCCGTCGGCGTCGGCGGCGAAGACGCAGCTCAAGGCAAAGTGGGGTACGTCCATCGATGTCTCGCGCGGACAGTTCAGCAGAGCCGGCATCGTCGACGTGGCGGCGCGCTCAGATCGCGGCGCGTATGTGGTGGGCCAAGTGGGGGGCATCGGGCAGTTTGGCTCTGAGACAGTGCGCGGTCCCGGCATTGTCGGCGTGAACCAATTCCTGGCCAGGCTCGACTCAAAGGGCAAATGGCTGTGGGCGATCCCCACCGCGGGGGGACAGAACTTCAACCAGTCGGTGGCCACCGCGCCCGACGGTGGCGCCTACGTGTGCAGCATCACGTGGGCGGATCTGCAAGGTGACACCCTCCCCGCGGCCTACGCCTTCATTGCGAAGTACTCCGCCGGCGGAGTGGAGGAGTGGATTTCCGTCGCGTCCGCAAGCAAATTTGGCGGTTGCAGCGACATGGCGGTGACACCTGACGGCAGCGTCTACGTGACCGGCGACGATTGGTACCCCGCCACGGGGCCCTACACCGGAACAGCCCTCGTGGCCAAAATCGGCGACGACGGGGCCTGGCAGTGGTTCCACCGAATGGGCGGTTCTCGAGCTCAGGGGCACGGCATCGCCGTGTTGCCTGATGGCCGCATCGCCACGACCGGCCTGTTCAAAGTCGAGGGCACTTTCGGCTCCCGCACCCTGACCGACGAGTCCACCGATGGCTCGCCGAGTCCCGGTGCCGTGTTCTACGGCAACAGCTACGTCGCAATCTTGAATGCTGACACTGGTGACATTGAGAGCGTGGATCAGATCTCCAGTCCCAATCTGGTGTGGGCCTCCGCCATCGCGACGACGCGATCAGGGGGGATCGCCGTGACCGGCAGTTATCGGGAAGAGATGGCGGTGGGCAATCGCACGGCCGGAGCGCCCACGTCGTCAGACTCACGTGGCTTCATCGCCTACCGTACCGGCGCAGGTTCGTGGGCATGGATCGAGACCAATGGCGAGGTCAACGGCGGTGGAGCTCTGCGGGATGTCGTGGAGACCGGTGACGGGCGCCTGGTTGCCGGTGGGGATTTCGGCATCGACAAGAACGGATTCATCGCCCTGAGTTCTGCCGGTCAGGTCCTCAAGAAGGCCGTCTGGAACAAGGGTGAGGGCGACATCAGCGCCCTTAGTGCGACACGCGGCAGCGGATTCATCGCCGCCGGCACCCTCTACGGCGATTGGCAACTTTCCAAGAAGGTCCGCATCCCTGACTCGGGAGATGCAGGTACCGGCTTCGCCGCCCGATTCAAGTAGATCCAACGAGCAAGCAACGGGCCAAGGAAGTTACCAAGCCCGTTCCTGCTAGCCCGAGCACCTAGATCAGGGGACGGCACTACTCCACGGGGGTGGGCACGAAAGAACAGAAGACGTTCGCCGGGGGCAGCTGCCTGCGCACGATGTAACGCGTAACAGGGTCATTGACGCACGTTGACGGCGTTGACAAGTAGGTCACGTGCTGGGAGCTGTTGTAATTGATGATGCGAGATCCGGCGTACTGATTGGCCATGATCTTGCCCCACAGCCACGGAGTGTTCTTGTCACCGAGTGAAAGCACGACGACCGGCGGAGTCGCCAAATCGATGGTGCTCCAATCGCTCGGCACCGGTGGTGAGTAGTCGGCTGGCAGCCCCTGGCAACTCACGACGTTCATGGTCGCCAGAGCAAAAGTCGTCCCGTAGTCGCGCGCCACGCTGGCCGCGAGCCGGCCGGCCATTTCGGGCGAGGGTCGATCGTGAAGGTCCGCGCAGTTGATGAAGGAGAACAGGTACTCCCATGGAGCCGGCGCTGGGTCGTCGAGCGCCTCCACCGCTCGAGCCGCCGCTTTGCGTGTTCCGGACGAGGGCTTGCGAACGACTGCGTCGTAGACAGCGTTGATAGAGCGGCGGATGTCCGAGTAGTTGCGCTGACTGCCGAGGGCCTCGAAGACCGTTTGGGAGGCATACCATCGAGTCAGCGGCCCGTCCGGCGTCTCGATATAGGTGTCGTCGAGCACCTCGAGGATCTGTTCGAACTTCCGCGTCTGGGCGCGGCCCATGACCGAGGAATAGACCTGCAGAGCGGTCTGCCAGGCCATCGCCTGCTGACTGGAGAGGCGATAGACCGACTCCTGAGGCCAAAGGCTCCCATCGACGATCACCGTGCGCAGACTCTCGGGAAACGTCTTAGCGTAGGTGTAGGCAATACGCGTGCCGTAACTCATCGCCCAGAAATTCCATTTTGGGTAGCCCAGGGCAACGCGCATGGCTTCCATGTCGCGCACCACCTGCCATGTCCCGAGGTAAGGGGCGGAGTCCGGGTTCTTCGCGAAACAGTCCGACTGCGCTTGGCCCATGGCAACGGCCCAGTCCGGCCACACGGTCTCCCATTCAACGGCGCCGGTGGGCGGCAAGTCAGGAAATGGTCGATTGGCGCACCCGGTCACTTTCGGGCCACTGAGCCCGACTCCTCGGGGATCCCACATGACGAAGTCGAATCTGTCACGAACCTGCTGCGGTAGGTCTTTGTAGACGTATTCGCCGATCTCGATACCGGCACCCCCAGGACCACCCGGATTGAAGGTGAAGCCACCGGCACCGCGCGGCGAGGGGATGACGCGCAACGCGATCTGCGTGGTCCGACCGTCGTCGGGAGTCTGCCAATCCAGCGGCACCGTGAGTTCGGCGCACTTGGTGCGCGCAGGCTCGACGCCTTCGGGGCAGTCGACGTAGGTGATGGCCGCGTCCTGTGCCGGGGCAACGGACTCTTGCTGCGGCACCACAAGGTCCTGAGCCGGGGCGGCCGCGGCCGGGACCTGGATAAGCCCAGAGGCGAGGATCACGGCAGCGCCGACTCCGATGACGGTAGGGGACGACCGATGCATGACCGGAGTCAAGCAGGTGCGCTAGTCGGTGTCACCCACCTCTCGCATTTCGGGCAAACGCCTGATCCTGGAGACGTTCTGGCCAACCCATTAACGAAGCGCCCAAGAAGCCTGATTCTTTCGCCAGAACTTACCGGGGAGCAGCGACACCGCTTCCCCCGCAGCGACTGTATGTGCGGGACCGGTGACTGACGCGGGAGACCGCTACTGGTTCTGGTTCTGGTTCTGGTTCTGGTCGTTCTGGTTCTGGTTCTGGTCGTTCTGGTTCTGGTCGTTCTGGTTCTGGTCGTTCTGGTTCTGGGAGCATCCTGCGAGGGTTGTGAGCGCCAGGGCGACAGCGGCGGTCACGGCCGCGAGGCGGCGAGTGGTTGTCATCATGACCGCATGATGGCACTACGATCTGTGGGAATACCACGCCGCGGCGGTCCCTGGCCGCGTGTCGAAGTCTTACCGTCCGTGGGGCCCCTCTTCGATCATGACGAGTCGGTCGGCTCTTGTGTCTCGCGCTTCGGCCCGAAGAATGAGCGCACTTTCCTCAACCCCAGAAGTATTAGTGGGATCATCGCTCGACCGTCTCCTTCTTTGAGGGGATAGCCCTCTGTCCGATTTCACCAAGGGCGTGCTTTGGTCTGTTCGTGCGACCGTGAAGCAGACACAGATCAACCTAGGCACATCGTCCGCGCGCCGCACGGGGGTGGGACAAATTGGGTCAAAGTGTCCCGCGTCGCCGACCAGCACGCGACTGTTCACCGTTCATTCGGTCGATCGGCGGACACCACTCCCGAGATCCCCCAGACTCGATTCATCAACTACAGTGAGGAATTCCAGTGGATGACAAGCAGCTCCTTGGATGGATGAACCATCGGGTCTATCCCACTTTCGCCGGGCTCATCGCCTACTTCATGGTCTTTGCGCCAGCCATCGCATTCATCTCCGTCTCAAAATGGTGGAGTGACAATCCGAATGTCGACAACATCATCGCCGTTGGCCTGGCCATCGTGCTCATCGCAGTAACCCTCTTCACGCTGATCATGGCATGGGGCTTGATCGTCGACATGAAGGTCCTTGCCTCCTCGATGTCCGCGGAGATGGCCGCCTCAGCCTGGGGCAAGACCTTCAAGGGTTTCGCCGCATTTGGCGTGATCTTCACCATCGTCATTCTCGGGACCGCAGTGGGGTTGACGCTCCTCATCTTCAGCGGCAGTTTCAAGTAGAACAGTCGGTTGGGTGCAGTCCGGCGTGACTGTCAACATTCGCTCCGGACGCAATCAGGGCCGAGGCGCTGGTGCGCTCCGGCCCTGATTTGTGAGGGATTTTTGGTCGGGCTGACAGGATTTGAACCTGCGACCCCTTGACCCCCAGTCAAGTGCGCTACCAAGCTGCGCTACAGCCCGCCGTCCCACCGTCCCAACCTCGGCCCATGCGGACCGAGCCTGGCTTGCGGGAACCGCGCGATCCTATCCGAGCAGGTGCGCCGCATTGACACCAGGTGGACCCTCACCGCACCTCAGCGGCGACGCTTCTCTCGTATGCGCAGGTTGAGCCTGATGGGGCTGCCCACGAAGCCGAACTCCTCGCGCAGGCGACGTTCGACGAACCGGCGGTATCCCGCCTCGAGGAAGCCTGTCGTGAACAGCACGAACGTTGGTGGGCGGGTGCTCGCCTGGGTCCCGAAGAGGATGCGCGGCTGGCGACCACCCCGCACCGGATGCGGGTGCGCAGCGACTAGCTCCGATAGGAACGCATTGAGGCGAGACGTCGGGATCCGGGTCTCCCACCCCGCCAGGGCGGCGTCCAGGGCCGGCACCAACTTGGCCATATGCCGACCGGTCAGCGCCGACACGTTGACGCGCGGAGCCCAACGGACCTGCACCAGTTCACGATCGATCTCGCGCTCCAGGTAACGCTGCCGCTCCTCATCCACCAGATCCCATTTGTTGTAGCCGATGACGAGCGCGCGACCGGTCTCAACGACCAAGGACAGCAACCGCAGGTCCTGCTCACTGAGCGGCTCCGACGCGTCCACGAGAACCAGGGCGACTTCGGCCTTCTCCAACGCTGCTCGTGTCCGCAGGCTCGCGTAGTACTCATGTCCGCTGGCTTCGCGTACGCGCCGGCGGATACCGGCCGTGTCGACGAACCACCACTCGCGGTCACCGAGCACGATCAATTCGTCGACCGGATCGACCGTCGTGCCCGCGACGGAATCGACGACGACGCGCGCCTCCCCCGCCAACTTGTTGAGAAGGGACGACTTGCCGACGTTGGGCTTGCCCAACAGGGCCACGCGCCGCGGTCCCCCACCCTTGGTGCGCCCCTGTCCCTCCTCGGGCAGCAACGAGACGAGTTCATCGAGCAGATCACCGCTTCCGCGGCCGTGCAGGGCAGAGACGGCGTGGGGTTCCCCCAGCCCCAGCGACCACAGGGCGGTGGCATCGGCCTCCGTCCGCGCGTCGTCGACCTTGTTAGCCACGAGCAGGACCGGTACGCCGGCCTTGCGTAGCACCCGCACGACGGCCTCATCCTCATCCAGCGCCCCCACGGTGGCATCGACCACGAAGAGAACCGCGTCGGCCTCGTTGATCGCCCGCTCAGCCTGGGCTGCTATTTGCGCCGCCATGCCGCGGGCATCGCGTTGCCAGCCCCCGGTGTCCATGAGTAGGAAATCTCGACCATTCCAGTCCGACGCGTAACTCACCCGATCCCGAGTCACACCGGGGATATCCTCAACGACGGCCTCGCGACGACCGATGATCCGATTCACCAGGGTCGACTTACCGACGTTGGGTCGACCGACGACGGCCACGGTGGGCAGGAGCGGCTCTTCGGCGAGATCCTCGGCATCGAATTCCTCCAGGTCGCCGAATTCAGCGATCGCTGCCGCGCGCGCCGCCGCTAGCAGCGAGACATCGTCGTCGGAGTCCGTGTCATCAATCCACTCGACGACCGTGGTCTCAGGCTCGTCGGGGAGGAGGTCGTCGGTCACAACGCACCATTGTGCCCGGTCGTGCCGCCACTGACGGACTGACCCGCCCGCGATCGAGAATGGCGCACGTGATCAGTGAATCGCTGCCGCATCTGCTCGGCGATCGCGGCGACCTCCGCTCGGCGCGCCGAATCCTTTACCGCTGGTGGGGTGAAGCTCTCCCCCACCAGGACGTCGATGGTCGATCGCGGACGTGGCGGGTCCGTGGGTCGAGAACCGGCTGAGCCGATGAGCGCCACCGGCACCACCGGCACCCCGGTCCGGGCCTGCAGGTAGGCCGCTCCAGCGCCGAAGTCACCCCCCGCCCCGGCGCATCCTTCCGGGAACATCGCGACCGCATGACCAGATCGGAGCAGGCCGACCGCCTCGCGCAACGCCTCGCCGGGCCGCTCGGCTGGCACGACGATCCTGCCGATCGCCTGCCGCCATGTCGGCGGCACACCTCCCTCACCCACGAGAACGGCGACGGGGCGCGTGAGATTCGTGGCGAGGATCATCGAATCAAAGATTCCCGAGTAGGTGCTCAGCACCAGAACCCCACCCTGTCGCGGGACTGAGTGTCCACCCGCGACGCGTACACGGTAGGTGCTCCGCACGAGCGGTCCCAGGAGGTTGCGCGCGGAGGCTCCACGAAGTGCCTTCATTGCGACTCGCGCGCCAGATGCGAAACGACCTCACCGATGACGTCATCCAGGCTCAGATGCGTGCCGTCGATGTGCACCGCATCGTCTGGCGCCTGCAGGGGCGAGGCGGCCCGAGTGGTGTCACGGCGGTCCCGATCTGCCAGGTTCGCAGCGGCAGAGGACACGTCGTAGGACGCATCTCCGCCACTCTGCCGCTCCCGCGCCCGGCGTTCGGCGCGTGCCTGCGGATCGGCGGTGAGATACACCTTGAGATCGGCATCGGGCAAGACAACGCTGCCGATATCGCGTCCTTCCATCACCACCCCGACGTCATCGGCGAGGCATCGGCTGACGATCTCACGCTGCTGACGTACCAGCCGCGTACGCACCTGAGGCACCGCCGCCACCTTGCTCACCGCTGAGGCCACAGCATCCTCGCGTATCGCCGCCGACACATCACGACCATCGACGAAGACCCGAGGGTCGAGCGGATCAATCTCGAGTCGAATCCGGGGTCGTTCACAGACATCGGCGATAGCTTCGGCGTCATCGATGTCGACATCATTTTCGAGCATCCACCATGACATCGCGCGGTACATGGCACCGGTATCGACGTAACGCAGTCCAAGGCGCTGAGCAACGCCGCGCGACGTACTGGACTTGCCCGACCCGGAGGGTCCATCGATGGCAACAATCAACGGCACGCGCTCAGACTATCCGCCCGCTAGTCGCGGACGTCGAAACCGAGCGACACCAGGCCTTCGCGCAATCGCCGGCTCACTTCGGGGCGCACGGACAGTTCGATCAGACCGGACGGTCGGCCGAGCACGTGGTCGATCCGAACGTCTTCGAGGTTGACCCCGAGCTCCCCTGCCGCGACAAAGAGGCTGGCCAACTCACCCGGCTCGTCCTTGACGATGGCGGTAACCACCTCGTACGACGTCGCAGCATCTCCGTGCTTGCCTGGGACACGATCGCGCCCGGCGTTGCCGCGCTCGAGGGCACGAAAGACGACGGGGCCGCCGCCATCGCGAAGGTCTTCGACCACGTGCTCCAGGTCGACAGAAAAAGCCTCAAGGACGTCGGCCACAGACGAGGCATTAGCGGCCAGAATCTCTCGCCACAGGGTGGGATTGGACTCAGCAATACGCGTCATGTCGCGCAGACCCTGCCCCGACACCGACACGGAAAGATCATCGGCATCCAACAGCCGGGCAGCGAGGAGCGAGCTGATCAACTGCGGCGCGTGAGATGTCAGAGCGACGGCCCGATCATGCTCGCTCGGATCCATGACGAAGGGTACGGCGCCGCAGGTCATCGCAAGATCGATCACCTGCTGCACCCGTTCCGGTTCGGATTCCGGCAGAGGCGTCACGACCCACGGGCGATCATCGAACAAATCCCTGCGCGCGGCCGCCGGCCCGGAGATCTCCCGGCCCGCCATGGGGTGCCCGCCCACGATCCGGCGTGGATCCGCCCCGGCCGTCACGGCGGCCGCAAGGGGTGATGACTTCACCGACGTCACATCGGTGACCGTCACCTCTCCACGAGCCGCGACATCCGCCATGACCTCCCCCGCGCTCTCGGGTGGGACCGCCACCACGATCAGTTCGACGTCGACGTCGGCGTCCCAGGCCGCACCGGCACCACGGGCGATGGCCTCGGCCAGCACGGCAGGATCGCGGTCGCTGAGGTAGACATCGACGCCCGCGCGTCGCAGTGCCAACCCGATCGATGCACCGAGGAGGCCGCTGCCGACGACGAGGACAGGCCCGGTCACCGGCACGCTCATTGGGCGAGGTCCTGCCGGAGCACTTCGGCTCCGCGCAGGTAGACGTGTTGGATCTCCCCGCGGGGCAGATCGCTGTTGACGTGGGCCAGGATCCGAATCGCCCGCTCGACCGCCCCGGCCACATCGATCTCCTGGGCACACATGAGGGGAATGTCAACGAACCCGAGCTGGCGCGCAGCGGCGGCAGGAAACGCGCAGTGCAGGTCTGGAGTGGCGGTGAAAACTACGCTGACGAAATCATCCAGCGTGAGGTTGTTGCGGCTCATCACCTCGGTGAGGAGTTCGACGACAGCCTCCGCCATCTCCGCGGAATCGTCCGCGGCCAGGAGGGTCGCACCCCGAATTCCACGCAAGGCCATGCCGTCACCCTAGTGGGCCTAGAGCCCGGCAGCGGTGTAGAGGCTCCGCAACTCCGCGCCAGTGATCGCACGGTAGCGACCAGGGCGCAACTGCCCGAGGCGGATCGGGCCGATCTGGGTGCGTACGAGTTCCTCTACCGGGTGGCCCGCCGCATCCAGCAGCCGGCGCACGATGTGGTTGCGCCCCTCATGCAGGACGACCTCCACGAGCGCCTGGTTGGGGGTCGCTTCGACGATGCCGAAGGAGTCGACCTTGGCGGGCCCATCCTCCAACTCGATGCCCTCGCGCAGTTGGCGACCGACCTCTCGAGGAACCGGCCCGGGCACCAGGGCGATGTAGGTCTTGGGGACACCGTGGGAGGGATGGGAGAGATTTTGGGCGAGGACGCCGTCATTAGTGAGCAGGAGCAGTCCCTCGGTGTCGGAATCGAGGCGGCCGATGTGGAACAGTCGCTCGGTCCGGTCTGAGACGTAGTCCCCCACGCAGGGGCGACCAAGGTCGTCGGACATGGTCGTGACGACGCCGCGCGGCTTGTTCAGAGCCAGGACGATCAGATCCGGGGCGGTAGGCACCCGCTCGCCATCCACGCGGATATTGGCGCGCAATGGATCCACCCGCAGCCCCTGCTCACGAACGACGCGACCATCGACCTCGACACGCCCCTGCGCGATGAGTTCCTCGCACGCCCGACGGCTGCCAAGACCTGCCTGCGCCAGGACCTTTTGCAGCCGAATCCCTTCCTCGGCCACTACTCCCCCGCGTGGACCGAATCGAGGACCGCATCCAGTTCTGCGAGATCCGGCAGGTATTCCGACAGGTCGGGGAGGTCGTCCAAGGACGCGATACCGAGGCGCTCCAGGAAATACGGCGTCGTGCCGTAGAGAATCGCCTGCGATGACGGATCGGTGCCGGTCTCCTCGACGAGGCCGCGGGACTGCAGGGTGCGCAGGACGCCATCGACGTTGACTCCGCGTACGGCGCTGATTCGAGCACGCGACACGGGCTGGCGGTAGGCGACGACCGCCAACGTTTCCAGAGCGGCCTGGGTGAGGCGCGCCTGCTGGCCGTCGAGGACGAAGCGCTCGATCACACCGGAGCACGAATCACGCGTGTAATAGCGCCAGCCACCAGCTACCTCCCGCAGGGCAAAGCCGCGTTCGGCATCGGTGTAGTCCTGGGCCAAGCGGCGCAGTTCGGCCTCCACGTCTGCGACAGGGTGCCGGGTGGTCTCAGCGAGCGACACCGCGGAGAGCGGCTCAACGGCAACGATGAGGAGGGCCTCCAAGGCAGCGCCCAGGGATGGAGCGCCGAGGCCTTCGGACGACTCCTCGTTCACGTCTTCACCCTCAGTCACCGACCCACCCTCCATCTCGTTGTCGTCGGGGGACGCAGTTGCCTGACCTGCCCTATCTCCGACATGTCCTCACTCATCGGTGGATCCCTCCCTGGCTTCGGTCTGCAGGCTCGGAGCATCCTCCGCGATCGCCTCGGGTACCGCGGCCGTTTCATCCTGGTCGTCGTACTCGTCGTCGATGTCAATGGCCCCATCGTCCGATCCGATCCACCGGATGGTGAGGTCACCGAGGGGCGTTACTTGCTCAAAGATGACGGCAGCATCGCGATAGAGCTCAAGCAGCGCGAGGAAGCGCCCGATGACAAGCATGGTCGTGTCGCAATCGGCGATGAGAGCCCGGAAGGTCGCGGTTCGCATGCGCCGAAGTCGTCCGACGAGGATGGCGGCTTGCTCCCGCACGCTTACCAGCGGCACATGCAGATGGGATACGCCGACCTCAGGGTCGAGCTTGGGGGTCAAGGCCTTGGCCGCCAGCGCAGCGAAGGCTTCGGGACCCAGACCCAAGATGACCTCGGGAAGCAACTGTGCGAAGTGCGGCTCAAGTCCAACGGTACGCGGTACCTGACGAGCCGCGTGTGCCATCCGGTCGACGAACAACGCCGAGACTTCCTTGTACGCCCGGTACTGCAGCAGCCGAGCGAAGAGCAGATCGCGGGCCTCAAGGAGCGCTAGATCTTCCTCGTCCTCGACCTCCCCGCTGGGCAGCAAGCGAGCCGCCTTCAGGTCAAGGAGCGTTGCCGCAACCACAAGGAACTCCGTGGCCTCGCCTAGATCCCACTCCGACCCCTGTGACCGAATGTGGGCGATGAACTCATCGGTCACCACATGCAGGGCGAGTTCGGTGACCTCGAGCTTGTGCTTGGAGATCAATTGCAGGAGCAGATCAAAGGGGCCCTCAAAACCGTCAAGCGATACCGAAAACGCCGAGCCCGCGGGACTCGCCTCCGCCATCTCGACGAACTGCGTTGACGCCTCAGGCGTCTGGACGTCGGTCACTTGCTGATGAGCTCGCGGGCCAACTGGCGATAGGCCTCGGCCGCGGAGCTGGTCGGGGCAAACACCGTGATGGGCTCACCGGCAACGGTCGCATCCGGGAACTTGATCGTTCGGCTAATAACCGTGTGGAAGACAAGATCCCCAAAGGCATCCACGACGCGTTCGAGAACCTCGCGGGTGTGCAGGGTGCGCGAGTCGTACATCGTCCCCACGACGCCCGTGATCTCCAAGCGGGGATTGAGTCGGCTCTGCACTTTGGTCACCGTGTCGGTGAGGAGCTTGACCCCACGAAGAGCGAAGTACTCGCACTCCAACGGAATGAGGACCCCGTTCGCCGCCGTCAGGGCGTTGACGGTGAGCAGACCGAGCGATGGCTGGCAGTCGATGATGATGTAGTCGTACCGATCGAGGACCGGAGCAAGTGCGCGCGTAAGGGCATGCTCGCGCGCCACCTCGTTGACCAAGGCCACTTCGGCAGCGGAAAGGTCGATGTTGCTGGGCACCAGATCGAGTCCGGGTACCGCAGTGCTCACGGTGACGTCCTCGATCGAGCAGTCGTCGTCCATGAGCAGGTTGTAGACGGTCCGCTCAAGCTCATGCGCCGGCACGCCGAGCGCCACCGACAGTGCACCTTGCGGATCGAAATCGATCAGCAGCACCCGTCGTCCGTATTCGGCGAGAGCGGCCCCGAGATTGACCGTCGAGGTCGTCTTGCCAACGCCACCCTTCTGGTTGACCATCGCCAAGACTCGGGCCGGTCCGTGCTCGCTCAAGGGGGCCGGCTCAGGGAACACGGGCTCGGGACGACCGGTGGGGCCCATCTCGCCCTTACCCGGCCCGGCCTTGGGGTCCAACGCCCCACCACTATCGCCGTCGTTATCCACGGTGCTCCGCCCTCCTTTCCCTTGACCCTCGGCATCCTCTCAGACGAAGCCCTCATCCGGGGGCAAGGCCGGGCCGTTGTGCTAATCCCGGGCCCGGGGATGGCTGGCGGCATACACCTCACGCAGGGAATCCACCGTGACCTTGGTGTAGATCTGCGTCGTGGTGACCGAGGCGTGCCCGAGGAGTTCTTGGACCACCCGGACATCAGCGCCACCCTCGAGGAGGTGGGTTGCGAAGCTGTGGCGGAGTGTGTGGGGCGAGATGCCGTCGAGCCGGGCCCGGCCAGCGGCTGCCTGCACGGCGGCCCAGGCACTCTGGCGGCTCAATCGCGCTCCGCGAGAGTTGAGGAACAGTGCGGGAGTCGAGCGGGCCACCAGGCCGGGTCGACCTCGAACGAGGTAGGCATCAATGGCCTCGGCTGCCTTGTCTCCCAGGGGGAGCCGACGTTCCCGGCTCCCTTTGCCGCGCAGCAAGATCGCGCGTTCGTCAAGATCGACATCGTCGACATCGAGTCCACACGCCTCGGAGATGCGCGCACCCACGCCGTACAACACCTCGACAAGAGCGGCATCACGAAGCCCCAGGGGCGGGTCCCCCGCTGCGGCCGCATCCAGGAGAGCAACGACATCTGCGTAGGAGATCGCTTTGGGGAGGCGCTGCGGGATGGGCGGCGGTTTCCAGTCACGGGCCACATCCTGCTCGGTGACCCCCTCCGCCAGGGCGAAGCGGAACAGGCCGCGTACCGCCACCACGGTGCGAGCCGTCGAGCCCGGCGACAGCCCCACGTGCACGTCGTCTCCACGACCCAGGCTCACCGCGAAGTCCGCTAGGTCGGACTCCGCGACCTCGCCGAGCCGTCTAATCCCCCGGCCCGCGCACCACTGCTCGAAGCGCGTGACGTCCCGCCGGTACGCCGCCACGGTGTTGCGGGACAGGCCCCGTTCCACCGCGAGGTGATCGAGGTAGTCCTGGGCGGCCTGCGCGACCGACGGCTGCTCGGTCATCGACGGTCAGTCCGAGCCGTCGGCAGGGGCTAACTGCCACATGGATTCGTCAGCCGGTCTGAGCGTCGTCCAGTCACGATCCCGGGCCGCGGCGGCGGCGAGGACTCCAGCCACCACAGTCGGATTGTGCAACTCACCTCGGAGCACGAGTTCCACCGCCTCGTCGAGCGGGACCCAGGTCCGGGGTAGATGCGTCTCTTCGGCCTCGCCGGTGGCCGGACGTCCGCCGGCCACCTCCCGCAGGCCGCGTGCGAGATAGCAGCGGAAAGCCTCATCGGATCCGCCCGGCGAATTGTAGAAGTCCACGAGCACATGCCACGTATCCGCCGTGTAGCCGGCCTCTTCGAGGAGTTCCCGCTGTGCGGTCTGCCACGGATGTTCGTCGGACACGTCGCGCAGTCCGGCGGGTACTTCAAACAGGTAGCCGCCGATGGGCTGCCGGTACTGCCGGATCATGAGGACCCGGTCAGCGTCATCGAGCGCCACAACCCCCACCGCTCCCGTGTGGTCGACGACGTCGCGCTCGACGACATGGCCGGTTGGCAGTTCGACGCGATCGCTACGGACCGACCAGACATGCCCGCGATAGCGCACCGTGCTGCCGAGCAGGCGTGCCGGCTGCGCGACGTCCCGGACCGGGCCACGCCAGATCTCGTCGGTCACGCGCTCTCAATGCTCACGATGACGCGACAGGAGCGACCTGCGCCACCTGTGCGCGTCGAGCCATAGCCGCATTGACCAGGCCCGCGAACAGCGGGTGGGCCCGAGTCGGCCGAGATCGGAATTCCGGATGCGCCTGCGTGGCCACGTAGTACGGGTGGACGTCCGCGGGAAGTTCGACGAATTCCACAAGCCGACCGTCCGGGGACGTTCCCGAGATCACGAGCCCGGCCTCTTCCAGAGCAGGTCGGTAGGCGTTGTTGACCTCATAGCGGTGGCGGTGTCGCTCGTCGATGTAGGGCATTCCATAGGTCGCCTGGACAACGGTGCCGTCCGCCAATTTGGCGGGGTACAGCCCGAGGCGCATGGTGCCGCCCATATCGCGGTCGCCGGAGACGACGTCTCGCTGATCGGCCATGGTGCTCACGACCGGGTGCGGGGTGGACTCGTCGAACTCCAGACTGTTAGCGCCCTCGAGTCCGGCGACATCGCGCGCGTATTCGATGACCATGCACTGCAGCCCGAGGCACAGGCCGAGGGTGGGAATGCGGTTTTCGCGCGCGTAGCGCAGCGCCCCCAATTTGCCTTCGATACCGCGCACCCCGAATCCACCGGGGACACACACCGCATCCATGCCCGCGAGTTGCTCGGCCGCCCCTTCCGGCGTCGCACAATCGTCGGAGGTGACCCAGTGCAGATTGACCCGGCAGTCCTGGTCGAAGCCGCCAGCGCGCAGCGCCTCGGTCACGGACAGGTAGGCGTCGGGCAGATCGACGTACTTGCCGACGAGGGCGACGTCCACCTCGTGCGTCGGGCGATGGACACGACGCAGGAGGTCGCTCCAGCGGGTCCAATCCACGTCGCGGAAGGGAAGGCCGAGCCGACGCACAACGTAGGCATCAAGTCCCTCCGCGTGCAGCACCTTGGGGATGTCGTAAATGCTTGGCGCATCGACGGCCGCCACCACGGCCTCTTCGTCTACATCGCACATGAGCGAGATCTTGCGCTTGATCCCTGCCGGGACGGGCCGGTCGGCGCGCAGAACTATGGCATCGGGCTGGATACCGATATTGCGGAGTTGAGCCACCGAATGCTGG
>JALQUH010000021.1 GCA_023263845.1 Candidatus Nanopelagicales bacterium | reverse complement strand
ATGAAGGGGAGCTCCTGGGCGGCGAGATAGGAGTTCTCGACCGCGTGCGTGTCGGCGTAGTTCACCCCCGCAGCGCTCACCTCCAGAACCTCAAGGCCCGGCAGCGGTGCGGGCTCGTCGACTTCCGCGATGTGCAGGACGTCCGGACCGCCGAACTCGGTGACCTCGATTGCGCGCATCACCCCACCCTAGGGCGCCAGCGTCGCCGCTGCCCTAGATGGAGCAGTCGCCGCCGTCGCAGCACGGCTGGATGTAGTGGCACCGCGGGCAGAAATCCTTGCCGCCGCGGCGCTCCAGATCGACCGTCTCGCATGCCGGGCACGGTCCAGGCGAACCCATCACAGCGGCAGGCTAGCCAGCCCGACCCCCGCCGAGTGTCGAGTTACGGGGTGCGACACGCCGTAAAGAAGCCACGTATCTCGACACTCGACGAGAGGGAGACATCGTCACCACGAGCCGCCACCACCACCGCCCCCGCCACCGCCGGAGAACCCTCCGCCGCCAGAGAAGCCGGACCCCCCGGAAGAACTTGGCCTCGTGTACGCCGCACTCACCGTGGCGGAGCCGGTATTCACCAGGTGGGTGAGGGCGTAGAGGTTCGCGACGTACAGGCCGCTGGTAGCCAGATCGTCGGGACTGATTTCGGGGAAGGCGCCCGACCACGATCCTTCCAACCCAAAGAGCACGGCGTACGGGAGCATCGTGGCGAAGACCGCGTGCGGCGGGAGCCCTAGGCGCTGGACCAGTTCTCGACGCGCTGCACCCGGGTCAGTGTCGAGGAACCGCTTGAACCCCTCCACGCGGGCCTCAAACCGCGCCGACTCCACCGTCTCCTGATCCGGAGCGACAACGCGGGCAAGGAACAGCCCAACGGTCAATGCCACCAGGATGGGCAGGAGACCGGCGAACACGAGCGCGCTTTCGGTAGCGACAAATAGGCCGAACGCCGCAACGGTCACCATCAAGGTAATGCCCGCGGCACAGCCCAATGGCCCGCGAGCCTCGTGCATGGCGGGGTTGTACCTCTTGGTGGCGGTCGCCTGCTTCTTAAGTTCGTCACGCATCGCCACGACCGCCTTTGCGAAGCCAGCGTCGTATCCCTCAAGACTGGCCTGGGAGCGACCCTCGAAGATCTCGCCCAGGAACTTCTCCTCCCAGGGCCGCAAACCGTCGGTTCCCGCACCCCACCACGCCAGGTCGATCCGCCCCTTGCGCATCAGGCCAGGATCCTGCGCCGACACGGTGATGTATCGCCGGGCGACGAGATCGAGCAATGTGGCCATGACACCGCGAGCCTCCAACTCGCCGTCCATGCTCACGGTGATCTCTGCAGGCCTCAGGTCATCTGGCGGACCGAACTGCACGGCCGCGTTGGGGATGGCCACGCGCTGAATTCGGCGGCGAAGGATGAGCACGATCGCCGAGGGCAGGAGCAGGGCGAGGAGAGCCAGCGGGCCCGCGATGAGGAAGACGCGGCCCGGCGACTCGGAGAGCGGAGGGTCCTCCACCAGATAGATCGGCGGCGTGGTGAACGCCGCACCGGGGTAGGCGACGACGCCGGTGAGAGCCTGACCCGGTCCGAGGTAGTCGTGACGGAACGTGACGCCCGTCCCCTCAATGCGATCGCGGCACGGTGTCGTTGCGCCGACGGTGCCGGTGAAGCACTCGGCCGCCAGGACCGATCCGGGTCCCCGGACAGACACCGTCACCGAGTAGATGGGCGCGTACCAGTCGGTGCCGATGAAGTCCCAATACAACTCGACATCACCCGGGGCAAAGCCGTAGGGATTCGACTCCGCGAGTTCCTCCTGCGTCAAGGGGCGCAGAGACCCGGCGACGGTGTAGGAGATGACATAGACGTGACTGCCGGTGATGGTCACATCCGGATCGCCAATCTTGATCTCGCGGAGCAAGCCAACATCGCTGACGTCGTAGGGGACCGGTGCGCCATCCATCGTCACAGACGTGACCGTGATGTCATGGCTCCAGAGTTGACCATTGGGTAACTCATCGGCGTACGGGATGGCTCGGTAGATGCCGTGACGTTCTTCGGAGTGGAAGTCATAGACGATGGTCTCGGTGACGTTCATGTCGCCCTCGCTGGTCACCACCGCAGCGACGTCATAGGACGCGATCGTCTCGAATGCCTGTGCCGCCGTTGTTGCCAAGAGCCACGCCGCGACACCCAACGTCGCCGCAACTACCCACCGGAAAGCCCGAGTCATGGTCAGAACTGCACGTCGGGGGCGCTCCGCCGCTCATCGTCGGGCTCGCGGTAGAACTCCCGGAGAGAGACACTCGCAATGCCAGCGAACCACATGGCCGGAATGGTCTTCAACGCCGTATTGAGTTGCACCACCGAGTCGTTGTAGTACTGGCGCGCGAATTGCAGTTGGCCCTCGATGTCCGCCAGTTGGCTCTGCAGTTGACCAAAGTTGGTCGTGGTCATGAGCTGTGGGTACGCCTCGGCAACGGCGAACAAGCGACCGAGCAAGCCGGTCATCATGCCGTCCGCGGAGGACTTCTCCTGAACGGTTTGCGCCGCTGCCGTTCGTGCCCGCGCGTCAGTGAGCGCTTCCATCGTGGACGCCTCGAAGTCGCGGGATCCCTTGACCGTTTCCACCAGATTGGGCACAAGGTCGGCTCGCTTGGTGAGCAGCGTGTCGATATCGCCAAGGGCACCCTCCGCCGACACATCAAGTCGTCTGAGCTTGTTGAACTGGACAATGCCCACAAGGACGATGACGATGAC
>JALQUH010000272.1 GCA_023263845.1 Candidatus Nanopelagicales bacterium | reverse complement strand
ACTTCCCGCTCGTGTCCATCGAGGATCCGCTGGCCGAGGACGACTGGAGCGGTTGGATCCACTGCACCGACGCCATCGGTGACCGAGTGCAACTCGTGGGCGACGACCTGTTCGTCACCAATCCCGAGCGTCTCGCCCGTGGCATCGCCGAAGGCGCGGCCAACGCGCTCCTGGTCAAGGTCAATCAGATCGGCAGCCTCACCGAGACCTTGGATGCGGTCTCCCTCGCTCAGACGAATGGCTATCGCTGCATGATGAGTCACCGCTCGGGCGAGACGGAGGACACGACCATCGCCGACCTCGCCGTCGCGGTGAACGCTGGCCAGATCAAGACCGGCGCCCCAGCGCGCTCGGAGCGCGTGGCGAAGTACAACCAGCTGCTGCGCATCGAGGAAGAACTCGACGATGCCGGCCGCTACGCCGGAGCGGCGGCGTTCCCGCGTTTCGCTGGCTGAGCGTGCGACGATAGGCCGATGACTCGGCCGCGAACCTCGTTGACGGGGCGTGCGGCCATTCTCGTCCTCGTGGTCGCCGCTCTCGCGGTGACGCTGGCCATCCCGGTCCGGTCCTGGTTGTCCCAACGTTCGGAGATTGCGGCACTGGAGTCCGACGTCTCGTCGGCGCGTGAGCGGGTGGCTGTGCTGGAAGGGGAACTGGCCGACTGGAGTGATCCGGCCTATGTCATCGCGCAGGCACGCAGCCGGTTGCACTTTGTCTTCCCCGGCGAGATCGGCTACGTCGTACTCGGTCACGATGACCGCCCTGTGGAGACCCAGGCAGTGACCGCGACCGAAGAGGTCCCCTGGTACGAACGCCTGTGGGACTCCACCCGTCAGGCTGATCTGTCCCCGACCCCGTGAACGTGCCGGATATCGATGCGGCGGATGTCGCGGCCATCGCTCGACAACTCGGCCGCGTGCCGCGCGGCGTTGTCGCGATCGCCCACCGCTGTCCCTGCGGTGAACCCGATGCGGTCACCACGGCACCGCGACTTGATGACGGCACGCCGTTCCCCACGACGTACTACCTGACGTGTCCCCGCGCTGCCTCCGCGGTCGGTCGACTCGAGGGGGGCGGCGTTATGCGTGAGATGGAGGGACGACTGGGTAGCGATCCGGAACTCGCGGCGGCGTATCGAGCCGCGCACGAGTCCTATCTCGCTGATCGCGAATCGCTGGAACCGGTCGAGGAGATCGCCGGAGTGTCCGCGGGCGGCATGCCCGATCGGGTCAAGTGCCTGCACGTGCTCCTCGCGCACGCGCTGGCGGCCGGCCCCGGTGTCAACCCTCTCGGCGATGAGGTTCGGGCCAAGGTCGGATCTTGGTGGGAGCCGGTGTGCTGTCGTGACGCCGTGGCGGAGGAGGGTTCGTGAGGGTCGCCGCCATTGACTGCGGAACCAATTCGATCCGCCTGCTTGTTGCCGACGTTGACGGCGATCACCTCAGCCAGGTGGATCGGCAGATGATCATCGTGCGTCTGGGCGAGGGTGTCGATCGCACCGGCGCGTTCAGTGATGCAGCGTTGGCGCGCACGTTTTCTGCGTGTGATGCTTACGCCGAGGTCATCGACGATCTCGACGCGACACGCGTGCGGTTCGTTGCCACTAGCGCGAGTCGCGACGTCAGCAATCGCGCCGCTTTCGTCGATGGCGTCCGTGAGCGGTTGGGGGTGGAGCCGGAGATCATTGCCGGGACCGAGGAGGCCGCCTTGAGTTTCCGTGGTGCGGTGCTGGGTTTGCCGGGCGGTGTCGTCGCATCCCCCTGTCTCGTCGTGGACATCGGAGGAGGATCGACCGAATTCGTGTTGGGGGATGCCGAGCCGAGTGCGGCGATTTCCGTGGACATCGGCTGTGTGCGCATGACCGAACGCCATCTTCACGGCGATCCACCGACAGCGGGGCAGATCGAGGCGACCGAGCGCGACATCGCGGCGGCTCTGGATCGGGCCGGCGAGGTCATCGACTGGTCTGCGGCGGCGAGTCTCGTAGGAGTAGCGGGAACCGTCACCACCATCGTGGCGCTGGCCCTTGACCTTCCGGCGTATGACCCGGCGGCCATCCATGGCCGATCGGTTTCTGCCCCGGATGTGGAGGATCTCACCGAGCAGTTGCTGCGTATGCCGCGCGCTGAGCGCGCTGCGCTCCCGGTCATGCACCCAGGGCGGGTTGACGTCATCGCGGGAGGGGCCATGGTGCTGCGCGCCATCCTGCGGCGCAGCGGCCAGGGGCAGATCGTGGCCAGTGAAACCGACATCTTGGACGGTGTCGCCCGCACCCTCGCCGTGTAAGCGGTTGCGGAAACACGCGGCATCGTCGTACACTCCCGATTCGTACCGTTTCAGTACGGCCAGCGCGCCGATTTCGGGAAGGACCACATGTCGATCACGATCCGCGATGTCGCTGAGGCGGCCGGAGTGTCGACGGCAACCGTGTCCCGCGCCCTGCGTGGATTGCCCCACGTCGATCCCGAGACCCGGGAGCGCGTGCGCCAGGTTGCGGCCGAACTTGACTACGTCGTCTCGCCGAGCGCCTCGCGTCTGGCGAGCGGTCGAACCGGCACGATCGCGGTGATCACCCCCTTCATCGATCGATGGTTCTTCTCCAGCGTGCTCTCAGGGGTTAGCGACGTGCTCCAGGAGCGTGACGTCGACCTCCTTGTCTTCGAGGTGGGTGATCCCGGCACCAATCCAGGACTGCCGCCCGAGCGCCGGCTGCGTGGTCGTGTTGACGGACTCATCGTGGTCACGTTGCCCACCGATGCCATGCGTGTAGCAGACCTGCTCATGCTCGGTTTGCCGACCAGCTTCATTGGCACCACCTGGGAGGGCAGCACGTCCGTGACGATCGATGACATCTCGGCCGGTCGTGTCGCAACGCAGCATCTGATCAATCTCGGCCACAAGCGCATCGGCATGATCTCCGGTCGCCCGAGAGCTTCCACCTCTCAGTCACATCGCGCCCAGGGCTACCGCGAGGCGATGGAGGGAGCTGGGCTGGCCCCCGACGGCTCGCTTGAGGCCTATGGATACTTCAGCGTGCAGGGTGGCGAAGACGCCATGACCGCGCTGCTTTCCCGGCCCAACCCGCCGTCCGCGGTATTCGTCATGTCTGACGACATGGCCTTCGGCGCCATTCGTGCCCTGCAGCGGCATGGCATTCGACCGGGATCGGACATCGCGATCGCGAGCATCGACGGCCACGAACTGGCGGAGTTGCTCGACGTGACGACGGTACGCCAGCCGGTGGTCGACATGGGACGCACCGCCGCCGAAGCGCTGCTCGCTCGCATGGTCGATGACGCGACCGAGCCGGAGGAGATCATCTCCCCGACGACTCTGATCGTGCGCGGGAGTTCGGTCCCGCAGGAGCGTACGGCGCAGGTCGCCGGCAGCCAGGGCCGCTCAGCCTCATCCGGGGACGCGTAGGTCGTCAGCGCGGCCTAGTCTGAGGTCATGGCCGACATGATTGAGATCCCCTCCTCCGCCGGTGACATGCCGGGCTACCTCGGTGTACCGGACTCGGGCCGCGGGCCCGGTCTGATCGTCATCCAGGAATGGTGGGGGATCGTGCCGCACATCCAGTCCGTCGTGGATCGACTCGCGGACGAAGGCTTCGTCGCGATCGCTCCCGACCACTACCGCGGTGTGACGACGACCGAGCCGGACGAGGCGGGCAAGCTCATGCTGGGCCTGCAGATCAACGCGGTGGCGGCTGATCTCGTGGCGACGGCCGATCATCTGGAGCGCAGCGGGCTGCTGAACTCACCTCGAGTGGGGGCGATGGGATTTTGCATGGGTGGTGGGTTGGCGCTGCTCGCGCCGACTGTGTCGCCGCATATCGATGCCACGGTGGCCTTCTACCCCGCGGTGCCGTGGCCGGACTACCACCCGCTGTGGTCCAACTACGACGGTCGAGCGGCGCTTATCCATCAGTGCGAGGCAGACATCCCGCAGACCGGTGCCGACATTGACCGGTACGCGCGGGAGATCAATGGGCACGGCGGGCAGGCCACGGTCGAGACCTATCCCGGGACCGAGCACGCCTTCTTCAACGACGATCGCCCCGAGGTGTATGACGCCGAGGCCTCGGCGCTGGCCTGGCGGCGCAGCCTGGACTTCCTGCACGGTCGGCTCGACGGGCCGTTCGGCCGCGACTGATCTCGGCGCCCTCACGTGAACACCGGCAGGTTGGCCCCGGCCACCGTCGCGTCCCGGTGCTCGGATCTCAGCGAACTCGATGCCGCGATCGTGGCGTGCCGCCGCTGTCCCCGCCTGGTGCAGTGGCGTGAGAACGTCGCGCTAACGCGGCGGGCGGCGTACGCCAACGAGGAGTACTGGGGTAGACCTGTACCGGGTTTTGGCGATCCGCATCCGCGGGTGCTCATCGTCGGGCTCGCGCCCGCCGCGCACGGCGCCAATCGCACCGGTCGGGTCTTCACCGGCGACCGCAGCGGGGATTGGCTGTTTGCGTCGCTGCATCGAGTTGGCCTGGCGAATCAGTCCACGTCTATCTCGGTCGACGACGGGCTGGAGTTGATAGGTGCGCGAGTCACGGCTGCCGTCCGATGCGCACCGCCGGATAACAAGCCGACAGTGACAGAGCGGGATGCCTGCGCGCCGTGGCTCGTGCGTGAGTGGGAGTTGACCGATCCCTCGGTGATCGTGGCCCTCGGTGGGTTTGCGTGGCAGGTGGTGTTGCGGATGCTCGCCGAGGTGGGGGAGCCGGTACCCAGGCCGCGCCCGACGTTCGGGCATGGGACAGAGGTCTCGATCGGCGAGCGCGTGCTCATCGGTTGCTTCCACCCCAGCCAGCAGAACACCTTCACCGGCCGGCTGACCGAGCAGATGCTCGACGCCGTGATGGATCGAGCGGCGATCCTGGCGACGTGATCGCCGAGTGTCGAGAAGCGTGGAGCTTTTGCCCGGAATGTCCTCACGGTTCTCGACACTCGGCGGACTTCGAAGTGGTGCCCCCGGAGGGATTTGAACCCTCACTGTGCCGGGTTTAAGCCGGGTGTCTCTGCCAATTGGACTACGGGGGCGCGGTGTCAGCCTAGGTGGTGATGACCGCCTTCTGGCCCATGGGAATGGCATCTTGGCCCTTGTCGGTTACTGTGGACGAAGGCACCCGCCCCCCATGGAGGAACGATGCAGACGTCCAACCCCGTGCTTGCCCGGATCGACCGTGAGGCCGCCCAGGCATCGAAGTCCGGTCCCGGATTCGCCTACGAGGAAGGTCGCACCGCCGTGGCTGCTGCCGAGCGCCCCTCGACCACTGGCACCGCGACCCCTGCCCCCGCTCCCGGTGGGGCGGGCACCAAGCCCGGTCTCTACGCCGGCGTTCAGATCCCGGCGCCGCCCGGTCAGCGGGTGACGATGCCGGACATCATGGCCAAGAGTGCGATCCTCTTCGTCGTCGCCACGATCATGGCGGTGGTCGGCTGGCAGGTCATCTCGGCCGCGCCGACGATCGGCGGCATCTTGATGTTCGCCGCGCTCATCGGCACGGTAATTCTCGGCATCGTCAACGCGGTCAAGCGTCAGGTGAGCCCGCCGATGGTGATTCTGTACGCCGTTGTTTCCGGCTTCATGCTCGGGGCGATCAGTTACTGGTACAACCAGATCGGCCTGGCCAATGAATACGAGGGCCTTGTCCTACAGGCCGTGCTCGCCACCTTCACGACCTTCGGTGTGATGCTGCTTCTCTACGGCACTGGCCTGGTGAAGGTCACCAACAAGTTCGTGAAATTCCTGACCCTTGCGATGGGTGCCTACTTCGTCATCGCCCTGGCCTCGCTCGTCGGTGCCCTCTTCGGCGTCGGCGGCGGTTGGGGCTTCTACGGCGTCGGCACCCTTGGCCTTCTGCTGTGCCTGTTCGGCGTCGGCCTCGCAGCCTTCACCCTGATGCTCGACTTCGAGGCCATCAAGCAGGGCATCGCGATGGGCCTGCCGGAGCGGGAGTCGTGGCGGCTGTCGTTCGGTCTGCTGGTCACCCTGGTCTGGCTCTACCTGGAATTCCTGCGCCTGTTCGCGATCATCGCGTCCGGCCGCGACTAGACGTCGATGACAGGCGATCTCGCGGTCGAACTCGATCGCGTGGTCGATCGGCTGCGCGGCATGCCGCTGACGAAGCTTTCGGCCCCGTGGCCGCCGTACCCATCGCGTGCTGCAGGGGCCCGGGCCTTGGCACAGCGGCTTGCTGATGCTGCTGCTGATGTCAGCGGTGAGCCACGCCGGGTTGTCCCCGACGTCGGTGATTCGGCGGTGGGCGATCAGGTGGCGGTGACCGGCGCTGACCTGATCGCGCTTGAGCCGCCGGAGGAGCTGGCGCACTTTGCCGCTAACGCCGTTCGCGAAGTCCGACTTACCCTGTGACGATTGTCCAGCCGAGTAGGAGCAGCGGTCGGTGCGGGGGTCGATTTCGGGTGTACTCGACCATCCCTCCCGACTTGCCGGAGAAGCGATGTAGAGGGGTCACGTGGGCTCGAGGTCGACCACCGCTGGGAGGATCTCGCCTTCACCGCCGCGGCGCCATGCGGCGATGACCTCGGGCAGCAGCACCTGGGCCGCCGCGGTGTAGCCCTCGGTTGACGGGTGGAATCGGTCCTCGGCGAACATCACCTCGGGCCGCTCATCGAACTCCGGACCCAGGATGTCCCCGAGCGGTACCGGACGAGCCCCTTCGGCCCGTGTTGCCACCGCCTGGGCCAGTGCGAGCCGTCGGGACCCGCGACGCATGACCGTGCGCAGGGGCTGCGGCACTGGCTTGACCGTCCCCAAGTCGGGGCAGGTCGCCGTCACGACCTCGGTTCCGGACTCGCGCAGCCGACGCACAGCGCGCCGCAGTCGACGTGCGGAAAGGGTATGGGGCACGAGGTGGGTTACGTCGTTGGCGCCCACCATGATCACCGCGACGTGGGGTCGCGTCCACAGCGCACGATCCACCTGCGCGTCAAGGTCGGCGGTCTGAGCCCCGATCACAGCATGGTTGCTCAACGTCACCGTACGGCCAGCGACTTCCGATAGGGCCGTGGCGAGGATAGCTCCCATCGTGTCCTGCGGATGCTGGGCGCCCAGCCCGGCAGCACCGGAGTCCCCGAGGACCGCAAGCCGGATCGATGTGCCTGAGCCCGTGCCGTAACGGCCATCGGCATAGGGCGCCGTCGTGGTGCGGCGCCCGATGCGGCGCCGTGCCTGCAATGCCTGGGCGGTGAGGAGTCCCGCGGCGGCCACCGCGCTGGCCCCAGCGGCTGCGGCCGTGCGGGTGATGGGTCCGGCCATCAAGAACCCTTGGTCGCCCGCTGCAGGAAGCCGCGCACCTGCTCGCGTGCATTGCCGCGAATCTCGGGGCCGTGGGTGAACGCGGCAACCGTGTAGTCGAGTTCGCCGAGCACATGCGCGGTCTGCTGGTTTTGCCGGTACGACGTACAGAAGGCGGCGACCGGCCAGCTCATGCGCGCGTTCATGTTCCAGATCGCATCACCGGTGATGAGGGTCTTGGTCGGCTCGTGCATCAAGGAGATGTGGCCGGGGGAATGGCCCGGCGTGTGATGTATGCGCAGGCCACCGCCCGCGTCGATGAGCTCGCCGTCGACCAACACACTCGTCACCGCGACCGGCGGGAAACCACCACCTGGCAGACGCTGGAAGATGGCGCCGAGTCGGGTGCTCGCATCACGTGGCGCCGCACTCCCCGAGCGGATGAAGTCCGCGTCGTCAGCATGGACCGTGACGCCGTCGACGCCAGTCTTCTGCACCATCGTCGCGGCGCCACCGGCGTGATCGGAATGTGCGTGCGTGACGATGATGCTCTGCACATCACTCGGGTCCTTGCCGAGGTGGGCGAGACCTTTGACGATGCTTGCCGGAGCTCGCTTCACTCCGCAGTCGATGAGCGTGACGGAGCCGTCATCCTCGAGGACGGCGAAGGAGTTGATGAAGTCGCCCATGGTGGGAATCCGGTAGATCCCCGGGGCGAGGGCAATCGCTGGCGGCCGACTCACGGGTCCAGCGTAGGCTGTGGACTCGTGCGCGTCGTGGAATCCGTCGTTGACCTCATCGGCCAAACTCCCATGGTCCGGCTACGGCATGTGACCGAGGGAATCGCCTGTCCGGTCTACGCCAAGGTCGAATATTTCAACCCCGGCGGTTCGGTCAAGGATCGCATCGCGACCCGCATGATCGAGCGCGCCGAGGCCGAGGGACTCCTCAAGCCCGGGGGCACCATCGTCGAGCCGACCAGTGGTAACACCGGTGTGGGCCTTGCCCTGGTGGCCCAGGAACGCGGCTACCGCTGCATCTTCGTCTGCCCGGACAAGGTCTCGCAGGACAAGCAGAACGTCCTTCGGGCGTATGGCGCGGAGGTGATCGAGTGCCCCACCGCTGTCGACCCCGAGGACCCTCGTTCCTACTACAGCGTGAGCGACCGCCTGGCGCGGGAGATCCCCGGCGCGTGGAAGCCTGACCAGTACGCCAACCCGGACAATCCGCGTTCGCACTACGAGGGCACGGGACCGGAGCTGTGGGAGCAGACCGACGGCAAGGTCACGCACTTTGTCGCGGGAGCCGGCACCGGTGGAACCATCTCCGGGGTGGGCCGCTACCTCAAGGAGGTCAGCGATGGCCGCGTGCAGATTATTGCCGCCGATCCTGAGGGCTCGGTCTACTCGGGCGGGTCCGGTCGGCCGTATCTCGTCGAGGGCGTGGGCGAAGATTTCTGGCCGACGACGTACGACGCCACCATCGCTGATGAGGTCATCGCGGTCAGCGACCGCGACTCCTTCGAAATGACGCGGCGCCTTGCGCGCGAGGAGGGCCTGCTCGTGGGCGGCTCGTGCGGTATGGCCGTGGTCGCGGCCCTCGACGTGGCCCGGCGCGCGAACGCGGATGACATGGTCGTGGTGCTGTTGCCCGACGGCGGGCGCGGATATCTCTCCAAGGTCTTCAACGATGAGTGGCTCGCGTCCTACGGCTTTGGCCCGACGGCGGGGGAGCGGACCGTGGGCGACGTCCTGCGCGGCAAGTCCGGTGAGCTCCCCCCCTTCGTCCACGCCCATCCCACCGAGACAGTTCGCGAGGCCATTGACACCATGCGCGAGTACGGCGTCTCCCAGATGCCGGTGCTGCGTGCCGAGCCTCCGGTCATGGCCGCGGAGATCGTCGGTTCGGTGGTGGAGCGTGACCTGCTCGACGCTCTCTTCACCGGTTCTGCGGTGCTGGCTGACACGGTCGACAAGCACATGTCGGCACTCTTACCGCAGGTCGGGGCGGGTGAGCCGGTTGCCGCGGCTGTTGCGGCCCTGGAGCACGCTGATGCGGCCGTAGTCCTTGACGATGGCAAGCCGGTCGGGGTGGTCTCCCGGCAAGACCTTCTCGGCTTCCTCGCCGACTAGGTTGGTTGGCCGTTAGGGCTTGAAGCGACGCATCTCCTGCGGCCATCCGCAGGCCTCGGCGATCCGGCCGGCCCACATCGTCGCGGACGCATCATCGGGTGCGTCGATGATCGTGAGTCCGCCGACGTACTCACCGGTGGAGATGGGCCCCTGAGTGATGACGAGCTCACCGCTCGTGGCGTCCGCGCTTACCGCGTGCTCCATCTCCTCCTCGAGGCCACCGGCGAACATGAGCACACCGGCGTCCTTCATGTCCGCGACCACCGCTCGGGCGAGGGGACCCCGCGATGCGAACCACTCCTCGGTGTGGTCACCGACCCACTGCTGATGGAAGTAGATGATGTACTGCGGCATCGACGACCTCTCTAGAGCGCCGGAAGCGGCACGCCGGTGTTGGCGTGGCAACGGTATCCATGGGGCACCTTGTACAGATACTGCTGGTGGTAGCCCTCCGCGTAGTAGAACGGCCAGTCCGCGGCAGGCGCGAGCTGCGTCGTGATGTCGGGGTAGCCGCGCTCGGCGATGACCGGCGCGTAGGACGCTGCGGTGGCCTCGACCAACTCCCTCTGCTGCGGTGTCGTCACGAAGACGGCGCTGCGGTACTGCGTACCGGTGTCATTGCCCTGCCGGTACCCCTGGGTGGGGTCGTGGTTCTCCCAGAAGTGACGCAGGACGTCGTACGTCGAGATCTCCGCCTCCCGGTAGGCGACCAGGACCGTCTCGGTATGTCCGGTCCTGCCTGAGCACACCTCCTCGTACGTCGGATGCGGGGTGAACCCGCCCTGATATCCGACCGCCGTGGTGAAGACGCCGGGCAGACGCCAGTAGATCTCCTCGGCGCCCCAGAAGCAGCCCATGGCGAGGTAGATGGTCGACAGGTCGGCCGGCCAAGGGGCCACCGGTAGATCGCGAATCGGGGTGCCGAGGACGGCATGGTCGGCGGGGATGTCGAAGGGGTAGTCAGCGCGGCCCGGGAGGGCGTCGGCGGGAGCAACCATCTGTGACTTCGCGGAGAACAGGCCCATGGCAGGAGTATTGCCCACGGTTGGTTCGTTGGCGACGCGGTGTCAGGAACGGCCACGCTGTGCGGTATTGGCCGGTCGTCCGTGGCACCCTGGGGCCGTGGACGACGGTGACTACGAGCGGACCTGGGTCGCGCCCGGTGATCCCGCCGCAGTGGAATCGGTGCTCAACAACGTTCTCGAGGCTCTCGGGGGACGTCGGGCACCCACCCGGGGTGATGTGGTTTTCGACGGCGTCGTGGCCTTTCACATGGAGGCCCACGTCGTCCCGAACGCCGAACATCACCCGGCGATGACCGCGCACTACGAACTCGGGCCAGGCCTGTCGGAGATCAGTACCCGCATCACCTTGACGTTGTACCCCGAGCATCGGCGCGACGTAGGAACTCGTCGGTTCACCAACCGCGCCCTGGAGATTGTCACGTCGGTGATGCAGCAGACCGGATCGGTACCCGAGCCGGAGTAGGGATCCGCGGCGCCTAGGCTCAGGGTTATGAGCGAGCATCGTTGGGACAAGTCCGGGTTCGCCACCCGTGCCATCCACGCGGGGCAGGAACCCGATCCGCTAACCGGAGCTGTGGTGCCGCCGGTCTACCAGGTGTCGACGTTCGCACAGGACGGCGTCGGCGGTCTGCGCGGTGGCTATGAGTACTCGCGCAGCGGCAACCCGACGCGTCATGCGCTCGAGGAGTGCCTGGCCTCACTCGAAGGTGGGTCGCGGGCCTTGGCTTTCGCCTCGGGCCTCGCGGCGGAGGACACGCTGTTGCGCGCCCTCACGCAGCCCGGTGCCCATGCGGTGATCGGGAACGATGCATACGGCGGCACGTACCGACTCTTCTCCCGGGTTGCCGAGCCGTGGGGTTTGTTGCACACGCCGGTCGACCTGACCGACCTTGACGCCGTACGGCGGGCCGTAGAGCCGGGGCGTACCCGCATCATCTGGACCGAGACACCGACGAATCCGCTGCTCACCGTCGTGGACATTGCTGCTCTCGCGCAGATCGCGCACGAGGCGGGTGCGCTGCTCGTGGTGGACAACACCTTTGCGTCGCCGTACCTGCAGCAGCCACTGGCTCTTGGTGCCGACATCGTCGTGCATTCGACGACGAAATATCTCGGCGGACACAGTGACGTCGTGGGGGGAGCGCTTGTCGTCGCGGACCCCGAGGTTGGTGAGCAACTGGCCTATCACCAAAACGCCATGGGGTCGGTGCCCGGGCCGTGGGACTCGTGGCTGGTCCTGCGCGGCATCAAGACCCTCGGGGTTCGCATGGATAGGCACAGTGCGAATGCGCGCGCAATCGTTGATGTGCTCGCTGATCATCCACGAGTGGTACAGGTGCTCTACCCCGGACTTCCCGGGCATCGCGGCTATGAGATCGCCGCGCGCCAGATGCGCGACTTCGGAGGCATGGTGTCGTTCCGTGTGGCCGGCGGCGTCGAAGAGGCGGTGGCCGTGTGCGGCCGGACCGAGGTGTTCACGCTCGGCGAATCTCTTGGCGGTGTCGAGTCGCTCATTGAACACCCGGGGCGCATGACCCACGCGTCCGCGGCGGGCAGCGCGCTGGAGGTGCCGGACGATCTCATTCGCCTCTCAGTGGGCATTGAGGATGCCGATGACCTGGTGGCCGACATCGTGCAGGCCCTGCAGTGAGTACGTTGCCGACCGCGACGGCGACGGCGCAGGCCGTGCGTGCGGGTCGAGCGACCGCGATGACTGTGGTGCAGGAGTCCCTTGACCTCATCGCCCTACGCAATGACGATATTGACGCGTTCGCCGTTGTCCGCGGGGAGCGCGCCTTGGCCGAGGCGGCCTCGGTGGACGCCCGACCGGATCGGTCGTCGCTTCCGCTGGCTGGCGTACCGATCGCGATCAAGGACAACGTGCCGGTCGCGGGTGAGCCGATGCGGGTCGGGTCTGCGGCCACGGACGAGGCCCCGCAGCCGGCTGACCACATCGTGGTGGAGCGGATTCGTGCTGCCGGCGGCGTGATCGTCGGTATCACGCGTGTGCCCGAACTGTGTGTCTTTGGGGCGACCGACTCCGTCTACGGCGTGACCCGCAATCCGTGGGACCTCACGCGCACCCCGGGCGGATCCAGTGGCGGGTCCGCGGCGGCCGTGGCATCCGGGATGGTGCCGATCGCGCACGGCAATGATGGGATGGGCAGCGTTCGCATCCCGGCCGCCTGCACGGGCCTCGTCGGAATCAAGCCCGGTCTCGGCACCGTGCCCGCGCAACTGGGGGAGAACGACTGGTTCTCCATGAGCGAGAACGGCGCACTGGCGACCACGCCCGAGGACGCTGCCCTGCTGCTGTCGGTGATGGCCGACGATCCGCGGCTCGCGGATGTGGCGCCAGTCTCGAAGCGTTTGCGTGTCGGAGTTTCCATGGCCCCTCCCGTCGCGGGAGTGGCCCTGGATCCGGCCTGGGCCGCGGCGGCCGAGCGGCTCGCTGCCCTGTTGCGCCGCGAGGATCACTTCGTCGAGCGGGCTGAGCCGACGTCGCCGCTGGACCTTGCGGGCAATGCCGCGGCAGTCGCTGGTTTAGTGCGTTGGTTCGCCGGGACTGCGGCGGATGCGGATGAGATCGATGGCGACCGCCTTGAGTCACGGGTGAAGCGTCACGCGATGCTCGGGCGGCTGGTAAGGCGTACACCGCTCATGAGTGAGAGGTTGCGCGATACGTGGAAGCGACGCGCGACGGAGTACTTCGCCGACTACGACATCCTCGTAACGCCTGCGTTGGCGCAGCAACCGATCGAGGCGCGCCGGTGGCACAACGGAGGTTGGGCGTCGACGATGCTTGCCAACATCCGCTACGCGCCCTTCGCAGCGCCGTGGAATGTGGCAGGACTGCCAGCCATCGTTATCCCGATGGGTGTTCATCCGGAGGCGGGTACGCCGGTGGCTGCGCAGGTCGTGGCGGGTGCTGGTCGGGAGTCGCTGCTGCTGTCGATCGCGGCGTTGGTGCAGTCTGAGCGGCCCTGGCCCCGCCTCGCTCCCACATACGCCTGATCTGCTCCTCGCTGCTCCGCGCTAGACAGCAGAGCGGGAGTGGCTGCTCAGGCGTCGGCGGGAGTACGGCTCAAGGTCTCGGGCATGCGAACCACGAAGATCAGCGCAATCGCCGCCACTGCCGCGCCGAGCGCGAACGCCCAGTCGAAGCCGTAGAGATCCAACATGAGGCCGCCGATGAGTGGGCCGATGATGGCGCCGAAGTCCGACACCATCTGGAACGTGGCCACCACGATGCCGCCGCGGCGCCCACCCATGATGTCACCGACGACCGCGGAGGGCGCCGACCCGAGGAATGCCGTCCCCACCCCGAGCACCGCCATGCTGACGAAGAAGATGGTGATGGCAACGCCGAGCGAGCCGGTCGCGAGGTCGTCGAAGACCAGCAGGAGCATGCCGACGACCGTGGCGACCGTGCCGATGATCATCGCTGGTCGCCGACCGCGCGTGTCGGTGATGCGCCCTGCGGGCAGCAGCGTGATCGCCTGGACGCCGGCGGCCACGAGGAAGGCCCAGCCCGACAGGCTCGGTCCCTGCCGCAGACCCTCGATGACGAAGAGCGGGATGATCGCCGAGCGCAGGCCGAACGTCGCCAGGCCGGTCGTGAGGTTCACCGCGAGAGCAGCGCGGTAGGCACCATTGCGCAGAGCATCGAGCAGATCGGGCCAGCCGGATTTCGGAGGCGCCGAAGCTTCTCCCTGGTCGTGAGACTCCACCGCCGCCTCCCGAGCGGCAATCCGCGCGGGAGAGAGGAAGACGAGGGCTACCACGGTCGCCACCGCCAAGGTGCCGGCGTAGAAGAAGAAGGGGGCACGGATGGACACGGCCAGGACCAGCCCACCGACCGCGGGACCCGCCACGCCACCAACCAGGAAGCCACCCTGCCAAGCGGCAGCAGCCCGACCACGTTGATCGGCGTCGACGACGCGCAGCAGCAACGCCATGGCCGACACGGTGAACATCGACGAGCCGATTCCGCCGATGCCGCGTAGGACGAGGAGTTGGACGTAACTTTGCGCCAGGCCTGCCAGCGCGCTGGAGACCGCGACGATCGCGAGTCCGGTTGCCAGCACGCGACGCTCGCCCAGTCGGTTGGTGAGACTGCCGGCGAGAGGTGAGGAGATGAACCGCATGAGAGCAAACGCCGAGACGACGGCGGAGGCCGCCAGGGCGGTCACGCCGAAGGACTCGGCGAAGATCGGAATCGACGGGATGACGATGCCGAAGCCCAGCGCGACGAAGAAGGCGATGCTCGCCAACACTGCAACCTCGACCGGGAGGTCCTTGAGCAGCGGGAGGCGGTGACGCACGATCGGTCAGCCTACGTCGGCTCGGTACGTCGGTGCGCGGCGGGAGACAGTCGCCGCCTAGCGGCGTCCCCGCGAGCGGGAGCGCACGTAGTCCGTGACGACGTAGTCACCGAGCCGGTCGCCGTCGGCGGCGAAAACCCGACCCCCGTTGCGGCGGGCCATGGCGTCCAGAAAGCGGGCGAGCCGGGGCTCGTCGCCGAGGCGGAACCACGAGATCGGAATGCCCCGCCGAGTGAGTCGATCGACCTGCCCGACGGCCAACTCCACCGTCTCGCGATCCGGGGGCCAGTTGAACCACCAGTCACCCCCCTCCATCAGATGGGCGGTGGGCTCGCCGTCAGTAACGACCAGGCACACCGGCTCGGCGTCACGATGCCGTTCGAAGAAGCGGTCGGCAAGCATCAGCGCGTGGTGCAGGTTGGTGCCCTGGATGTCAGACGCCGCGAGGTCGATGAGTTCATCGGGCCGCACCGTGCGTGCGAGGTTGGCGAAGGCGATGACCTCCATGGCATCGAGCGGGAACGCGGTACTGGCCAGGGAGTGCAGCGCCAGCGCGGTCGTCTTGGCGGCGCGCCAGGTGTCGTTCATCACCATGGAGAAGGACTGATCGACCAGCAGTGCCACCGCTGCACGTGTGCGGGTCTCGGTCTCGCGGACCTCGAAGTCCTCCGACAGTAGGCGAATGTCGCGCGATCCTTCCGCCAGGGATCGGCGAACCGCATTGCCGACGGTGCGGACGACGTCGAGCGGTTGCTCATCGCCGAACTCCCATGTACGCGACGCCCCGGTGAGCTCCCCGGAGGCACCGGTCGCGCGCACGTCATGGTCGCCGCGTGGTCCGGTGTCGAGATCGCCGAAGACACGACGAAGAGCGGTGCGGCCGATGCGGCGAATCGCCTTGGGGGAGAGCTCCATGCGTTCGGTGAGGTAACCCTGCTCGCGCAGTTGTCGCTCGATCTCGCGCAGTCGTTCGATGTCATCGACCGCTGACCGACCGAGCGCACGTTCAACAGCCTCGACGTCGACGTCATCCAGCATGGCGCCGGGATAGTCCTGGCCGAGTTGCGCCGAGAGGGCTTCGAGATCGGCGAGTTCAGCGAGGGCTTCGGTCGCATCCGGCAACCCCATACCCTGCTCGCCGTCCATGCGCTGCCGGCCACTCCACGGCAGGTCCGGGCGCAAGGCGCGCAGGTGATCTTGCAGTTGAGCCATCTCGCGCGCGAGGTCCATGTCCTGCCACGCCTGCTCCATGAGTCCGGCGAGTTCGGCACGCTGCTCGGGGGACATCGAATCGAGCATGCGCTGCATCGCCGCGGCGCGACGGGCCAGATCGTCGAGCAATTCCTCAAGGGTCTGCGGGTTGTCCGGGAAGAGTTTGCCGTGCTTGTCCATGAACTCCGCGAAGTCCTCGGTCGTGTCCTCGCCGCGTCGGTGCTTGTCGAGCATCTCGTTGAGGTCGGCCATCATGTCCTTGACGGCCTGCTGCGCCTCGGCACTGCCCGGGTTCTGCAGTGCCTGCGACATCTGCCGGAACTGCTGGTCGAGAACGTCGCGCTGCAGTAGGTCGCGGATGGCCTGGTACTCCGCGCGCGCGTCTTCCGAGCGCCAGTCGTAGTCACTCAGTTCGCGCACGGCCTGCGCGGTGTCATCCGGCAGCATGTCGAGTTGGGCTTCGCGGAAGCGCGCATCGTCGGATGGTTCGGGGAAAAGGGCGTTGCGCTCGTGTTCGATGGCCGCGTCAAGATGCTCGCGGACCTGCTCGATCAGGCCGTCTAGGCGACCGGACTGCTGTAACTCTCGCCGCCGTTGCTGTAGACGCTGCCGCCAGTCGTCCAGGCCGCGCATTCCGTCCATGCCGCGGCGCATGAGGTCGCGCATCGCGTCTCGCACCGACGATCCGTCAAGGAGCCGGTCACCGAGTGCATCAACGGCCGCGCCCGCATCGACCGGATCCGCCAAGGGATCCGGTCCACCATGGAAGGCGCCGTACCGGTAGCGCATCTACTCCGCCGCCTCCGTGACGCCGTATCGCACGCGGCCCTCGTCCTCGTCCTTGTCGATGCGCCGGGTCAGCCACAGCCCCTCGAGCGCCATCTCAAGGCACGCGGCGGCGATCCCGGGTGTGGGTTCGGCGTCGCCGCCCTCCAGTGCGGCGACGAGCCCGCCGAGGCCTTCGAAGGGGCCACCCGCAGCGAGCACGTCTGGGCCGGGGACTAGATCGCCGGTCTCGATGGACCCTCCCTCGTCGAGGACTCCGATGAGCGGGGTGAGGTCGAAGCCGCCGACTCGACGACGGAAGGTCTCCGCGGTTGCCTTGCGGGCGAGGTGGATGAGGACTTCCTCCTCGCGGCCTTCCTCACTGACTTCAAACTCCACCTTGCCGCGCAAGGAAGGCACGACGCCGACAAGGTCACCGATGCGTGCGACGGGTACGTCACCGGTGATGGCGCCTCGACGTAGCGCGGCGCCCGAGAGTGCCTCGACACCGGCGATAGCAAAGCGTGCGGACACGCCACTGCGTTGGTCCACCGCACCGGATTCACGCACCAGGCGGGTGAACCGCGCCATCACCTCCATGAGGTGGCGGGGCACGACAGCCACCATGTCGGCTTCCTGTGCGATGAGATCGACCTCGTGTTCGACGTCGTACGGGTAGTGGGTGGTGATCTCGGCGCCGAAGCGGTCTTTCATGGGAGTGATGATGCGGCCGCGGTTGGTGTAGTCCTCGGGATTTGCGCTGGCCACCACGAGCAGATCCAGTGGTAGGCGCAGGGTGTAGCCGCGCACCTGGATGTCGCGCTCCTCCAGGACGTTGAGCAGTGACACCTGGATGCGCTCGGCAAGATCGGGCAGCTCATTGATCGCGAGGATGCCCCGGTTGGTGCGCGGCACGAGACCAAAGTGGATGGTCTCCGGATCTCCGAGCGTGCGACCTTCGGCGACCTTCACCGGGTCGACGTCACCGATGAGGTCGCCGACGGACGTGTCCGGCGTCGCGAGCTTTTCGCCGTAACGTTCGCTGCGATGGCGCCACGTGATCGGTGTGGCGTCGCCGAGTTCGCTGACCGTGCGCGCGCCGAACGCGCTGACCGGGGCGAGCGGATCGTCGTTGACCTCCGATCCCTCGATCACCGGGATCCACTCATCGAGCAGGCCCGCGAGGGTGCGCAGCAAGCGGGTCTTGCCCTGGCCACGCTCACCGAGCAGGACGAAGTCGTGCGCGGCGAGCAGGGCGCGCTCGACCTGCGGGACCACGGTGTCGTCAAAGCCGAGGATGCCCGGCAAGCTCGACTCACCGGCGGCGAGCCGGTCGACGAGGTTTGCGCGGATCTCCTCCTTGACGGTCCGGGGTTGATAGCCGGTCGCGCGCAGGGCACCGAGGGTGCGGGGCAGGTCGGCCGGGATGGCGGGGGGTCGGCTGCTCATGGAGTGACGGTACGTCAGGTTGGGCTGCAGGGCAGAGTGAAGCTATCCACAGGCTGGGCGCGGCAGGCTTGCCTTGTCGGACCGGCCCCGTAGGTTGTTCGCATGTCCCGTGATCAGCACCGCGCCGCTGTCTATGCGGCCGAGGACCAACTCAGGTCGACGCTGGCTCGGGGAGGCCGGGTGGACTTCTTCGGCTCGACGCTCGATGTCCCGGCCGAGCGGCATTTCGCGGATCTGGCGTCGGTACAGGCATACGTCGATTCTGTGCTCGCGCTCGCCCCGGTCGCCGAACGCTGGCCCGATGTCGGGCCGGTGATGGTGCGTGAACGAGTCGGCAGCACCCGAGCTCACTATGAGCCGGGGTTGGATGGCGTGATCGCGATCCCGATGGCAGGCACCGCCGACCAGCGCTGGGCAGCGCGCGAAACGGTCGTGCTCCATGAACTCGCGCACCATGTGATCTGGTCCGATGACGAACCGGCGCACGGTCCTCGCTTTTGCGGTGCCCTCATTCGGCTCTACCAACACGCGATCTCGCCGTCGTCCGCACTGCTGCTGCGCGCCGGACTCGACAGTGCCGGGGTGCCGCTGGCAGGTGCGGAGGTGGCCGCGTGAGCCATCTCGATCGCATCGCCGCGCTACTCACCAAGGCCGAACGCAGCGACAACCCCCATGAGGCTGAGGCCTACCTCGCCAAGGCGCAGGCGCTAGCCACCCAGGCGAGCGTGGACCTGGCCGTCGCTCGTGCCCTGACCGCCAAGCGCGAGGCATGCGAGCAGCCGACGCGCGTGACCATCACCATCGGTGAGCGGGGCAAGCGTGCCAACACTCATTTGGTGAGCCTGTTCGTCGTTGTGGGGCACTGCAATTCGCTGCAGATGGACATCGCGCACAACTCGACCTATGTCATCGCCTACGGAATGCCGAGCGATGTCGAACTCGTCGAAGCTCTGTTCGGATCGCTCGCGACCCAGATGACGTCGTCGGCGACAACCTGGCTGTCGCTGGGAGAGTGGCGCGACGATCACTACATCTCACGTGACGGTTGGCGCAAGCCACATACCGCGCAGACGGCTCGTTCGGCGTTCTATCGCGCGTTCATCGATCGCATTGGTGATCGCCTCACCGAGGCACGAGAGGAAGTTCTGGCCGAGGCGGAGCGCCAGCGCGTTGACCTCCCGGCCGATGTCGAGGGTGGAGCTGTGATCGCGACGACCGGAGCTCTGGTGCTGCGCAGCAAGGAGGCCGAGGTGAAGTCCTTCTACCGTGGGCAGTCCTCGGCCCGTGGTCGCTGGGGCGGTTATTCCGGTGGCGTGTCGCGCCGGGCCGGGAACGCATCACGAGCCGGTGCAGAGGCGGCGACTCGGGCGCGCCTGTCGAGTGCGCGGGCGGTGGGTGGCAAAGGCCCGGGACTGAGCGCCTAGCGCCGCTTGAGCGCCATGGGTACGCCGTTGTGAGTCCGTAGTGTCACCGCCGGTCGCGGCGTGACCACGGCACCGGGCGCCAACTCGGGCTGCCACTCCTGAGCCAGCGTGGCGAGTACGAGAGTGGCTTCCGTCCACGCGAACTGCTCACCGATGCAACGACGATTGCCCCAACCGAAGGGGAACCATGCGCCGCGAGGTTGACCCGGTGCGTCTTCGCTGAAGGTGCCGTCGCCGTTGAGCCAGCGCTGTGGCCGGAAGGACTGCGAGGACTCCCACCAGCGTGGGCTGCGGTGCAGGGCGTACTGGGAGGCAAGGACCAGCGTTCCCGCTGGCATTGTCCAGCCGTCGACTTCAACGTCGTCGAGGAGACGACGGCCTTGGATCCACGCGGGGGGATAGAGCCGAATCGACTCGGCGATGATCGCTCGGGTGCGGGGCAGGCTCGCCATGTCGGCCATGGTTGGCGCACGCCCAGCGAGAACCTCATCGAGTTCTGCATGCACCCACTCGGCGGCCGCTGGGTTGCGGCTCAGCAGCAGCCAGGTCCAGGTCAGCGTCATCGCGGTCGTCTCATGCCCCGCAAGGATGAGAGTCATTGCTTCGTCACGTACCTGGGCATCGTCGAAGACGTCACCCTCGTCCTCGGCGGCGATGAGCATGCTGAGCATGTCCCCGGTGTCGCCCGCTGCCCGATGGTCGTCGATCACGCGCTGCACGATCGCGTCAATGCGTGAGATCGCTTCGAGTCCACGTTGACGCGCTGGAGTCTTGATCCGAAGTGCGGCGGGTCCGAGGAAAAGGCGGCTGCCCATACCGTGCAAAAGCCTCTCGAGTGATTGACCGATCTCACGTGCCTCACCGGAAAGGTCGGCGCCGAAGAGAGTAGTGCCCACGATCGCCAATGTGAGCGCTGACATGTCGGCCTGCATGTCCACTTCGGCGCCTGCGTGCCAGCCTTTCGAGTGGAGTTCGGCCAGACGCACCATGTCCTGGGAGTACGACGCGATGCGGTCACGATGGAACGCGGGTTGCACGAGTCGGCGATTGCGCAGGTGGACGTCACCCTCGCTGGTGAGCAGGCCGTTGCCGAGGATAGCCTTGGCGCCCTGCAGCCCGCGGCCTTTCATGGTCTGACGACCGTGCCCGATGAAGACGTCGACGATCGCCGACGGCGCCGTGAGGATGTATGCGTGCTCGCGACCCAGGCGGGTGTGCGCCATCGGCTGGTAGTCACGCTCAATCGAGGCGAGGAACTCTGGGGCGGAGGCCGAGGTGAGGCCCCGGAGTGTCGCCAAGGGCCGTGGACCCGGTGGGCGAGCTACGTCCCGGCGTCGGTCCCTAGGGGGGATGACATCGCTGTGGGCCACGCGTGCCTGAGCGGCGCGCGCCGCAGCGCGCAGATCGATCTCCGGATCGGTAGCCGTCATGGTTCCAGTGTGGACTCGCTGGCGGAATTGATGCACGGGGGTCGCCGACCTGGGAGGATCGGCGCCGTGACCGACGCTGTGACCCTGGCCGATATCGAGGCGGCATCTCTGCGGCTGCAGGACGTCGTACGCGAATTGCCCGTGCACTCGGCCCGTTGGCTCTCCGATCGGGTCGGCGGCCCGTCCTACCTGGTGCCAGAGAATCTCCAGCGCGCGGGATCCTTCAAGATTCGCGGGGCTTTCAATCGGCTGTCGCAGTTGACCGACGAGGAGCGGGCCCGCGGCGTCGTGGCGGCATCGGCCGGCAATCACGCGCAGGGGGTTGCCCTGGCGGCGCAACTGCTCGGGATCAACTCAACGATCTATATGCCTCGCTCCGCGAGCATGCCGAAGGTGTTGGCCACCCGCGACTACGGCGCCCAGGTCGAGTTCCACGGTGACACCCTTGACGAGGCGATCGTTCAGGCGCGCGAGCACTCCGATCGCACCGGTGCGCTCTTCATCTCGCCGTTCGATCACGCCGACATCGTCGCGGGACAGGGCACCCTCGGTCTGGAGATCCTGCAGCAGGTGCCGGACGCGCGCACGGTCGTCGTCTGCACCGGTGGCGGTGGCCTCCTCGCGGGTGTGGCGCTCGCGGTCAAGTCATTGCGTCCGGATATCCGTGTGATCGGCGCCCAGGCGGCGGGGGCGGCGGCATATCCGCCCTCGTTAGTAGCAGGACACCCTGTGCCTTTGACGACGATGCGCACGATGGCAGATGGCATTGCCGTGGGTCGCCCTGGCGACGTGCCGTTTGCACTGATCCAAAAGTACGTCGACGACATCACGGTGGTGTCGGAGGACTCCCTGGCCCGAGCCCAGCTTCTCTTGCTCGAGCGTTCCAAGTTGGTCGTCGAGCCGGCTGGTGCTGCGGCGGTAGCCGCGATCATTGATGAGCCGTCGGCATTCGAGCCTCCGGTGGTGGCTGTGCTCTCCGGTGGCAACGTCGATCCGCTCATCCTCATGCGCGTAATCCGGCATGGATTGACTGCCGGCGGTCGCTTCACTCAGGTGACCGTGCACATGCCCGATCGACCCGGTTCCCTCGCCGGGCTGCTCGACGAGATCGGTCGGCTCGATGCCAACGTCGTCGACGTCTCCCACCTCCGCACCAATCCCCGCCTTGCCGTCGACGAGGTCGAAATCACCATTGATCTCGAGACGCGCGGGCCGGAGCACCGGGGGCGTTTGCTGGATCGGCTTGCGGAGTGTGGCTACCGCGTCATCGAGGTGATGTGACGCGCGTTAGCCTCGCGTCGTGAGCGACATCATCACCGCACGCGGCCTCGTCAAGCACTACGGCGACGTCGTCGCGCTAGACGGCCTGGACCTGACGGTCCCCGAGGGCACGGTCTACGGCCTGCTCGGCCCTAACGGGGCGGGCAAGACGACAACCGTGCGAATCCTGACGACCCTCCTCAAGCCCGACTCTGGTTCGGCGACGGTAGACGGGTTCGACGTGGTCAAGCACCCGAACGACGTACGTAGGGTGATCGGCCTCACCGGGCAGTACGCCGCGGTGGACGAGTACCTCACCGGCCGCGAGAACCTGCGCATGTTCGGCGACCTCTATCACTTGCCGCCGGCATATGTGAAGGAGCGCAGTACCGAGCTGCTGGAGCGGTTCGAACTCACCGAGGCCGCAGACCGATCCCTGCGGACGTACTCGGGGGGCATGCGTCGCCGACTGGACCTGGCCGCGTCGCTCATCGCGAAGCCGCGCGTGCTCTTCCTCGATGAACCCACCACCGGCCTGGATCCGCGTTCGCGTCTTGGATTGTGGGATGTGATCAAGGACCTCGTCGCCGACGGGACCACCGTGCTGCTGACGACGCAGTACCTCGAGGAAGCGGACCAACTTGCTGAGGAGATTGTCGTCATCGACCACGGCCGTGTGATCGCGAAGGGCACCTCGGATGTGCTGAAGGATCAGGTCGGCGGTGATCGGCTGGAGGTGATCGTGAGCGAGGCAGGGCAGGTGAGTCCGGCTGCCGAGGCACTCGCTCCCATTGCGAACGGCCAGGTGAGCGTCGACGTCGACGAACGGCGTGTCACGGCGCCGGTCACCGGCGGCTCGCTGGTGCTCGTTGAGGCGGTGCGCGCGTTGGACGCAACCGGCGTCCACATCGATGACGTCGTACTCCGCCGCCCGACTCTCGATGACGTCTTCCTGTCGTTGACGGGGCACGTAGCCGAGGAGGAGAAGTGACCACCTACATGCCCGCGCCGTCACGCCGCCGACCGCTTCTCGGCTGGGGACTTCACGACGGTTTCGTCGTCGCGCGACGCAATCTGATTCAAACCATCCGCGTGCCGGAACTGCTCTTCTTCTCCATCGTGCAGCCGGTCATCTTCGTGCTGCTCTTCGCCTTTGTCTTCGGTGGCGCTATTCCGATCCCGGGATCGGATCCAACGACCGCACCGGATGCAAGTGTCTACCGGCAGTACCTGATGCCCGGCATCTTCGGGCAGACCGTTGCCTTTGCCTCGGCGGCCGCGACGGTGGGACTTGCGGAGGACATGAAGCGAGGCATCATCGATCGCTTCCGATCGTTGCCGATGGCATCAGGTGGAGTGCTCATCGGGCGCACCTTCGCTGATGCCA
>JALQUH010000251.1 GCA_023263845.1 Candidatus Nanopelagicales bacterium | reverse complement strand
GGCCTGTCGGGTTCGGGCAAATCGAGTCTCGCCTTCGACACCATCGACGCCGAGGGGCAGCGTCGCTACGTCGAGTCGCTCTCCTCATACGCGAGGCAGTTCCTCGGGCAGATGGACAAACCCGATGTCGACGTCATCGAGGGGTTGTCCCCTGCGATCTCCATCGACCAAAAGTCGGCCAGCCGGAATCCCCGGTCGACGGTGGGGACGATCACCGAGGTGTACGACTACCTCCGACTGCTCTACGCCCGAATCGGCGTGCAGCACTGCCCCGACGATGGCACCCGGCTGCAGCGTCAGACCCCCCAGCAGATCGTGGACCGGGTGCTCGAGTTACCAGAGGGCACCCGATTCCAGGTGCTCGCACCGGTGGCGGGCGGGAGACCGTCGTAGGACAGGGGTCCGCCGAGACTCATGGGGTTTCAGGCCTGCTTTGCTGCCCGGAATCCTGCGTCGAGGTCGGCAAGGATGTCCTCGATTCCTTCGATGCCCACCGCGAGTCGGATGAGGCCCGGGGTCACGCCAGCGGCGAATTGCTCTTCTGGCGTGAGCTGGGAGTGAGTCGTCGAGGCCGGGTGGATAACCAGGCTGCGCACGTCACCGATGTTCGCCACGTGGCTGTGCAGCTCCAGCGCCTCAACAAAGCGCTGGCCCGCCTCGAGGCCCCCGTCGATCTCGAAGGACAGCACCGCGCCGCTGCCCTGCGGGCAGTACTTCTCGGCCAGGGCGTGCCAGGGGCTGCTCGGCAGACTCGCGTAGTTCACCTTGAGCACCTCGTCACGGCCCTCGAGGAACGCCGCCACGGCCTTGGCGTTGGCCACATGTCGTTCGATGCGCAAAGACAGCGTTTCCAGTCCCTGGGCCAGCAACCAGGCGTTGAACGGGGCTGCTGCGGCGCCAAGGTCACGCAACAACTGCACGCGGGCCTTGAGAATGAACGACACGTTGGCGCCGAAGGCCGAGCCCACACCGAGGTCCCGGGCGTAGACGAGGCCGTGATAGCTGGGGTCGGGCTGGTTGTAGTTGGGGAAGCGATCCGGGTACTGCGCGTAGTCGAAGTTGCCCGAGTCCACGATGACGCCCGCAACCGCGGTGCCATGACCACCGATGTACTTCGTGGCCGAGTGCACGACGACGTCGGCTCCCCACTCGATCGGACGGATGAGGTAGGGGGTTGCGACCGTGTTGTCGATGATCAGCGGCACGCCCACCTCGTGGGCCACAGCGGCGACGCCCGCAATGTCGAGAATGTCGTTCTTCGGGTTGGCGATCGACTCGCCGAAGAACGCCTTGGTGTTCGGACGGACAGCGGCCCGCCACGACTCAAGATCATCAGGGTTCTCGACAAAACTGACCTCGATACCCAGCTTGGGCAGCGTGTAGTGGAACAGGTTGTAGGTCCCGCCATACAGGCTTGGGCTGGACACGATGTGGTCACCCGCCTCAGCGACGTTGAGGATCGCCAATGTCTCGGCGGCTTGACCGCTGGACACCAGCAAGGCCCCCACGCCGCTCTCGAGCGAAGCGATGCGGTCCTCGACGGCCGCCTGGGTCGGGTTCATGATGCGCGTGTAGATGTTGCCGAGTTCCTTCAGGGCGAAGAGGTTCGCGGCGTGCGTCGTGTCGTTGAACGTGTACGACGTCGTCTGATAGATCGGCAGTGCCCGCGCGTTGGTTGCGCTGTCCGGGGTCTGACCGGCGTGAATCTGTCGGGTCTCGAAGGACCATCCGTTGCTCATGATCTGTGTGCTCCTGTTGTGTTGACGAGGAACGCGTCTTCCGGGGGCTCGTAGAGGAATTAGACGGGCCGCGCTGCGGTGGGCGTGCGCGACATGTCGACCTCCGAGAGTCCCGGGGTCTTGCCCTGTGCAAGACCCGCGCTTGCCTGCGGTTGCAGGCCTGGTCCTCACCCGGGGCACCCCACCGCGGTCGGAGGGTTGCCGGCCAGCGAGCCGGGGCTTGACGCTGGCGCTCTTGACCTGGAGCAGAAGATACACGCAATGCCTCGTGGACCTCAAGCGGGGCGTCGGCACTGGTCCCGGGTGAGGGTGAGCAGCCCCTCTCGCCAGCTCGCCGGGGTGATGCCAGAGCGCAAACAGCCGTCGATCAGCTGGGAGAGGGTGTCGTCGGGGTCGTCCACGAGTGCCCGATCGAGGGCGATCGTCGCACGGGTCCCGTCACCGAGCTGCCAGCGCAGCAGCGCCAGAAGGGTGGCGGCAGGCGCCACATGCCCTCGTGCGGCTCGGCGCACAGTCGGTAGCAGCCGCTCCGCGGCCTGCATCCATTGCGAGCTTTGGCGACGAAAGATCTCCCAGATCAGGGTGTCACGCACCCGCAGATCGGTGAGGGAGGTCAAGAGTGCGGCCTCGTCACCAGACTCGTTGCCGTCGCATAGACGGGCGAGAATGTCGGCAACGGCCAGGTCGCGATGCGTCTCATCGAGCGCGGATTCGGTGCCGGCCAGCTGGCCGGGGACGCTGGGCGTGAGTTCACGTTCGAGATCAGCACGCGTCAGGGTCCACGCCGACGGCCGATCCGTATCGTGCGGCCACGGCTCACGCTGCCAGATATCCGGGCGTAGAGAATCTGCGCTCGTCGTCAGCGACATCCACTCAAAGTCCTCCTCGCCCCTCCGGGCCACGACGACGTCGCGCACGGGTACCCCGGCATCCTGCATAGCTTCGACTGCGACGACGCTCGCCTGCCAGTGCGGGTCCGCCACAGGATCGAAGACCAGGACATCACCCGCAGCTGCGCCTGACGTGGCGATGACGCGCCCAAGGTATTCGCGCCAGCCTGCGGGTGACTTGGCGATGTCGGCGAGATCGCATCGCGCCGAAACGCAGTGCTCCCCCTTGTCGGTTACCAGCACGAGCACCAGGGACGCACTCGGCCAATAGCCGAGCCCCTGCGCTGTGGTCACGATCAGGTCGGCCGGGGGCGCCCCCGGTGGCATCGCATAGGTCGTCATGAACCGACCCTCGGGGCCTGCGCCCAAAGGCGCACAGGCCATCACCAGTCACTGTGGACACGTAGGCGCGAACGTCCCTGTGGACGCCACCCACCTTCCCGCCTCCTGCGTAGGCGGGAAGATCAGTCCATGGGACCTAGCGTCGGACGCTTCGGTGTCACATCGTCCCCGCTACTGCGGCCCTGCACCCGACGCATCAGCCAGGGGCCGAAGTGATCCTTGGCCCAGCGGGCATGACCGACGGCACGCATGGGCAGCGGCGGGATCGCCGATGGTGGCGCAGGGGTGCGCCATCGTTCATCCCCCACCCCGAGGGCCTCCAGGGCAGCCGCGGAGGCGAGCGCATGTCCGGCTGGTGAGAGGTGCAACCGGTCGCCATCCCAGAACACGTCGTCGTCGAAGACCGCCCGCCCCCAGAAGTTGACGACCATGCAGCCATAGTGCTCGGCGATGGCTTGGGTAGCGCTGTTGGCGCGAGCGATGCGATCTCGCACGCTTGACATCACGGACGAACGTCGTGAGGGATCGCCGAAGGCAAAGACCAGGACGTCGGCCCCGCTTCCCCGCAAGGCGCGTACGCCGTTCTCTAGTGCGGTCATGCTGGCGTCGAGGTCGTAGGAACGCCGAAGGGTGTCATTGACACCTGCGGCCACCGACACCAGGTCGGGGGCCAAGGTGAGGGCGGCCGGAACCTGTTCGTCCATCACCTGCTTCATGAGTCGGCCCCGAACAGCGAGATTCGCGTAGGTGAAACCGGGGTTGTCCACGGCCAGCACCTCCGCCGTGCGATCCGCCCAGCCACGGTGCCGACCGTCGGGACCGACGTCGTCCATCAGGCCCTCGGTGAAACTGTCCCCGATGGCGACGAAACGCGACCACGTCACCGCGGCGATGCCTGCCTCATCGGGACCACCCCGCGTTGCCCGATGTCACGACTGGTCGCTGTCGTGGGTCTCGGCCGGCACCCCCGAAAGGGCACGGTTCGCGCGACGGAACCACAGGACCAGGGCGAGAACGCCGATGACGATCTGCGGGAGGTAGGAGGCCATGCGCCAGACGACATCTGCGGCCTGAGCAACCGAACCGGTCACGCCCATGCTCTGCAGCAGCGCGATCATGAGGGCATCGGTGGTGCCCAGTCCACCCGGCGTGATGGGCACCATGAGCATGATCTGGCTCGTGGCGAAGGCCCCGAACGCCGCGAGCGGCGAGGTGCCATCGGTGTCCCAGCCTTCGACGCCGCGCAGGGCGGCATACATGATGGCGAACTGGGTGAGGATGACGCCGAGCTGCGCCAGCGTCAGGAAGAGCCAGCGCTTGCGCAGGACGTCGTACATGTCACCCCGGAACTTCGTGATCGGGGCGACCAGGTCGAGGTCGTGCAGCTTCTTGATCCGACCACGCAGGGGGCCGATGAGCTTGTTGCCGAAGCGGCCGATGGCCACGGCGAGCTTCTCCGAACGCATGATGAGGACGAATCCGACGATGATGACGACGAGAATGCCCAGGCCCAGCGGCGCGACCCAGTTGTAGTCGCTGTTGCCGCCTTCGATGGACAGCGCAGCAACGCCGAGGATCGGCAGGCCTAGACTCACAAAGATGCTCCAGAGCCCCACGGCGGTGATCGCCGCGGTCGCGGATGAACCGGAGATCCGATAGGTCGCCAGCATGGCGTATTGAACAGCCAGACCGAACGCGCCACCGGCCGGTACACCGTTGGAGATGGCGAAGGCCGCTTGATTGACCTGCTGCGACGGCCAGTACTTCAGTCCCGGGGTTGCTGCCATGAAGGGGAACCCGTAGATCACGAGGTAGAGAATCACGGTCACCACAAGGATGACGATCGCCAGCGGCGTCATGTCCGCGAGGTTTTCGAAGGCTTCCTGGTACCCCGATCCGGTGACCTGTGGAATCACCTTCCAAAAGATCAGCACGATGATGACCAGGCCGATCACACCGAGGATGATCGACTTCTTCTTGTCGATCTGTCCCTTGGGCGGCGCCGCGGCCTGGGCTTCGCTTGGGTTCTCGTCGCTCACCTGACTACCTCCTGCCCGGACCTTAGCCGCTCGAGGTCCGGTGGCCTACTACGGCGCAGTCAATTCATCTCCACCGGGGGTGCCTCAGCCCCGCGCGGGGCCCCTTGGCAGGATGACGACATGCGCCTGGACCACGTCTCGTATGCCTGTCACTCCGGTGAACTCGCGGAGGTCGTCCAGCGCATTGGCTCCGACCTCGGGTCACCGTTCGTGGACGGCGGGATTCACCCCTCCTTTGGCACGCGCAACTTCACGCTCCCGCTGGCCGGCGGCTGTTACGTCGAGGTCGTTGCGGCTCTCGATCACCCGGCAGCAGACAAGGCGCCGTTCGGCCGCGCGGTGCGTCGACGCGCCGACGAAGGCGGCGGCTGGCTTGGTTGGGTCATCGCCGTGGACGACATCGCACCAGTCGAGCAGCGCCTTGGTCGAGCGGCCGCCGCAGGCCATCGCATCCGGCCCGACGGGCGCGAACTGTGCTGGAAGCAGATCGGCATCCTCGACGTCATGGACCATGCCGACCTCCCCTTCTTCGTCGAGTGGGAAAGCATCGACCTCCACCCCGGCAACCCCGGGGGCGCGGTCGAGCTCACCGGCATTGAGTTGAGCGGTGACCAAGAACGGCTCAGCACCGTCCTCGCCGGCGACGGGGAGGTTTCCCGGCACATCGTCTGGGTTGAGGACGACGAGCCCGGAATCGTTGCCTGCCGGTTCAACACGCCTCGTGGAATCGTGCGAATCGACTAGCCGCCTGCACTAGCGTTCGGGGCATGTCGAGCGACGTCAGCACACCCGCCGGGAGCAGCCCACCCACCGAACACGACGGCCCCGTGGCTGATCGAGGACCGGTCCAGGTCCCGGACACTCTGAAGGTGTGGGCCGGCATGACCTGGCGCATCCTGATCATCCTGGCCGGATTCGCGGTCCTGTTCACCATTCTCGGGCAGATTGCGATCGTCCTGATCGCGCTTTTCCTCGCGGCGTTCTTCACCGCGCTCGCGGGACCGATCATGAACTTCCTGCGCAAGCGCGCGAGGTTCCCCAAGCCCCTCGCCATGATCATCTCGATCATCCTGATCGCCATTGCTGTCGTCGTCGTGCTCTTCGTCGTCATTCGATCCATCGTCAGCGAGGCTCCCCAACTGAGTCAGTCCGTCAGCCAAACGGTCTCTCAGGTTCAGGATTGGACGAAGGGACCGCCGCTCAACCTCAGCGATGATGACTTCAACCAGTACGTCACCGAGGTGAGCAACTGGCTCAAGAACTTCGTCCTCGATATCGGATCCTCGGCACTGGGTTCGGTCGGCGACCTCGTTCTCGGCGGCTCGATCTTCATCTTCGGCGTCATCTTCTTCATGATGAGCCCCCAGCAGATCTGGAACTGGCTCGTGAGCTGGGCGCCCACGCGCTCACGGCCCTACGTGAACACCTCGGGCATCCTGGCCTGGGAGTCTCTGTCGGGATACACCCGAGGCGTGGTCATTGTGGCGATCTGCGACTCCATCCTCGTCTACATCGGACTCCTGATACTCCAGGTGCCGATGGCGCCCGCGCTGGCCGCCATCGTCTTCTTCGGTGCCTTCATCCCCGTAATCGGTGCACCCATTGCGACGTTCTTCGCCGCCATCGTTGCGTTGGCCGAGCGGGGACCGGTCATCGCACTGCTCGTCGTCGCGCTTACCGTCGTCGTTGGCTCGTTTGATGGTGACGTGCTCCAGCCGCTCGTCATGGGCCATGCCGTCAGTCTTAGTCCGCTGGCCATCATCATTTTGATTGCCATCGGTTCGATCCTGCTCGGCATCATCGGCGCCCTCGTCGCCGTGCCCATCGGGGCCGCGATCTATCGGGTGCTGAAATACCTCACCGACCGTGATCCGGAGCATCCCTTGCCTGGGCGAGACCCACCGGTAGATCCTGACACGCCCGCCGGTGACCAGGCGGCCGCTACCAGCGGGGCAGCGACTTCCCAGGGTTGAGGATCCCGCGCGGGTCGAACACGTCCTTGAGTTGACGCTGCAGCTGTCGCGACGGCTCGTCGAGTTCCTCAGCGAGCGAATCGCGCTTCAACAGGCCGATGCCGTGCTCACCGGTCACCGTGCCACCGAGCCGCAACGCGACCTCGAGGATGTCGTTGAACGCTGCCATCCCACGGTCCGCCGCTTCCGCATCGCCGCGGGGAGTGACGATCGTCGGATGGAGGTTGCCATCGCCGGCGTGACCGAAGGTGCCGATGAGCACGTCATGACGGGCGGCAATGTCCTCTATTGCCGCGACCGCTTCGGCGAGGTTGCTCCGCGGCACCGCGACATCGTCGAGCAGCCAGTCTCCCTTGGCTTCCAGGGCCGGGATCGCCATCCGCCGTGCACCCAGCAACATTTCCGCCTGGTCGGGGTCCTCCGAGCGATAACCCTCCATCGCACCAGCGGCCAGACACGCTTCGAGAATCGACTCGGCCTCGTGGTCGGCCCCCGAATCGGGGACGTCGGACTGGGCGAGCAGCAGCGCACCTGCTTCGACCGGCAGACCGGACGGCCGCCATTCCTCCACGGCCTGCATGGTGGTGCGGTCGAGCAACTCCAGCAGGCTCGGCGTGGACGTCGACATAATCTTCTCCACCGCCCGGCCTGCAGACGCTACATCGGCGAAGAGTGCGACAACGGTCGCGGCGGGTGGTGGAAGAGGCCGCAGCCGTAGTCGTGCCATCGTCACGATGCCGAGAGTGCCTTCGCTGCCGACCATGAGCCCGGCAAGGTCGTAGCCGGCCACACCCTTGACCGTGCGCCGACCGACCCGGGTGATGCGGCCATCGGGAAGGACGACTTCCAGGCCGAGTACGGCGTCGCGCGTCACGCCGTACTTCACGCAGCACAGTCCCCCCGCGTTGGTGTTGACGTTGCCGCCGATGCTGCAGAAGTCCTTGCTCGCCGGGTCGGGCGCGTACCAGAGCCCGTGTCCGGCGACATGCTCGCGCAACTCAGTGTTGAAGATTCCCGGCTCGGTTTCGACATATCCGTTGGCCACGTCGACATTACGCACCTGCCGCATGCGCTCCAGGCACAGCACGAGTGAGCCGTCGATCGCATTGGACCCTCCCGTAAGCCCCGAACCGGCCCCGCGGGGCACGACGGCCACGCGATGCTCATACGCCGCGGCCATGAGAGAGGCCACCTGTTCGGTGGTGCGCGGGAAGACAACGGCGAAGGGTTGGCCCGCCGCCGTGCCGCTGGACCGGTCGAATCGGTAGGACTCGATGATGTCGGTGTCGGTGAGCACGTCACCGTCGTCGAGAACGGACCCGGCCACGGCCAGGACGGAATCCTCCGGCCGGACAGAGGTGACGGGGGCCAACGTGCTTGTCGCCATCTTCGCCGAACGCGAATCCAAAGCGGCCTATTTCCTGCAAGAGCAGGACATGACCCGCTACGACGCGGTGAATTTCATCGCGCATGGGGTG
>JALQUH010000127.1 GCA_023263845.1 Candidatus Nanopelagicales bacterium | reverse complement strand
CGCCCCGGCGTTCCAGTTCACGGCCTTCATCGGCTGGGATTCCGTCGCCGCGGTCATCCCGGTCCTGTTCATCGTCGGCATTGGGCTGGCAGTGCTGGCGGCGTTCTTCACCCTGCGCAAGTACCTGCGCGTCTGAGCCATGGCCAAGGAGAAGGGCCGCGCCCTCGTTGCCCAGAACCGCAAGGCTCGCCACGACTATCACGTGGAGAGCACGGTGGAGGCTGGTCTGGTCCTGACCGGCACCGAGGTCAAATCCTTGCGGGCCGGCCGGGCGACTCTCACCGACGGCTACGCCACGATCGACAATGGCGAGGTCTGGCTGCGCGGCGTACACATCCCCGAGTACGACCTGGGCACGTGGACCAACCACGAGCCGCGTCGCGCCCGCAAGGTGCTGCTGCATCGCGATGAGATCCGCAAACTTGCGGCGAAAACGCAGGCCAAGGGCCTGACCCTCATCCCGCTTTCGCTGTACTTCAAGGATGGTTACGCCAAGGTGGAGTTGGCGCTCGCATCTGGCCGCAAGCATCAGGATAAGCGGCAGGCCATCGCCGAACGGGAGGCCAAGCGTGAGACCGAACGCGCGATCGGTCGCCGTCATAAGGGCATGGAATAGCGGGAGAGTGCGGCATGGGTGACGATCGGTCGGACCTCGAGCGCATGCTCGATGATCTCTTCCCCTATCGGCGCACGAGTGCGACCTTCACCCGAATCCCCAACGAGGGGGTCAGCCGCGAGACCGTGCTCGCCGACATGCAGATGATGGCGACCGCCGAGGACGCTCAGGGTGATGCTGGCCGAGTTTCGGGTAGCCTCTACAGCGGCGATCACGACCATTACGCCTTCCTCGCCGACGTCTTTGGTGAGTTCGCGCACGCCAATGTCCTGCAACGCGACATGTACCCATCGGCCACGAAGTTCGAAGGGGAGATCGTCGCGATGGTGGCTGACATGCTGCACGCTCCGGCAGCGACGGGCGTGGTCACCAGCGGTGGAAGTGACAGCCTCATCCATGCGCTTTACTCCTACCGCGAGGAGGCGCGCGAGACGCGAGGTGTCTCCACCCCGAACGTCGTCCTCCCGAATACCGCGCACGTTGCCCTGCGCAAGGGTGCGCACTGGATGGGTATCGAGGTGCGCGATGTTCCCGTGACGGATGCCTTCGTTGCCGACGTTGAGGGGATAGCCGCCGCGATGGACGACAACACCATCGCGATCGTGGGCAGCGCCGGTGACTACGCCCACGGCCTCATCGATCCGATCCCCGAGCTGGGTGTGCTCGCGCAGGAGCGTGGCATTGGCCTGCACGTCGATGGCTGCCTCGGTGGCTTCCTGCTGCCGTGGGTGGAGGAACTCGGCTACGACGTACCCCCGTGGGACTTCCGCGTTGATGGCGTCACGAGCATCTCGGCGGACACGCACAAGTACGGCTATGCGTTGAAGGGCACCTCGACCCTCGTCTATCGTGATGCGCCGTTGCGGGCGCGCCAGTGGTACTCGGTGACCGACTGGCCGGGGGGTCTTTATCTTTCGCCCGGCTTGGCCGGGTCGCGCAGCGGTGGCCTCATCGCCTCGACGTGGGCGGCGATGATCTCAACCGGTCGACAGGGCTACCTGGACAAGGCGCGGGCTCTGCTGGCCACTAACGACACGATCAAGGCCGGCATCCGAGACCGGATCCCCGAGTTGCAGATCATCGGCGATCCCCTGTTCATGACGTCCTTCATGTCCGCCCCGCGAAGCGGCCTAGCAGCTTCGACGGTGGATCAGATGGACGCGGGTGTCGACGTCTATCTCGTCAACGACGCCCTGAAGAAGGCCGGGTGGCGCATGAACTCCCTGCAGTTGCCGCCGGCCCTGCACTTCTGCGTGACGGGTCCCAACACTCAGCCCGGTGTCGCTGAGTCCTTCGTGGATGACCTTCGCGCCGCGGTCGACTACGCGATCGAACATCGCGGACAGCCCGCCGAGAGTGGTGCGATGTACGGCTTCGGGGCGACCCCGCAGGGGCAACAGACTCTGACGGCTGCCATGAACGGCGTCCTGGAGGCCATGCACGCCACGGCTCCGGAGGCCTAGATGGGCTGGGTCCTCGCCATTGACCTCGGCAATGGGGGCCCCAAGGTCGCCGCGGTGACCGACGAGGGGCAGATCCTGGCCGTGACCCATCGCCCAGTCGACGTCCAGATCGGCCTCGACGGCGAGGCAACCCAGGACGCCAGCCAATGGTGGGAGCGCCTTGGCGAGGCTGTGCGCGAACTCACCGGCATAGTCGGCAGCGATGCGGTCGCGGTGGCGATTACCGGTCAGTGGGGCTCAACGGTGCCAGTCGATGCCAGCGGTGAACCGGTGGGTCCCGTACTCCTCTGGGCTGACACGAGGGCACGCAAGCACATGCGCGAAGTCGTCGGTGGTGCGGTGAGCGTGCAGGGTTTCTCTCCCCAGAAGGTGATTCCGTGGGTGCGCATCACCGGAGGTGCGCCCACGCCGAGCGGCGCCGACCCCACCGGTCACTCGCTGCTGCTCCAACGCGAGATGCCGGAGGTCTACGCCCGAGCTCGTTGGCTCCTCGAGCCGGTGGACTACCTCGGCATGCGGTTTACCGGTCGTGCAGCGGCGACGCGCGCATCGATGATCTTGTCCTGGCTCACCGATAACCGCATAGGGGCCGAGTCGGCGTACGTCGATGCCCTCGTGCGCAAGGCGCGCCGTGACCCAGGCCGACTGCCGCCGCTTGTGCCGATGGGCTCGATCCTGGGCTCGGTGTTGCCCGAGGTAGCCAGCGAACTGGGCATCCGAGCCGGCATCCCGGTGGCATGCGGCCTGCCAGACCTGCATGCGGCCATCCTGGGCAGTGGCGCCATAGATCCCTACGCGACGCACATCGCGGTGTCGACGACCTCGTGGATCAGCGCGCGCGTGCCGTTCAAGCGCACCGACGTGCTGCATTCCATCGCGACGGTGCCGGGATTCGACAATCGCATGCCGGTCATCGCCAACAACCAGGAGATCGGGGGAGCAGCGCTGCGCTGGCTGCA
>JALQUH010000085.1 GCA_023263845.1 Candidatus Nanopelagicales bacterium | reverse complement strand
GTGGGAATGTCGATGCGGTCATAGCCTTCACCGTCGGAGCCCAGGCGCACCGAGCCATGCCGCCAGTAGTCGTCGTCGGATGGATGAGTAAGCCAGGTGAGCAGCCAGGGTTCGTGCTCATCGATGCGGCGCAGCCATTCGGTGCGCCAATCAGGCCCCCAAATCCCCGGAACCGGCGGCAATGCGTTCATTGGCGTCATGTAGTGGCAGTAGTCGATGAGGTCGATCCACCGGAGCGCACCGCCCATCTGGTGCACATCGTCGGTGTAGCGGTCGTCGGTCGCGTAGATCGGGATGATCGCGTCAAGGTGCGCCGGTCGTTCGCAGGCTAACTGCAGAGAGTTGAACCCGCCGTACGACGTACCGAACATGCCCACGCTGCCGGTGCACCACGTCTGCGCGGCCAACCACGCGATCGCCTCGGTGAGATCGCGTTGCTCCGCCTCCGGATATTCGTCGGTGGCGCGCCCGCCGCTGCTACCAGTTCCACGGACGTCGATGCGCGCGACCGCGAAGCCGAATTCCTCGGCGAAGCGCTCATACTCCGGTCGCCAACCGGACGTCATGTCGTCCTTGCGGTACGGAAGCGCCTCCAGGATGCAGGGTGCGGGCGTGACGTCCGGCAGGAAGATCGTGCAGTCGAGTTCCACGCCGTCGGACACGAGGATGCGAGCGCGCGTCACCTCAGCCACGGGCGTACCTCATCAACGGGCAGCGCCTCGATCGTGCGGCCCTGGTAGCCGGACACGGTGCGGGCGTTGATGAGGGAGGCCAGGACCGCCTCCTCGCTGGCCTCGACGACGGCGGCGAAGTAGGGGTCAAGATCGCGGCCGGTGACGGCGGGGCCGCCACACCCGCAGGAGCGCAGCCCGTTGGCCATGCCTATAAAGATCTCTCCCGAGCCGTGGTGCGCAACCGATCCGGTCCGGGCCAGACCGAGCCCGACCCGGGTGGCGAGGCGCTTGCAGGCCGCGGCGTCGAGCGGGGCGTCGGTGACAACCACGCCGATGCAGGAACCCGCGGGTGGTGGCTCGATGAACCCGCTGCGATCGAGGTGACGGCCGACGTCGACGCCAGCGAAGGTGAGTCGATCAGCACTGCCGAAATTGGTGAGCAGCAAGACGCCCACGACGTGGCCATCGGGCAGCATGCGCGAAGCGGAGCCGATACCGCCCTTCCAACCCAGGCAGCTCATCCCGGTCCCGGCGCCGACGACGCCCTGCTCGAACTCACCCCCCGCGCGAGCTGCGTCGAGGGCATCACGCACGTCTTCGAAGGTGACGTGCATCGTTCGCGGATCATTCAGCCAGGAGTCGTCGCACTCGCCGACGATGGGGATGAGGACCTCACCGAAGGTGGAAGTGCCCGACATCAGCAATTGGCAGGCCGCGTCGTAGACGCGTCCGACCTGCATCGTGGAGGTAAGGAACACCGGCGTCTCGGCGTATCCCCACTCCTCAATCTGCGAGCGGCCGGTGAGCTCACCGGCACCGTTCAGGATCGCGACGCCACTCGGCACCGGATCGGTAAGGCAGTCACCGCCCGGATCGACCACCGTGACCCCGGTGCGCGCGATCCCCCGTCCGTCCGGCGGCGCGGGCTCGTCGTACTCCACGGTGGCGTGCCCTACGCCGACTCCGGG
>JALQUH010000073.1 GCA_023263845.1 Candidatus Nanopelagicales bacterium | reverse complement strand
GACCGTTTCGACCTGGTCGCGTGGGATCCGCGCGGGGTAGGCGGCTCGCAGCCTTACGTCAGCGGGTGCTCCGTGAAAGATGTCTCGCCACCGGCAACGGGTCCGGTGGACTGGCTGGCGTGGACGACGAAGTACGTGCGCGTGACCGCGAAGGGCAACGCCGCGTGCCTGGCCGCGAATCGGTCCGAGTCCGCCTACCTCGGCACCTGGCAATTGGCGCACGACATCGATGCAATGCGCCAGGCGCTCGGCGAAGAAACCATCACCTTCTGGGGCATGAGTTACGGCACCACGGTGGGTCGCGCCTACGCCCAACTGTTCCCCAGCCGCGTTCGCGCACTCCTCCTCGACGGCACGATCTCACCGAAGTCGACCATCGAACTGTGGGCGCGCGAGCACACGTGGGACGACCCCGCCGCCATCGACATCGCGCTGGCGGCCCTGGGACCCAAGTACGAACGCCGCTACGCGCGGGTCATGGCTTCGCTCGACGAGCGCACGCTCCCCGATGGCTCTGGCGGACAGACCACCCGCTGGGAGGTCGGCAGCAGCATCATTCGTTGGGCGTCGTTCCAGACCACCTGGGGAAGCATCGCGAGCCTGCTCAATGCGCTCAATACCGCCGTACGCACCCGAAGCGCGACCGACGGTCGCCGCGTCGCCCGAATGATCGACGACGGGTCGGTCGGCAAGAGCTGGTTCGGCCCGCAGTGGACCTACGTGAACTGTTCGGACATGCCGGATCGCCCCAGCGTGGAGACGTTGGCCGAACTCGCCGAGTTGGGCGCCGCGGCCGGCGGTGTGCATGTGGGTCAGTCGGTACTGCGCGAAGGCGCCCAGTGCGCGGGGATGCCCTCACTGGGACGGCCACTGCAGCCCATCACGTCGCGCCTAACCCTGCCGACTGCACCCCTGATCTCCAACGCCATCGGCGACAACCGCACACCGTGGAGTGCGGCGCAGGACATGACCGCGGCGTTCACCGGCTCCCGGGCCGTCCAGTACGGCGGAACGCACCACATCATCTACGGGCGGGTATCGAAGTGCGTGGACCGACCGGTCACGCGCTATCTGCTGAAGTTGAAACTCCCGCGATCGACGGTTCGTTGCCCGCTTGAGTGGTAGTCGTCTGCCCTAGGCGACACACGCGACACCGCGCGCCGCCGGCGCGTCGGTCACGGTGATCTTGCAGGTGACGTCACTTCCGGACAGGGTGAGGATGACTCGTGCGCCCTTGGAGTCCAGTCGCGTGCTGATATCGGCGGACGATGCCATCTGACGTGTCAACGGACTCATGGCGATCGTGACCAGTTGGTCGCTCAGCGTGCCCGGGCCGGCGAACTTCAGTTGATCGAGGACGGCGTCGGCAAAGGCATCAACGGCCATTCCCGCAGCCTGGGGTTTCACCTGATCGGCGGCGGACAGATCGGACTCACCCGGGACCGGAGTCTGGGGAGCGGTCTCCGACGCCGATGGGTTCGGGGACGCCGCTGCGCTGCCGGACGTCACCGACGACGTCGATGAGGCCGCCTCGCCGCCTTCGGCGGAACTCGAGCAGCCCGCCAGGGCGGCGGCCGAAAACGCCAGGGCGACGGCTGTGGGGAGTACGCGCATCCAACGACGGTAGGGCGCCGAGTCCCCTCGTTGCGCGCTGAAAGGCTCCCGATTAGGTAGAGAGTCCGATTCGCGGCCTGATCACGATGTCAGCGACGCTCACTAATGAGCAGGGCTCACGGCGCGACGCTGCGCCATCCGGCGCTGAACCGCAAAGATCGCTACGCCGATCCACCCCACGACCATCTGCGGTAGGAAGCAGAACGCGCGCCAGATCACATCGGCGGCCACCGCCTGCTCCATGCTCGCTCCGAAGGCCACCAGCATGCCGATAAGGGCGGCATCGACCGTCCCGGCACCACCGGGGGCCAGCGGCACCGTGGTGAGTAGCAGCGCCACCGAGTACGCCGCGAACACCTCTAGAGGAGAAACCTTGGAGGCGCCCACACCCTCGAGGGCCGCAAGGATGACCAGCATCGGCGCCAACTGCGCGGCAATGTTCGCCAGCGTGATCTGCTTCCAGCGAGTGCCGACCATGTCCGCGGCGGTGTCGTTGAAGCCCACGACGGAATCGAACACGTTCGGCGGTGTCTTCTTAATGAAGCGGAAGACGCCTCCGACCGCGCCCTGTGCGAAATGACCAACCTTTTCGGCATTCGTCTTGCTGCGTAGGACGAAGGCGATCCCGAGCATCGACGCCAGGCAGATGACACCGGTGATGACGATGATGACATCGATGGCGGTACAGGAGATCGCACCGCACTCATCACCGACCAGCGTTCGACGCTCGAAGACCCACAGCAAGATCAGCGCAACACCCGGCGCGCCGAAGGTCATGAGGTAGGTCCAGATGGCATCAGCCGCAACCGCGGCCGCGGCAAGGCGCTGCTGTACGCCGTACCGGGCCAGGATCGCGTACTGGGTCGCCACGGCGATAGGGCCGCCACCGAACGGAATGGTTGTGGAGATGGCGAACCCGCCCTGGCGGTCGACGAAGGCCGGCCAGTAGTGCAGTCCCGGAATGGCCGCGGGGGCGGTGAGCGGATAGACCCCGATCGCGATGAGGGCCGCGACGATGGCCGCCACTGTCCATCCGATGGGCATGGAGAACGCGGCCTGGACGCCCTGCTGGAAACCGCCGAAGTTGTCGGCCATGTACCGGAAGATGAAGTAGGCCAGGGCGATGCCAAGAATGGTGAGGACGACCTTGGGCAGCCACGACTTCCAACCACCCTTGCGCTCCACGGCCTTGAGGTCTTCGAGGACCTCATCGTTGGGAGAATCGGCATCGGCGGTCACGTCAGGCACCCGCTGAGCCTGTCGTGTCGAGGCCGCACTGTCCAGTACCGCCCGGGCAAGCTCCCTCGATCACTACGGTGTACCCATGCCCGATGATTCCCCACCAGCCGCCTCGACTGTGATCCCACCCGATGTCTATCGGGAGAATCTCGCGGCCTGGGATGAGCGAGCTCCGGCGCACGCTCGCGCTGACGGCTACGCCGTCGACCGCTTCATCGACGATCCCACCTATCTCAGCGACGTCGTGCGCTTCGATGTTCCGCTGCTCGGTGATCTGACCGACGTACGCGGAGTGCATCTGCAGTGCCATATCGGCACCGACACGATCTCCCTAGCGCGGCTCGGCGCCGACATGGTCGGACTGGACTTCTCGGCCGAGTCGCTCGCACAAGCTCGGTCGCTGAGTGAGGCCGCGGGCCCGGCAGTGCAGTATGTGCAGTCCGATGTCTATTCCGCGCCCGATGTGCTCGGCCGAGAGCGGTTTGATCTGGTGTTCACCGGCATCGGAGCCGTGTGCTGGCTGCCGGATCTTCGCCGCTGGGCCCAGGTCGTACACGACCTCCTTGTGCCAGGAGGGACCCTGCAT
>JALQUH010000009.1 GCA_023263845.1 Candidatus Nanopelagicales bacterium | reverse complement strand
GGAAGTAGACGATCACCGCGATACTCACGAGGATCTCCACGATCACGATCGCGAGGACCGCGATAGCCGACGACCAGTAGAAGAGATTGAGGACCGGATCGAGATCGAAGACCACGAATAGCACCACGACGATAAGAGTGACGGCCGACACGGTGATGGATCCGTTGCCGGGAGCACCGAAGCGGTTCGTGTGGTCCAGGCGCTGACTGAAGACTCCGGAGCGACCCATCGCGAAGAAGTAGCGCGCCGAGGAGTTCTGGAACGCCAGCAAGCCGGCGAACAGCGAGCTAAGCACCAACCAACTCATGACGGTGGCCATCCACTCGCCGACGTACTCCGCAGCGATCGAGAACAGGACCGCGGCCGGATCGACGAGCGGCTCACCGTCGACCGAACTGCGTTCGAGGATTTGATCCACGACCTGTGTCGCGCCAAGCGCGGTCACCATGGCGAAGGTCACGAAGGCGAACAGCAGGCCGATGAGGATGATGGCGGTGTAGGTCGCCCGGGGAACCGTCTTCTTCGGCTCGCGTGACTCCTCGCCGTAGATGGCTGTCGCCTCGAATCCGATGTACGACGCGAACGCGAAGGCAAGGGCGATTCCGGCCGTTCCGGCGACGCCGCCGGCCAGGACGGCGTTCGGTGCGAACGAAGCGCCGAGGTCGATGCCCTCCGGACCGCCCTTGACGAAGACCGCGATGGCCACGATGACGAGCGAGAGCAGTTCAAGGGTGAGCAGGACGCCAAGGAGTTTGGCCCCGATGTCGACCGACAGGACCGACAGGATCAGAACGACGAGCCACGCGAAGAAGATCCATGCCCACCATGGCAGCGCGATCCCGAATTGCGCCTCCATCTGTGCACCCATCACCGCCCCAAAGAAGCCGTAGATGGCGAGCTGAATCGTGAGGTACGCCATCAGGGAGGTGAAAGCCGAACCGACACCGACGTTGATGCCCAGCCCGCGTCCGACGTATGCGAAGAACGCACCCGCGTTGGTGACGTGCTGGCTCATGGCGGCGTATCCGACGCTGAAGAGCAACAGGATGATGCCGACGAGCAGGTAAGCGCCCGGGACTCCCGCACCGTTGCCGAGCACGGACGCGACCGGAACCGCTCCGGTCATGCCGACCAGCGGTGCCGCCGCCGCTACGACGAAGAAGACAATGCCGAGAATGCCCATGCGCCCCTTGCTCAGGGAGGTCTCGGGTGTTTCAGGAGGTGCCGGTTGAAGTTCGGCCATGACGTCGTACCTTCCGGTCAGTGGGCCGAATCGCGTCGTACGGCCCCTAATGATCGTGAGGGTGACGTAGATCACTAGCCGGGTCAAGCACATTCGGCAATTTCGTGCGGGTCCAAACGATTTCTACTAGCCTCGCGACAACTCTGCGACAAGGAGTGGCCCGTGGCCGGATTCCTGCCTCCCTACACCGACGACGGCGGCTCGGCCCTCGTGCCCGAGATGCCGTGGCACTACTCGGGCACCCTGCTCACGGTCGAGTACCGCACCGACGTCGAGAAGGTGCGCGCTCTCCTGCCCTCCGATGTGGATCTCGCCCCGGAGGATCCGGGGGCCGTCGCCTTCATCTGGGCCGACTGGCAATCGTGCAGCGCTGACGGTCGCGAACTGCTTGATCCTTCGCGTTCGCAGTACCTTGAGACGTTCGCGGTTGTGCGGTGCTCATACGAGGGCACGACGTACAGCCGCTGCGTCCTCATCTGGGTGACGACGGATTTCGCGATCGGGCGAGGCTGGTTCCAGGGCTACCCAAAAAAGCTC
>JALQUH010000227.1 GCA_023263845.1 Candidatus Nanopelagicales bacterium | reverse complement strand
GACCGAGTGGCGCAGGCCATGGCTGAGCGTGACGTCGTGCGGGTGGTGGCCTCGCCCCTGGACCGCGCGCAGGAAACCGCAGGACCCATTGCGCAGGCCCACGGGCTGGAGATCGTCAGCGACCCGCGGGTCATCGAGGCCGCCAATGTGTTCGAGGGCGAACGGGTCGGTGTCGGGGACGGAGTGCTTCGTCAGCCTCGGGCATGGCGACACCTGTGGAACCCCTTCACGCCGTCCTGGGGCGAGCCCTACGACGAGTTGGCCGATCGCATGACCGCGGCCATTCGCGACGCGCGCAATGAGGCTCGCGGGCACGAGACGGTCGTGGTCAGCCATCAGCTGCCGATCTGGATCGCTCGCCTGCACGCCGAGAACCGGCGCCTGTGGCATGACCCGCGCAAGCGCGAATGTTCCCTGGCGTCCCTGACGTCCTTCGAGTTCGACGGTGACCGCTTGGCGCGCGTGAGTTACAGCGAGCCGGCCGCGGACCTCCTGCCCGGTGCCAAGGGCCGCGGTGCCTAGATTGCCGCGCCCCGGGTACGTCGTCGGTGCTCTGGCGCTGACCGCCGTACTCGCGGCCTGCGGTGGGGGGGCGGCCGAGAGTGGCACCGGCTTCGTGGCGGGTGACGGTTCCATCGTGCTGCTCGACGTGGCGGCTCGGCAGCCTGCTCCGGACCTCATCGGGCCAACTGTGGAGGGCGGGACCTTCCGGCTTGCCGACCATCGTGGGGACGTTGTCGTTCTCAACGTCTGGGCGTCCTGGTGTGCGCCCTGCCGCGCGGAGGCGCCCGAACTTCAATCCCTGTGGGAGGAGTTCGCCGATCAGGGTGTGCAGTTCGTCGGGCTCGACACCCGAGACACGGATGCCGCGGCGCTGGCCTTCATCGACGCCTATGGCATCACCTACCCGAACGTCATCGATACCGACGGTCGACTGCAACTGCTGTTCGCTGACACTCTGCCGCCGCAGGCCATCCCCTCGACCTTGATTGTCGATGCCGATGGGCGTGTGGCGGGACGCATCCTCGGCCGGATCAGCGAGCCCACGCTGCGTGGCCTCATCGAAGGTGCTCTCAACGCGGCGCCAGCCCCGAACGATGCATAAAGTGTCCAAGTGGATGGAGTGACCGAGACCGTCGCCAGTGGCAGCCTCATTCTGGCGATGCTGCTGGCCTTTTCGGCCGGTGTCGTGTCCTTCATCAGCCCGTGCGTCCTTCCGCTCGCGCCGGGCTACCTGTCCTACGTCACCGGCCTGACCGGTGCCGAGATCGCCGGGGAGGCAGAGGAGGGTGGCTCACCGGGCGGCCTGAAGGTCGCGGTCAAGAGTCGGGTGCTCCTCGGCAGTGTGCTGTTCGTCCTCGGGTTTTCGGTCGTGTTCGTCTCCTACGGCGTCCTCTTCGGAAGTTTGGGGGCGGTGCTCCTGCAGTGGCAGGACGTCATCACGCGCATACTCGGGGTTCTCGTCATCGTCATGGGCTTGGGCTTCATGGGGTTGGTCCCTGGTTTGCAGCGGGAGTGGCGGCTGCATCGCATGCCGTCGTACTCCGTCTGGGGGGCTCCCGTCCTCGGGGTGCTCTTCGGCATCGGCTGGTCACCGTGCATCGGCCCGGCCCTCACCGCGGTGCAGAGCCTGGCCTTCACCGAGGCCAGCGCCGCGCGGGGGGCACTGCTGTCCCTGGTCTACTGCCTCGGGCTCGGGCTCCCCTTCATCGTTCTCGGACTCGCGTTCCGACAAATGGCGGGCACCGTGGCCTGGGTACGCCGTCATTACGCTGCCATCATGCGAATCGGTGGCGGTCTCCTGGTGCTGATCGGCGTCCTCCTCGTTACCGGCCTGTGGAACGACATCACCGTGTGGATGCGCACGATCGCCCCGTCCTTCGAGACGCTGCTATGACCCAGACGCTGACGAGCGAAAGTGCGGCGCCACTGCCACCGATGGGGACCGGCGGATTCTTGCGCTGGGCCTGGCGGCAACTGACGAGCATGCGCATCGCCCTGATCCTGCTCTTCCTCCTCGCGATCGCGTCGATCCCCGGGTCAGTCCTCCCACAGAACGGCACCGACCCGATTCGCGTCGACGACTGGATCGAGAACAACCCGACCTGGGGCCCCCTGCTGGAGCGGTTGGGGTTCTTCGACGTGTACGCCGCCCCCTGGTTCGCCGCTGTCTATCTACTGCTCTTCATATCGCTGATGGGGTGCGTGCTCCCACGCACCATGACGCACCTGCGCGCGCTGCGCAGCGTGCCCCCGGCCGCGCCCCGGCGACTGGATCGGCTGGCGGGCTTCCGATCAATGACAGATGCTCGCCTGCCGGAGCAGGTGCTGCAGTCGGTCGCCGACGGATTGCGAGCCCGACGGTGGCGCGTAGCCAGCGGCGACGGTTGGGTGGCCGCGGAGAAGGGCTATCTGCGAGAGACCGGCAACCTGCTGTTTCACGTCGCACTCGTAGCGCTTCTCATTTCCGTTGCCTATGGCGCATTGTTTGGCTGGCGCGGCAACGTCATCGTGCGTCAAGGCACCGGCTTCTCGGACACACTCACCCAGTACGACGCGTGGGGCGGCGGGAGGTTGGTGAACCCCGACAATCTCCCACCGTTTGCCTTCACCCTTGACGAGTTCCGAGTGGAGTTCGAGCGGGATTCGTCGCAGCGTGGTTCACCACGTCTATTCGAGGCCGAGGTCACCGTCTACCCCATGCCCGGAGCCGAACCGCAGGGGCAGACGATCCGCGTCAACGAACCACTGCTCGTCGATGGGGCGAAGGTCTTTCTCGTTGGCCACGGATACGCCCCCGTGCTCGTCGTACGCGATGCGCTCGGTCGGGTCGTGAACGACCAGGGTGTGGTCTTCTTGCCGCAGGATGGCAACTTCACCTCCACGGGTGTGGTCAAAGCTCCCGATGCGCGGCCCGCTCTCGGGATCCAGGGCCTGTTCTTGCCGACAGCAGCCGTCGATGAGATCCGCGGCCCGCATTCGATATTCCCCGCTCCGGATGACCCGGCAGTCTTCATGTCCGCGTGGACCGGGGACCTCGGCCTGGACTCGGGTGTGCCGCAGAGCATCTACCGGCTTGATACCGCCAATATGACCCAGCTTGGGCTGGAATCCCTGCGGCCCGGCGATGTGTGGGAGTTGCCTGAGGGCACCGGCTCCATTGAGTTCGCCGGCATTCAGCGCTGGGCGTCGTTCCAGATCGCGCACGATCCGGGCAAGGAGCCCGCCCTCATCAGTTCCATGCTGGCTCTCGTTGGCCTCATGCTGTCGCTTTTCGTCCGCAGGCGCCGCGTGTGGGTCCGAGTCACCGGGAATGCCCAGGGGGATACCGTTGTACAGGTTGCTGGCCTCATGCGCAGTGACGATGCGGACCTCGAACCCGATGTCACCGAGTTGGTCGACATCCTCGCCGAAGGGAAACCGGTGTCGCGATGAGTGCCACCACGCTGGCTCAGTGGAGCAACATGGCTGTCTACTCGGCGATGTTCGTTCTCATCATGGCCCTCATTGCCTTCGCGGCGGGCTTCGCGGCGCGCGGCCGCCGAGTCGGCCTCTCGGCGGCCACACCTCAGGTCGTCCCCGTCGGCATCGGCGCCGGTGGTCCTGACTCGACGTTCGATGACGCACGCGCCGCGGGCGACCATGCGCTCCATGTCGCCGAGCAGCCGGAGCCCGGTCGACGTGCCGGCAACATCGGCATGTCGCTCACCTGGCTGGCGACCGGACTACTCCTGGTGGGGGTTGTTCTTCGCGGCATCTGGGCCGAGCGGGTGCCGTGGGGCAATATGTACGAGTTTTCGCTCACCATGTCGCTCGGTATCCTCGTGGTCTTCCTCGTTGTGTCGCTGCGACGCGATGTGCGTTGGCTCGGCCTTCCCGTCGTCGGGATCACGCTGCTGAGTCTGGGTCTCGCCGTCACGGTTCTCTATACCGAAGCCGCTCAACTCGTCCCGGCGTTGAAGTCGTGGTGGTTGGTCATTCACGTATCTGCTGCCGTGATCTGCGCCGGCGCCTTCACGGTGTCGACGTTGATCACTGTGCTCTACCTGTGGCGTGATCGTGCCGAACGGCGCGATGCTGTGCGCGGAATGGTGGCCAAGTTGCCGGACGCCGCGCGACTGGACACGCTGGCGTACCGCATCGTCGCGTTCGCATTCCCACTGTGGACCTTCGCGGTGATCAGCGGGGCGATCTGGGCGGAGAACGCCTGGGGCCGCTACTGGGGCTGGGATCCCAAGGAGACCTGGGCTTTCATCACGTGGGTGATCTACGCCGGGTACCTGCACGCGCGGGCGACGGCTGGTTGGCGTGGGCGCCGGGCGGCGTACATCTCGATCCTCGGCTTCGTGGCGCTGCTGGTGAACTACTTCGGAGTCAACCTCTTCGTCAACTCCCTGCACTCCTACTCCGGCATGTAGCTTCTTGTCGCTTGTCCCGTCGAGTGGGAGCAACGACAGGTGACTATGCAGGGGCTTGGCCGTCGGTTTCGCGACGACGTCGCATCTTCTCCGCCCACGCGTCATCGCCGATCTGCCGAAGGAACGCCGGGTTGTCGTCCGGAGCGATGGGCCCCCGACGACGTCGGCGTCCGCGCCGATCGCTCTTCGGCCGGCCCGCCAGGAGCCAGATGACGCCCCCGAGCAGCGGCAGCAGGACCACGATGAGCAGCCAGACGAATTTGGGCAATGTCCGTGTGCTCGCGCCGGGGGTCCGCAGGACGTCCACGACGAACCAGATGTAGACGGCGAGGCCGAGCAGCACAAGGGCAACCCTGAGCATCTGTGCCTCCTTTTCGAGCAGTGACGGTGGGCCTGGCAACCACAGCGGGGCTGGTTCGTGGCCACCACGATAACCCCAGGTGGCTGATTCTCGCCCGCGCTGCCTACGGTTGAGGGGTGCGGGACATTGCCATCTACACGGGGCTTCGCCTGGCCCTCCTGGCTGCGGTGTGGCTGCTCCTGCAGGCGGTGACGCCGCTCCGCGGTCTCATGGCCGTGGTGATTGCCCTTCTTGTCTCTGGCGTCATCAGCGTCGTCTTACTCGACCGGCCCCGCGATCGGGCGGGCAACAAGGTGGCCGGCGTCTTCCGGCGCATCGACGAGCGGATCGAGAAGAGCCGGACCGCCGAGGACTTCGACGAAGAGTCGCCGCTGTCAGGACAGCCCGATGCCGACCCCGAGCAGCACTCCGTAGGCGAGGGTCAACAGTCCGGTCATCTGCAGGACGGGGACGAGGGCACGCCCACCAACCCCGCGTAACACGGCGAGCGCCGGCGGCACGCCGAGGGGGAAAGCGAGCAGGCCAAGCCAGGCGTAGGTGAGGCTCAATCCATGTGGCACCGCGACCACGGGAACGACGATGAACGCTGCGACGAGCAGGGCGATGTACAGCAGTCGCGTCGAGCGGTCCCCGATGCGAACGGCGAGCGTGTTCTTGCCGGCCTCACGATCGGTGGGGATGTCGCGCAGGTTGTTGGCGACCAGGATCGCGCACGACAATGCGCCGACGCCGATGCCGCCTAACCACGCGGCCGCGGGAAACGTCGAGGTCTGGACGTAGGTGGTTCCGAGCACCGGGACGAGCCCGAAGAAGACGAACACGGCCACCTCGCCAAGCCCGAGGTAGCCGTAGGGCTTGGGGCCGCCGGTGTACAACCAGGCGGCCGCGATGGACACCGCGCCCGGGAGCAGTAGCCACCAGTGCTCGCTGAGGCCCACCAGCGCCAGGCCGCACAGTGCACTCAAGAGCAGAGCGGCCACCGCGGCCGCCTTGACCTGCGGGGCGGCGGCGAGCCCTTGGCCCACCAGGCGTACCGGGCCCACGCGCGCCTGATCCGTGCCGCGTACGCCGTCGGAGTAGTCATTGGCGTAGTTGACGCCGACCTGTGCGGCCACCATGACGATCAAGGCAAGGGCGGCGAATCCCAGATTGAGCGAGTCCTCGGCGGCCGCCACCCCAGTGCCGATGACGATTGGGGCTGCCGCGGCGCCCAGGGTGCGAGGGCGCGCACCCTGTACCCACTCGCCCGCTGTGGCCACGGCTCTTCCTTCCCTCACGCGCCCGCGTTGCGCAACGCGAGACGGTCGATCTTGCCATTGGGTAGGTGTGGCAGCTCATCGACCCGAACGACCTCGGGCCGAGCCGCACCGCCGAGTTGCTCGCGCGCGGCGTCAGCAAGGTCAACGGGACTCGTCGAAGTGTCACCGTTGAGGACGACGTAGGCGATGAGTCGACTACCGCTGGCCGGATCGGAGACGGCGACGACCGCGGCCTCTCGTACGTCCTCTCCGCGCAGCAGCAGGTGCTCGATCGCGCCCAAGGAAACGTTCACTCCGTGCACCGTGACGATGTCGTCCGCGCGACCGAACACAACGAGGCGCTGTCCGTCCCACCGACCGACATCGCCCGTGGTGAACCCACCGTCCGCCGCGAACCCGTCGTCCGGCCCAGGCCTGAGGTAGCCGGCCGCGATGGTCGGGCCGTTCACGCTGATTCGGCCGGTGTCGTCGGTGGAAACCCGCACGTCCGGGAGCGGAATGCCATCGAACACACAGCCGCCGGTTGTCTCGGTCATGCCGTACGTGGACACAGCCGGGATGCCGGCGGCACGAGCGCGGTCAAGGAGAGTCTGGTCGGTTGCTGCCCCTCCGACGAGCACTGTGTGCGCCGCGGACAACAACCGCGTCGCGTCAACGTTTTCGACGACTAGGCGCAGTTGCGACGGCACGAGGGAGACCGCGAAGGGTTCGGTCACCTCCAGCGCGAGCAGGTCGGCCGGATCGAAGGTGGTCGAGCCCCCGACGCTGGGCAGCACAGCGAGTGGTGAATCGGCGAGTAGCGAGCGAGCGACCACATTGAGGCCCGCCACAGACGTGACCGGCAGGGCGAGGATCCATGCGCAGGTGGCAAGTCCGGGGCGGGCGAGGTCGGCACGTTGTGCGGCGGACTTCACGTTGGACTCGGTGAGGAGCACGCCGCGCGGTCGACCGGTTGACCCGCTGGTGGCGACGACGACGGCGACATCACCAGGCACGCCGCCGGGATCTGCGGCAACGGCCGCGTGGGCCGCCGCCGCGTAGGTGGCCGTGACATGTCGAGATGGCTCGGGTACGGCGGAGACGGCCGGACCGTCGCCGAAGAGCCGCTGGTGTAGGGCTTCCTGCAGCATCAGGGCACCCGTCTCTCCAGGTGCCGCGTCGATGATTCGCAGGCCGCGCATGCACCCGAGCGTAGGGCTCACTAGGTTGGACGCATCGCGACGACCGGAGGGAGGCGCCCCGTGGCGCACGAGTTCGACTCACGGACGAGGTATTCGCTACCGCCCGTGGTCCCTGAGGGCAGCCCGGCCCTGCAGGATCCGACCTACTCCAGCATCGAGCCGGCCTGCACCTGGGAGAGCGTCGGGGACTACACCGATATTCGCTATGAGTTGTCCACCGGCGATGCGGCGGGGATCGCGAAGATCACCATCAATCGACCGCACAAGCGCAATGCCTTTCGCCCCCAGACACTCTTCGAGATCTCCGATGCGATGAACCAGGCCCGAGACGACGACAGCGTGGGAGTGATCATCCTCACAGGTCAGGGCGACTTCGCGTTCTGCAGCGGCGGAGATCAGATGATCCGCGGCGACGACGGCTACATCGGAGACGACGAAGTTGCCAAGAAGGGGATCGGTCGACTCAACGTTCTCGACCTGCAGATTCAAATTCGCCGCACGCCCAAGCCTGTCATTGCCATGGTGGCCGGCTATGCCATCGGTGGTGGCCACGTCCTCCACGTCGTCTGCGACCTCACCATTGCCGGGTCCAATGCACGGTTCGGCCAGACCGGGCCCATGGTCGGCTCCTTCGATGGCGGCTACGGCTCCGGCCTCCTTGCCCGCAGCATCGGTCAGAAGCGATCGCGTGAGGTGTGGATGCTGTGCAACCAGTACGGCGCTGAGCAGGCCTATGACTGGGGCTTGGTCAACGCGGTAGTTCCAGTCGCCGACCTCGAACGCGAGACCGTCGCGTGGGCTCAGCGGATGCTGAGCCTGTCACCCATGGCGTTGCGCATGCTCAAGGCGTCGCACAATGCCGCCGACGACGGCCTTGCCGGGGTCCAACAACTTGCCGGGGATGCCACGCTGCTGTTCTACATGACCGAGGAGGCGCAAGAGGGCCGTGACGCCTATGCCCAACGCCGCCGTCCGGACTTCAGCGCTTTCCCGAAGCGCCCATAACCTTGGACGTCTCCCTCACGTCGATCCTGCGGGACGCCGTTCCCTACTCGCTTCCGCTGCGGCAAAGCTTCCGTCGCATCACCGAGCGCGAAGGCCTGCTCATCCGTGGCCCGAGCGGGTGGGGTGAGTTCGCTCCGTTCGACGACTACTCCGCTGCTCGAGCGGCACCCTGGCTCGCGGCTGCGGTGGAGTCGGCGTTCGGTACCTGGCCTGAGCCGTTGCGCGACCGCGTGCCCGTCAACGCGATCATTCCCGGGCTCTCGGCCAGCGATGCCGGCGCCCTGGCCCGCCGAGCGGTCTTGGAGCACGGCTGCTCGACGTTCAAGATCAAGGTGGCGGCCCTGGGTGAGGTCCTCGCCGATGATGAGGCACGCGTCGTCGCCGTGCGTGATGCCGCTGACAGTGCTCTGCGGTCGATCGGCGACGACCGCCCCGCGCGGATTCGACTCGACGCCAACGGTGGGTGGTCAGCGGACGCGGCGGAGCGAGCGCTAGGACGCCTGTCGGCGTACGACGTCGAATACGTCGAACAGCCGTGCCCCACCGTCGACGAGACAGCGGAGTTGCGCGGCCGGACCGGTGTCGCCATCGCCATGGACGAGTCGGTGCGCTTCGGCGAGTCACGGGTGTTCGATGTCGCGGACATCGTCATCGTCAAGGTGGCCCCACTCGGTGGCGTTGCCGCCGCACTGGCTCTTGCCCGCCGCTGGGGAGGGCCCGTTGTCGTCAGTGGCGCGCTCGACTCGGCCGTGGGGCTGTCCGCCGGAGTCGCCCTGGCCGCCGCGCTCGGTGGCGATCCGCCCGCCGCTGGTCTGGGCACCGGGGCGCTACTCGAACGTGACGTCGTCGATCCACCGCTGGTGCCCGAGAACGGTTGCCTCAAGGTGGGACGGGTCGCACCGGACCTTGACGCACTGATGGCCGCGCGCGACCGACTCGGCGACGACCGTGCGCGGTGGTGGCGGCAGCGGCTGGTGGACGCCTGGGAGGCCGGGGGCGCTGAACTCGTGACCGAACTCTGCGCGTGAGAGTCTTCCGGTTGTGAGTACGTCCTCGCCTCAGCGCGGCGCTCGTCTGGTCGAGGCACTGCTAGCGGCCGGTGTTCGCCATGTCGTCGCGGCGCCCGGCTCGCGGTCGGCGCCCTTGCTCCTGGCCGCCGCCGACGCCGAACGGCAAGGGCTGCTCCGTCTGCACGTGCGCATCGATGAACGTTCGGCCGGATACCTGGCGTTGGGACTTGCGCGAGTTTCCGGCACGGCAGTCGCCGTCATCACGACCTCGGGAACGGCCGCTGTCAATCTGCATCCGGCCATCGTCGAGGCGGCCTACCTCGGTGTGCCTTTGATCGCGGTCACCGCTGACCGACCTGCCGCCCTGCGGGGGAGCGGTGCAAATCAGACCATTGATCAGCGCGCGCTCTTCGGAATTGACGCCTCGACGATCGATCTTGATGGCACGAGCGAGGACGAATTCGATCCCGTCATCGGCGCGGTGACGTCGGCAATGGCGCAGCACGGCCCGGTGCACCTGAACGTTTCCTTCGGCGAACCGCTCGTGGCCGAGGGTGAGCACGTCATACGACCGGTGACGACGTGGGCCACGCCGCCAGCGTTGGCCCGAGCCCGTCGGCCACTCGTCGAGATGGCCGGTGATGCCGATATACGCCGGGGGTTGCTCATCGTCGGAGACGGACTGGACGACGATCTGCGGGGGCAGGCTCGTGAGCTCGCCGAGACGATGGGCTGGCCGGTGATCAGCGAACCAAGCGGCAATCTCACCGAAACGCCGCAGTCTTTGGTGCACGGTCCCCTCCTGCTCGGTGACCCGACCGTGCTCACCGAGATGCGGCCCGACGTCGTCGTCTCTGTCGGACGGATTGGACTGCATCGCAGCATCATGCGTCTGGTGCGTGAAGTGCCCGTGCACATCGCGGTGGATGTGGCCCCACGACGTGGCCGAGTGGATCCGGCCCGCACGGCAAGCGTCATCGTCGACGCGGTGCCCATAGGGGTTACCGAGGCGAGTGACCCACAGTGGATGAATGACTGGCGCAGGTTGGACCGGGCGCGGTCGGACCGTGTTGCTGCGGTGTTGTCGCAGGCTCCGCTTACGGGACCGGTGGTTGCCCGCATACTGGCCTCCCACGTCGACGCGCGTGATCTGCTGATCGTCGGTGCGTCGTGGCCCATCCGACACCTCAGCGAGTTCGGTGGTCCGATCCGGGCCCATTGTTTGGCCAATCGTGGAACGTCCGGCATCGACGGTGTGGTCTCCATGGCATGGGGTGCTGCCGTAGCGCACCGTGCTGGCGGCGGTGCACGGACGTACGCCCTGCTCGGTGATCTCACGGCGGTGTACGACCGCAACGGCCTGCTCGCGCCGGTGAGCGAGCCGCGACCGACCCTGACGTATGTCGTGGTCGACAACGACGGTGGTGGAATCTTCAGTTCGCTCGAGCAGGGGGCGCCGGCGTTTGCTCAAGACTTCGAACGTGTCTTCGGCACACCCCTCTCGGCTGACCTGAGCGTGCTTCTCGCCGCGCCGGACGTCGAGGTTCGCGCCGTGTCGACCGAGACGGAGCTACGCGAGGCCCTTGGACCGCATGACGGCGTTCGGATCGTGGTGGCTCGTTGCGTGGATCGGGCCACGGAGAATGTGATCGCCGACCGGGCGCGAGGCTAGGAGCCCTCGCCGAGGTCGGCGCTCAGGCGCACGATGCCGGCGCCGAGATCGGGATCGGTCTGCTTGGTCCAGGTCAGGTCCAGACGTTCGAGCAGTTGGATCATGCCGGTGTTGGTGGCCAGCACCAGAGCCGTCAAGGCCGTGAATCGTTGGCGCCGTGCAAGTTCGGTGAGGTGCGCAAGCAGCAGGGTGCCGAGTCCGAGCCCCTGCCAGGCATCTTCGACGATGACGGCGATCTCGGCGGTACTCGTGTCGTCCGGGTGCTCGGGGAAGAGATTGCCCAGGCCGATGACCTGACCCGTCGCATCCTGCGCGACGAGTGTTGCGCCCCGGTGACCGCCAGAGATTCGACTGAGCTGGTCGACACGCCAATCGTTCATCGGGGCGAAGTATCGCTGGTAGCGGGTGGCTTCCGACGAGCGTTCGTGCATGTCCTCGACATCGTCGGAGTCCTCCGGTCGGGCGAGGCGAATCTCGACGCGTGAACCATCCCGCAGATGTTCGACCCAGCCGAAGCCGCCGGCACCGGCCGGGGCAGATGCGATCTGCTCGACAAGACGCAGAAGGGCGGATGCGCGGGCCCGCTCCACCGCGGCGAACGGCGCCCCCGCCCGCCGCAGGACCACGTGATGCTCCGGGGTCCACTGCAGGCGCATGACGTTGGGTCCGGCGTCCTCACCGGAGGTCGCCGGCTCCACGGTCCACGAATCGGCCATGACGAGATCGGCTGCGGCACGTGGAGCGCGTTGCGGATGGGCGACGAGCTGGGCCGAGGCGTCGAGGATCCTCGCCACCAGGTCATCCTCGTCCTCCTCCGAGCCGCGCCGCACGCTGGTTCGGTGGGCGACCGTGGCGAGTGCCTGGCGCAGAGTGCCACGGTCCATGCCCTCCGGGACGGAGACGATCATGTCGACGAGTTGGGTGTCGTCTTCCTGCGCGTGGGTGAACAGGGAAATCAGGTCGACACGCATGAGCGCCAGCACGCGCAGGACCCGGGCGGTCGCCGCCGGGCTATCCGGGGCGACGACGCGAACACGCATGGGACGGGTCGGCCCGTCGTAGTCCAACTCCGGCGGGTCAGCGGCCGCGAGTGACTCCAGCAGTCGGGCGGTCAACCGTGACCATGCCTGCGCATCGGCACTTCGCGGTACGAGGCCGTCGAGTAGCGCTAGGCCGGCGCCGACAGCGATGACCAGAAGCGTCGCCGCGTCATCATCGATGGCTGCGTCGACCGCTCCTTCACCGCGCAGTCGTCGGACGACGTTGTGCGCGGCCTCCCATCGCATGGCCATGCGCTGGCGCACGACGGCCGCGAGCTCATCGTCAAACGGGGCCAGGGCGACGGCCTGTAACTCAATGTCATCCCACACCGACGCTGGAGCGCCAAAGGCATCGCGCGCCGCGGTGAGGATGGTCGTCATGGGCGATGCCGCGTCGTCGACTTCCTGGATGCGTTGTGAGGTGGGCGGGAAGGGGAGTGCTGCGACGACACGCGCAAGGACGTCAGTACGTGACGAGGCCCAGGACGTCACCGAGCGTGTAGCGACGTCAGCGGCGTGCGCGATGTCACGTCGTGACGTCTCAGCGACGCCGGCCGTCTCGAAAAGGTCGGTCGCGGCAGCGAGAATGCGCTCGCGACGCTCGCGCTCGACGCGCGGTAGCGGACGCTCCCGTGACGCCTCGTCCGACATGACGTCAGCCTAGGTGGTGCCGGCTCAGTCGCCGAGCGCCTGTCGGATCGGCAGAAACTTGGCCCGCGATTCGGCAAGTTCGGCTTCGGGATCGGAGCCAGCAACGATTCCGCAGCCTGCGAAGAGTCGCAGACGATCCTTACCGATCTCTGCGCAGCGCAAGGCAATACCGAACTCGCCGTCACCGCGTGAGTCGAACCAACCGATGGGCCCCGCATAGCGGCCGCGGTCCATACCCTCGATCTCGCGAATGGTGGCCAGGGCGCGCTCGGTGGGCGTGCCGCAGACGGCGGCCGTGGGATGAAGCGACGCGGCCAGAGCCACAACGGGAGCATCGTCTGCGAGACGTCCGGTGACGTCGGTGGCGAGATGTTGGACGTTGGCAAGACGCAGCACATGCGGGCGGTCGGGCACATCAAGGTCGGTGCAATGCGCGGCAAGAGCGCGCGCCACCGAATGGACGGCGTACTCGTGCTCTTCGAGGTCCTTGCCGCTGCCGAGAAGGGCTTGGGCTAGCGAGGCATCGACGGAGTCTTCACCGCGCCGCTTGACGGTGCCCGCAAGGACTCGCGACAGAACGTCATCGCCGGTGCGCCGTACTAGGAGTTCGGGGGTCGCTCCCACCATGTTGCCGACATGGAAGGTCCAACATTCGGGGTAGGCGTCCTCGAGCCGGAGCAGCAGGTAGCGCGGATCGAAGTTCGTGCCCAGCTCGGCGACGATGTCGCGTGCGAGCACCACCTTGTCCAGTTCGCCTCGGGCTATCCGAGTGATGACCTCGGCGACGGAAGCCTCCCACTCCGAAGATGTGCGACTTCCGCGCGACCAATCGACCTGCGACGGAGGCTCGGGTACGGCCACGGGCGGGAGCGTGGGTTCTCCGTCACCCACCACGGTGACCCAGGAGTGCCCATCGCGTCGGCCGACGAGGATCCGGGGGACCACGACGAGCGAGCGAGCCCCCGAAGTGGGCTCGGGGTCGAAGGTGAAGGTGGCGAAGGCCACCGGTCCGCTGCCCGGCATCTCCAGCGGGTCTTCGACCTGTGCTCGCTGGCACCACTCGCTCCACTGCCGCTGAGTCCGGCTGAAGCGCTCGTCGCCGGTGACCTCCCAGGAGGCGGCAACTCCCCAGCCGACCAGGCCCTCACCGCGGTGGACCCAGGCGGCGCTGGGCTCGGCGGGCAGACGCTCAAGTAGGCGGCCCGGATCACTGATGGGATAGGTGCGCACTCGCGGCCCGGCCGGAGCGGCCGCCAGGGGAGTAGACACCCCCTGAGCGTAGGGGGTCCTGCCAGACCCGGCAGCCGGACCGGGGTCCCAAGCGGCCGGTCACGTCAGCAGTGACTCCTCGCCGTGGCTCCCGCGGAGTTGGACAAGCGGCGCGAGGGGCTGGTCGGGGGAGCAGTGAGAGGATGCGCCCATGGCTCGAGCTGACCTGGACAAGCGCCCCGACGAGGTAGCCGCCATGTTCGACGACGTTGCTGCGCGCTATGACCTCACCAACGACGTGCTTGCCCTCGGTCAGACCCGGCTGTGGCGCCGGGCCGTCGTTAATGCCATCGCGCCCCGCCCCGGCGAGCGCATCCTGGATCTGGCAGCGGGCACCGGTACCTCCAGCGCCCCCTTGGCCGAGCGTGGAGCGCTCGTCGTTCCCTGCGACTTTTCCCTGGGCATGCTCGAGGTCGGCCGCCGCCGCCAGCCGAGCCTGCCGTTCGTGGCTGGCGACGCCCTTGCCCTTCCCTTCGCCGACCAGTCCTTCGACGCCGTCACGATGTCGTTCGGGCTGCGTAACACCGCCGACCCCGATCAGGCCCTCGCCGAGATGCGACGCGTCACGCGTCCAGGCGGCCGGGTCGTCGTCTGCGAGTTCTCCCACCCCACCTGGGCACCGTTCCGTACGGTCTATTCCCAGTACCTCATGGGGATGCTGCCGGAGATCGCACGCCGTACGGCCTCCAACCCGGACGCCTACGTCTACCTCGCCGAGTCCATCCGGGCCTGGCCCGACCAGGCCGGATTTGCCGCGCGGATGATCTCGGTGGGCTGGCGAAACGTGGCGTGGCTTGACCTGTCCGGGGGGATCGTTGCGCTCCACCGGGGGTGGCGTTGAGCACTTGGGGACGTCGGTAGACTGCCCAGCGGTCGGACTCTAGGAGTCCGCCGATCGAGAGCTCGCCCCTGAGCCCGAGGACATGCCTGTGAGGAGTGTGGTGAGCCCCTACGCCCCCATCCTCGTTCTCGGCATCCTGGCCGCGGGCTTTGCCATCTTCAGCGTCACCGCGACCACCTTCACCGGTCCGAAGCGCTACAACCGGGCCAAGATGGACGCCTATGAGTGCGGTATCGAGCCCACGCCGCAGCCCATGGGCGGCGGCCGTTTCCCGGTCAAGTACTACCTGACCGCAATGATGTTCATCATCTTCGACATCGAGATCGTCTTCCTTTACCCGTGGGCGGTCGCCTTCGACCAATTGCCGCTCTTCGTCTTCCTCGCGATGATGCTGTTCCTGTTCAACCTGACGGTGCCGTACGTCTACGAGTGGCGACGCGGCGGATTGGATTGGGACTAGCGATATGGGTCTGGAAGAGAAGCTCCCCAGTGGAATTCTGCTCACCACGGTCGAGAAGGTCGCCGGCTATGCCCGTAAGGGATCACTGTGGCCCGCGACGTTCGGACTGGCCTGCTGTGCCATCGAGATGATGGCGACCGGTGGCCCGCGCTATGACCTCGCTCGGTTCGGCATGGAGGTTTTCCGCGCATCGCCGCGCCAGGCCGACCTGATGATCGTCGCTGGCCGGGTCAGTCAGAAGATGGCGCCGGTTCTGCGCCAGATCTACGACCAGATGCCCAACCCCAAGTGGGTTCTCGCGATGGGCGTGTGCGCCTCTAGCGGTGGGATGTTCAACAACTATGCGATCGTTCAGGGTGTCGACCACGTCGTCCCCGTCGACATGTACCTCCCCGGCTGCCCCCCTCGGCCCGAAATGCTCATCAATGCGATCTTGAAGATTCACGACCAGATCCAGGACATGAAGCTCGGCGCTGATGCATTGCGCGTCCAGGACGCCGAGGAGTTCGCCGCACTGACGGCGGCTCCCACCCTGGAGATGAAGGGCCTGCTGCGGTGAGTGACGACCAGACCCCTGTCTCTCCGACCGAGGCCGGCATTGAAGTAGCGGCCCGAGCGACATCGACCGCCGAGATCCCCGAACTCGAGATTGTCGGTGTCCGCCACGGTGCCTTCTCGGCCGTCGATGGTGGAGACACGTCCGGCTTCGGCGGACTCGTAGCCCCCATCGTGATGCCGGGCCCGACGCTTCCTCCGTACGGCGGTTGGTTCGATGACGCTGCGCAGGAATTGAGCCTGGCCCTCACCGATCGTGGCGTGCCGATGGAGTCCGCGGTGGAGAAGGTCGTCGTGTACCGCGGCGAAATCACCTTCTTCGTTCGGCGCGAGCACCTCGTCACATTCGTGGCCGCACTACGGGATGAGCCCGCGTTGCGATTTGAGATGTGCATGGGCGTCAACGGCGTGCACTACCCCGGTGATGCGGGCCGTGAACTGCATGCGGTCTACCCGTTCCAGTCGATCACGCACAACCGTCGGCTTCGTGTCGAGGTGACCTGCCCGGACGTCGACCCGCACATTCCGTCGATCACCAAGGTCTACCCGGCCAACGACTGGCACGAGCGGGAGACCTACGACTTCTTCGGCATCATCTTCGACGATCATCCGTCACTGACCCGTATCGAGATGCCGGATGACTGGCCAGGCCATCCTCAGCGTAAGGACTACCCGCTCGGTGGAATTCCTGTGGAGTACAAGGGCGCTGAGGTACCGCCGCCCGATCAGCGGAGGTCGTACACCTGATGTCTGACATGACCGACGAGACCCTCATGACCGAGGACGTCTCCTTCGAGGGTGCCGAGGAGATTGTCGATCCCTACGCACTGTCCTACGAGACGACCGAAGGCACGGTCTACACCGTGTCCGGTGGGGATTGGGACACGATCGAGGCGCCCGACGAAGGCCAGAAGGAACGCATCGTCGTCAACATGGGCCCACAGCACCCGTCGACCCACGGCGTGCTCCGCCTCATCCTCGAGCTTGAGGGCGAGACCGTCACCGAGACCCGGTGCGGCATTGGCTACCTGCATACCGGCATCGAGAAAAACATGGAATTCCGCACCTGGACTCAGGGTGTGACCTTCGCGACGCGTATGGACTACCTCACCCCGTTCTACAACGAGGCGGCGTACTGCCTTGGGGTGGAGAAGCTTCTCGATATCACCGATGAGATCCCTGAGCGCGCCACTGTCATCAGAGTCCTCATGATGGAACTCAACCGCATCTCCTCGCACCTGGTCGCGCTCGCCACCGGCGGAATGGAGCTCGGTGCGTTGACGGCCATGACCTTCGGTTTCCGTGAGCGGGAACTCATCCTCGACATCTTCGAGATGGTCACCGGGCTGCGCATGAACAGCGCCTACATTCGTCCCGGTGGTGTTGTCCAGGACATCACCGATGACCAGGTCCAGCGCATCCGCGAGACTCTCCCACTGCTGAAGAAGCGGATGAAAGACACCGCGGATCTGCTCGTCGACAATGCCATCTGGATGGGGCGCACCGTCGGGATCGGCTACCTCGATCTTGCCGGCTGCATGGCGCTCGGTGTCACCGGCCCGATCCTGAGGTCCACCGGCCTGCCACACGACCTTCGCAAGATTCAGCCCTACTGCGGTTACGAGAACTACGAGTTCGAGGTCGCGACGGCGGACACCTGCGACGTCTACGGGCGCTTCCTTATTCGCATCCAGGAGATGCACGAGTCGATGAAGATCGTGGAGCAGGCTCTCGATCGACTGCAGCCCGGTCCGGTCATGATCGAGGACAAGCGGGTCGGCTGGCCCGCGCGACTATCGCTCGGTGGCGACGGCCAGGGCAACTCGCCGGAGCACATCAAGGAGATCATGACCGAGTCGATGGAGGCGCTCATCCACCACTTCAAGTTGGTGACGGAGGGCTTCAGCGTGCCGGCCGGCCAGGTCTACTCAGCGGTGGAATCGCCCCGCGGCGAACTTGGTGTGCATCTGGTGAGCGATGGTGGCACCCGCCCCTACCGTGCACACTTCCGTGACCCGTCCTTCAACAATCTTCAGTCCACTGCGGCCATGTGTGACGGCAGCATGGTGTCCGACGTCGTCGCCGCCGTGGCGAGCATCGATCCGGTCATGGGTGGGGTGGATCGCTGATGGAACTCACCCCGGAGTTGCGTGCGCAGATGACGGAGATCATCGGCCGCTACCCCAACTCGCGTTCGGCTCTCATGCCGCTGCTCCATCTGGCGCAGAGCATCGATGATGAGGTCACGCCTGAGGCCATGGAAACCATCGCCGGCGTCCTCGGGCTCACCACCGCCGAGGTAGCCGCGGTCGCGACGTTCTACACGATGTACAAGCGCAAGCCGGTCGGCAAGCACCACATCGGAGTCTGCACCAACTCCCTGTGCGCGCTGCTCGGTGGTGACGCCGTCTACGACGCGGTCGCCGAGCGCCTCGGTGCTGGACACAATGAGACTGATGTCGATGGCACGTTCTGGCTTGAGCGGATCGAGTGCCAGGCCGCGTGCACACACGCGCCGGTCATGACTGTGGACTGGGAGTTCATGGACAACCAGACGCCGAGCAGCGCCGTTGACATCATCGACCGGCTCGCTCGCGGCGAGGTGGTCCAGTCCACGCGCGGACCGGTCATTCGAGATTTCCAAGCAACCGAGCACACGCTCGCCTTCCCCGTCGATGGTCTCGCCGGTGAGGGCGGGGAGGCAGACGCAATCATGCTCGCCGGGCTCACGTACGCGCGCGAACACGGAATGTCCGCGCCAGCAGCACCGGGAGGCGACGCATGACTCCGCTGACTCCGGTCATCACCGAGCACTGGGACACCCCCGACCTGTTCACGATCGAGGGGTATCGACGCAAGGGTGGCTATCGAGCGCTGCCAAAGGCGTTGGCTATGGACCCCGACGCGATCATCGGCATGGTCAAGGACACCGGACTTCGTGGCCGCGGTGGTGCAGGCTTCCCGACCGGTCTGAAGTGGAGTTTCGTCCCACAAAACGACGGCAAGCCGCACTACCTGGTCGTCAACGCCGACGAGTCCGAGCCGGGTGCCTGCAAGGACGTCCCGATCATGATCGCCAACCCGCACGCGCTCCTCGAGGGCGTCATCATCGCCTCGTACGCGATTCGCGCGAGTCACGCTTTCATCTACATCCGTGGCGAGGTCCCCCAGTCCATCCGTCGCGTGGCCGCCGCGATTCGCGAAGCGGAGCAGGCGGGCCTCATCGGCGACAACATCTCCGGCTCGGGATTTTCCTTGAGTGTCACCGTGCACTCCGGCGCCGGTGCCTACATCTGTGGCGAAGAGACCGCCCTGCTCAACTCTCTCGAGGGTCTGCGCGGCCAGCCGCGCCTAAAGCCGCCGTTCCCGGCCACGCACGGTCTCTACGCGTCCCCGACGGTCGTCAACAACGTCGAGACCATTGCCAACGTGCCCTGGATCATCAACAACGGGGTCGACTGGTTCCGTCAGTTCGGCACCGAGAAGTCGCCCGGCTTCAAGGTCTTCGCGGTTTCCGGCCACGTGGTGCGCCCCGGGATCTATGAGGCGCCCCTGGGTATCACGATGGGTGAGTTGCTCGAGTACGCCGGTGGCGTCATCGGCGGTGGCCCGGTGAAGTTCTGGCTGCCCGGCGGCTCGTCCGTGCCCATGCTGACGGCGGACCACCTCGATACCCCCTTGACCTACGAGGCCATGGTCGACGCTGGCTCGATGCTGGGCACCGGCACCCCAATGATCTTCAACAACACCATCAGCGTGGTCAAGGCGGTGACACGTTGGCTGGAGTTCTACAAGCACGAGTCCTGCGGCAAGTGCACGCCCTGCCGCGAGGGCACCTACTGGATCACCGGTCTGCTGGACAAGTTCGAGGCCGGGCACGGCACAGACCCGGATATGGACCTGCTCAATGAGGTGTGCGGTCACATCATGGGGCGCTCGTTCTGTGCGCTTGGTGATGCTGCCGCGACCCCGTACCCCGCCGCCGTGAAGTATTTCCGTGATGAGTTCCAGACCGCGACGAGCGTCCCGGTCGACGAGTCATTCCCGCCCGCCGCCGGCTACGTCTTCGAAGGAGTGGCTGCCCGATGACCGTCGCACCGCAGGCCCCGTCGGGAGTGGAGCAGGCCGATCCGAACTCGGTGACCGTCACGGTCGACGGCATTGCCGTACGCGTACCCAAGGGAGCCCTAGTCATCCGCGTTGCGGAGATGATGGGCATTGAGATCCCTCGCTTTTGCGACCACCCGCTGCTCGATCCCGTGGCCGCGTGTCGCATGTGCCTGGTTGAGATTGAGGGTCAGGCCAAACCGCAGCCGGCCTGCGCGATCCCGGTGACCGACGGCATGATCATCCGCACGCAGCGCACCTCTGAGGTCGCCTCGGTGGCGCAAGAGGGAGTCATGGAGTTCCTGCTCCTCAACCACCCCCTCGACTGCCCCATCTGCGACAAGGGTGGCGAGTGCCCACTGCAAAACCAGGCCATGAGCGCCGGAAGCGGCGTCTCCCGATTCGACCTGAAGAAGCGCACCTTCCCCAAACCCATCAGCATCAGTGCCCAGGTACTCCTCGATCGTGAGCGCTGCGTGTCCTGCGCGCGGTGCACCCGCTTCGCCGATGAGATCGCCGGCGATCCGATGATCGAGTTGCTGGAGCGCGGCTCTAAGCAGCAGGTGGGCGTTGGGCCAGATGAGCCATTCGACTCCTATTACTCGGGCAACACGATTCAAATCTGCCCGGTGGGCGCACTCACCAGCGCCGACTACCGCTTCCGTGCCCGCCCGTTCGATCTGGTGAGTACGCCGACGACATGCGAGCACTGTGCCTCGGGCTGCTCGCTGCGCACCGATGTGCGCCGCGGTGTCATCACCCGACGTCTTGCCTGGGATGACCCGCAGGTCAACGAGGAGTGGAACTGCGACAAGGGTCGATTCGCCTTCCGCTACATGACCGAGGGGCGGGTGCAATCTCCCCTCGTCCGCGACGGTGACCAACTCCGTCCCGCGTCCTGGCCGGAGGCGCTCGATCGTGCAGCCCGCGGACTGGCCGAGGCGGCAGGTCGCGTAGGCGTCCTCACCGGCGGGCGCCTGACGTGCGAGGACGCTTACGCGTACGCGAAGTTCGCCCGCGTCGCCCTGGGGAGCGATGACATCGACTTCCGCAATCGGGTCGCCAGCGCCGAAGAGGCGCAGTTCCTCGCTGCTCACGTTGCCGGTATGGGTATGGGCGCGACGTACGCCGACCTCGAGGCGGCACCGGTGGTTCTCCTGGTCGGGTTGGAGCCCGAGGATGAGTCACCGATCATCCTGCTCCGCCTGCGTAAGGCGGCCAATAAGTTCGGCACGTCCATCGTCTCGATCGCACCCGTGCGTACGCGCGGCATCGACAAGATGGGCGCCACCTGGTGGGGATGCCCCGCCGGCGAAGAGGGGAATGTCCTCGCGCGGATCGCGCAGGGCGAAGACGGCGACCTGCTCAGCACCTTGCGACTGACGGGGTCGGTCATCCTCGTGGGCGAGCGCATGGCCGCCGTACCCGGCGCACTATCGCAAGCGTCCGCACTTGCCGCCGCAACGGGAGCTCGACTTGCCTGGGTGCCGCGACGCGCCGGTGATCGGGGAGCTCTCGATGCCGGCGCACTGGCCGGGCTTCTCCCCGGCGGTCGCCCCCTCACTGATGCGACCGCGCGCGAGCAGGTGGCCGCTGTGTGGGGTATCGATCCGAATGCGCTGCCCGCAACGGCTGGGCTGTCGACTGCCGGCATGATCGAGGAAATCTTGGCTGACCACGGGCGGGTCGAGCGTGACGAGCCGCGTCGCTTTGACGCTCTCGTCGTCGCCGGTCTTGAGGTGGCCGATTCTGCCGATGCTGACGCGCTTCGCCGGGCCATCGACGAAGTGCCGTTCCTCGTCGCACTGTCGACCCATCACAATGACGTGACCGCCTCGGCTGACGTCGTCTTCCCCGTTGCCGTCGTGGCGGAGAAGGCCGGCTCGTTCACCGACTGGGAGGGCCGCGCCAAGCCCTTCTCCCCGGCAATTCACGGTGCACAGACCAGTACTGATGCCCGTGTCCTTGCCATGGTGGCCGACACGATGGGAGTCAACTTCGGCACAGGTGACGTCCTCGCCCTGCGTCGGGAGTTGGCCGCACTCTGTCCCTGGGACGGCGCGCGCGCGGAGTCACCGCAGCAGGCGCCCGCCACCGCGAACGATGGAGTCGCTTTGGCCACGTGGCGAATGCTGCTCGACGCTGGCGCGCTGCAGGACGGTGAGCCACACCTGGCAGCCACCGCTCGCCCCGTCGAGGCTCTCCTGAGCGCCGACACCGCAGCCGCCCACGGACTCTCCCGGGCATCCAGCGTGGTGATCTCCACCGCTCGCGGATCCCTCGAGTTGCCCCTGCGCATCGCCGATGTTGCTGACAACACGGTGTGGGTGCCGATGCGCTCGACCGGCTCGGATGTCCTCGAACTTGGCGCCACGCACGGTGCACGCGTCCAGCTGAGCGGAGGTGCCGCATGAGCGAGATGGTGTTCAACGATCCGTGGTGGCTCATCATCCTCAAGGTGCTCGCCATCTTCGTGCTGCTCGTCCTGCTCACCCTCTTCACGATCTGGTGGGAGCGTCGAGTTGTCGGCCGCATGCAGAACCGCATCGGCCCCAATCGCGTGGGCCCCTTTGGGCTGCTGCAGTCGCTGATGGATGGCCTCAAGCTCGCTCTCAAGGAAGAAATCATCCCCAAGACGGCGCACCGGGCGGTCTACTGGATCGCCCCGGTGATCTCCGCTTCTATGGCCTTCCTCGCGTTCGCGGTCATCCCGTTTGGTCCGATGGTCTCGATCTTCGGCGTTGAGACACCGCTGCAGTTGACCGACTTCCCGGTATCGGTGCTGTACGTCCTTGCCATCGCCTCCATCGGCATCTACGGCATCGTGCTGGCCGGCTGGTCCTCGGGCTCGACGTACCCCTTGCTCGGTGGCCTGCGCTCTTCGGCGCAGATGATCTCGTACGAGCTCGCCATGTCAATGTCCTTCGTCGCGGTGTTCCTGTACGCCGGATCTATGTCAACCTCGGCGATCGTGGCCGCGCAAGAACCCATCTGGTACGCCGTGATCCTGCTTCCGTCATTCCTCATCTATGTGACGGCCATGGTCGGCGAGACCAACCGCGCACCCTTCGATCTCCCGGAGGCCGAGGGCGAACTCGTGGGTGGCTTCCACACCGAGTACTCATCCCTGAAGTTCGCGCTGTTCTTCCTCGCTGAGTACATCAACATGGTGACCGTGTCGGCGCTGGCCACCACCTTGTTCCTCGGCGGTTGGCGCGCCCCGTGGCCGATCTCGCTGTGGGAGAGCGCCAATACCGGCTGGTGGCCGCTGCTGTGGTGGCTCATCAAGGTGCAGCTGTTCATCTTCGTCTTCATCTGGCTGCGTGGAACCCTGCCGCGTCTGCGGTACGACCAATTCATGCGCTTTGGCTGGAAGGTGTTGATCCCTGCCTCGCTCGTCTGGATCGTCGTGGTTGCTGCCGCCCGGGTTGTCCGCAACGAATACTCCGCTTCGACCCAGGAACTTCTGCTCGTCGGTGCGGGAGCACTCGTCGTGATCGTCGTCGGTTCGTGGGTTGTCCAGATCCGCAGTGACCGCAAGGAGAAGCGCGAGATCGAACGCGCGGAGGCGGAGATGCGCAAGCCATTCGACCCCTACGAAGGCGGTTACCCGGTGCCGCCCCTGCCCGGGCAGGAGTTCACCTACTCCTCCCGGCGCTCGGCCGCCGGTGCTGTCGTGGCGGGAACGGTGACGAGCGAGGCGCCTCAGGACGCGCAGACCTCACAGGAGGGAACAGATGCCTGAATTGCCCGCCGCCGTACGCGGTTTCGGCGTCACCTTCGCGACCATGTTCAAAAAGGTCGTCACCGAGCAGTACCCCGAGCAGGCCGATCGCTACCCGCCCAAGCCCCGCTTCCACGGACGCCATCAACTCAACCGGTGGCCCGACGGGCTGGAGAAGTGCATCGGTTGCGAACTGTGCGCTTGGGCCTGTCCGGCCGATGCAATTCTCGTCGAGGCCGCGGACAACACCGATGGAGATCGCTTCTCACCGGGAGAGCGCTACGGCCGGACGTACCAGATCAACTACTTGCGCTGCATCTTCTGCGGACTGTGCATCGAAGCGTGCCCTACTCGTGCTCTGACGATGACCAACGAGTTTGAACTCGCTGATGACAATCGGGCCGACCTGATCTATGAGAAGGAAGAGCTGCTCGCGCCCCTTCTACCCGGGATGATTGCTCCGCCGCATCCCATGGTCCCGGGCACGACCGATCTCAACTACTACGCCGGCGAAGTCACCGGGGCGGTCCCCGCCCAGGAGCCGGCCGGCAACGAGGACCTGCTCCGCATCACCGAGGGGGAGTCGGCATGACCGACACCGAACCCAGCACGGCCGAGGCCATTGTCTTCTGGGTCTGCGCGATCTTCTCCGTGGCCGGAGCGCTCGGGCTGATCCTGTCGCGACGCGCGGTCCACAGCGCACTGTGGGTCGCCTTCACCATGATCAACCTCGCGGTGCTCTACCTCGCCAACTCGGCCCCGTTCCTTGGCATGGTGCAGATCATCGTCTACACCGGCGCGGTCATGATGCTCTTCCTCTTCGTGCTCATGGTGGTCGGCGTTGACTCGTCTGACTCCCTCGTCGAAACGCTGCGAGGGCAGCGAGTCGTGGGGATCTTGCTCGCGGTCGGGTTCGGCACCCTGCTCATCTTCGGCGTGGGCGGGGCGCTCACCGGCATGCCCGCTGTCGGACTCGATGCAGCCAACTCCGAGTACGGCGGCAACGTCGAGGGCATCGCTCGCCTGCTCTTCTCTGAGTATCTCCTCGCCTTTGAGATCGTCGCTGCACTGCTCATTACCGCGGCTCTTGGCGCCCTGGTGCTGGCCCACCGCGAGCGCTGGGCGCCCAAGCGCACCCAGCGCGAGATCTCGCAGGAGCGCTTCCGCGAGGGCATCCACCCGGCACCGCTGCCCGCCCCGGGCGTCTACGCCCGCCACAACGCTGTCGATACGCCGGGCCTGCTGCCGGACGGCTCCGTGGCCGAAATCTCGGTGCCGGGTCCGCTGCGCGCCCGTGGCGACCTGCGACCGGTCGACACCGGTGCGATCGCGGAGGCCATCGCGCTCTCCGATGGCGAGCAAGCCCTCGGACCCGCGGACCGACCGGTCGCCGATGATCCCGGCACGTCTCCAGGGGAGCCGAAGTGAGCCCTGACCACTACATCCTGCTGTCGGCGGTCCTCTTCACCATCGGCACCATCGGCGTGCTCGTACGTCGCAACGCGATCGTGGTCTTCATGTCGATCGAGCTCATGCTCAATTCGGCCAACCTCGCGTTCGTGGCCTTCGCCCGGATGCACGGCAACCTGGACGGCCAGGTCATCGCATTCTTCGTGATGGTGGTGGCGGCCGCCGAGGTGGTCGTCGGCCTCGCCATCATCGTGGCGCTGTACCGCTCGCGTCGATCAGCCTCGATCGACGAACCCAATCTGCTCAAGTACTGAACACCGCCCCGCGGGGCATGACGCAAGGACATGACGTGATGAAGAAGGAGGCGCCGTGATCGGGACCGGCGCAGCCGTGATGACGGACGCAGCACCCGTCGTCGCCCCCCTGGCGGAGGCGACGGGCGTGTTCTCCTACCTCTGGCTGCTCATCGCCCTCCCCCTGCTCGGAGCTGCTGTCCTCCTGCTCGGTGGACGTCGTACGAACCGGTGGGGCCACCTGCTCGGCTCGACCACGGTTGTCCTGGCGGCGATCTACGCCGTCATCCTGCTGGTCAACCTCATGGCCCGGCCCGAGGACGATCGTGCGATCGGCCAGACTCTCTTCGAGTGGGTCTTCGTCGGCGGATTCACCGCTCCTGTGGCTCTTCAGCTCGACCAGCTGTCCATGGTGTTCGTCTTGCTCATCACGATTGTCGGCTCGCTGATCCACATCTACTCAATCGGCTACATGGATCACGATCCAGACCGCCGCAAGTTCTTCGGATTCCTCAACCTCTTCGTGGCGGCGATGCTGCTGCTCGTCCTCGCTGACAACTACCTCCTGCTGTACGTCGGCTGGGAGGGCGTCGGCCTGGCGTCCTACCTGCTCATCGGCTTCTGGCAGTGGAAGCCCAGCGCTGCGGCAGCGGCGAAGAAGGCTTTCGTGATGAACCGCGTTGGCGACGTCGGGCTGAGCCTGGCGATCATGCTGATCTTCATCACCTTTGGCAGTGTCACCTTCAACGATGTCTTCACCGAGGCGGGTCAGGCCAGCGAGAGCACCCTCACCTGGATTGGGCTGCTCCTTCTCCTCGCAGCAGCCGGCAAGTCGGCCCAGTTCCCGCTGCAGGCATGGCTGCTCGATGCCATGGAAGGCCCGACCCCGGTGTCGGCCCTCATCCACGCGGCCACGATGGTCACTGCCGGCGTCTACCTCATCGTCCGCAGCAATGCGATCTACGACGGCACCATCTTCGCCCTCACCACGGTTCTGGTCGTCGGCGTCATCACGATGTTCCTCGGCGCGATCATCGCCAGTGCGAAGGACGATATTAAGAAGTCCCTTGCCGGATCGACGATGAGCCAGATCGGCTACATGGTGCTCGCTGCTGGCCTTGGCCCGGTGGGCTATGTCTTCGCGATCTTCCACCTGCTGACCCACGGTGTCTTCAAGGCCAACCTTTTCCTCGGTGCCGGATCTGTCATCCACGCGATGAAGGACCAGCAGGACATGCGCCGCTACGGTGCGCTGCGTGCGGTCATGATCATTACGTTCCTCAGCTTCGCCTCGGCCACTTTGGCGATCATGGGCATCCCGCCGTTCTCGGGGTTCTGGTCCAAGGACTCGATCATTCACGCGGCCTTCGAGGTCAGCCTCGTCGCTGGCATCAGCGGCATGCTGGCCGCCGGCCTGACCGGCTTCTACATGACCCGCATGTTCACCATGACGTTCCTGGGCAAGGCTCGCTGGGAGGACGATCAGCATCCGCACGAGTCCAAGCCGGTCATGACGATCCCGTTGATCATCCTGGGCATCGGTTCGGCGTTCACCGGGATGGCGCTGCTCTTCTGGGGCAACATCATCGAGTGGCTCAAGCCCGTCACGGGCCTGCAGGAGAACCCACTTCCGCTGCCGGAGATCGCGTATGAAGGCATGACCTTGGCCCTGGTGCTGATCGGAGCCGGCTGGGCCTACACGATGTATCGCCGTGAGGTTCCGGTCGAGGCACCCCAGGACGTCAACATCCTCACGAAGGCGGCACGCAACAGCATGTACGACGACGCGATCAACGACGTCCTTGTCGTTCAGCCCACCTACAGCGTCTCGCGTGCGTTCGTCGGGGTCGACAACAAGGGCATTGACGCCGTCGTCAATGGGCTTGCGGCCCTCGTGGGTGGCGCCGGCGCGAAGTTGCGACGCTGGCAAACCGGCTTCGCCCGTTCCTACGCGCTGGCCATGGTGGGTGGCGCCATCTTGGTTGTGGTGGTTCTCGCGGTGGTGAGGCTCCCATGACAACGATTCCCTGGCTGACCATCCTCATGGTGGTGCCGCTCGTCGGTAGCCTGCTCATTCTCTTCATTCCCCGCGGCAGCGCCCGTCTGGTGAAGCAGACGGCGCTCGTCTTCGCGCTCGCCACTCTCGTGCTCACCATCGCGATGGGTCTGCAATTCGACGGGCAGTCCACGGCGGCCTTCCAGTTCACCGAGAGCTACCCGTGGATTCCGGCGTTCGGCATTTCCTACAGCGTCGGAGTCGACGGCATCGGCCTCGTCCTGGTGGCTCTGGCCGCCACTTTGGTCCCCGTGGTCATTCTCGCGGGTTGGCGCGATGTGCCGGATGAAGCAGTGAAGGGATACTTCGCGCTCCTGCTCGTCCTCGACACGCTCATGATCGGTGTTTTCGCGGCGACCGACGTCTTCTTGTTCTACGTGCTGTTCGAGGTCATGCTCATCCCGATCTACTTCCTGATCGGACGCTACGGCGGAGCCAATCGGGCCTACGCGGCGGTGAAGTTCCTCATCTACAGCCTCGTCGGCGGCCTGCTGATGCTCGCGGCCCTCATCGGCTTGTACGTCGTGTCGGCCAATGAACTGGGCCAAGGCACCTTCGACTTCGCCACTCTCGTGGGGCTCGACATCGATCCCAACACCCAGAAGGTGCTGTTCCTCGGCTTCTTCATCGCCTTCGCCATCAAGGCGCCGCTGTGGCCCTTCCACACCTGGCTCCCCGACGCCGCCAAGGAGTCGACCCCCGCCACCGCGGTCCTGCTTATCGGTGTACTCGACAAGGTCGGCACCTTCGGCATGATCCGGTATCTCCTGCCCATCTTCCCTGCGGCATCGGAGTTCTACGCACCGCTCATCATTGCCCTGGCGGTGATCGGCATCCTCTACGGAGCCCTCGTGGCCCTCGGCCAGACCGACATGAAGCGGCTGTTCGCCTACAGCTCGATGTCGCACTTCGGCTTCATCGCGCTCGGCATCTTCGTCTTTACGTCCTGGGGTGCCTCCGGCTCGACGATCTACATGCTTGCTCATGGTCTGTCGACGGCAGCGCTCTTCCTCGCGGCCGGATTCCTCATGTACCGCTCGGGGGGATCGAGCGCGATCGCGGCGTACGGCGGTGTGAACAAGAAGGCACCGATCTTGGCGGGCTTCCTGCTCTTCGCCACGTTGTCCTCCCTGGCGCTCCCAGGCCTAGCGAGCTTCGTCGGCGAGTTCCTCGTGCTGCTTGGCACGTTCGCCCGCTACATCGCGGTTGGCGTGATTGCCACGATCGGCATCGTGCTGACCGCCGCTTACGCCTTGCGCCTGTACCAAAAGGTCGCCACCGGTCCAGCCTCACCCGCCGTCGAGGGCATTAGCGACCTCAAGGGCCGCGAAGTCACGGCGCTCGCACCGGTCGTGCTACTCACGATCGTGCTCGGCGTGTTCCCGGCACCGGTCTTCAACGTCGTAAATCCCGCCGTCGAACGTACGTTGCAGATCGTGGGTGTGACCGATCCGCCCCCTGTCATTGGCGTGCAGGGAGGTGAGCAGTGAACACCGACATGCTCAGCGCCCCCGAGGTCGACTACATCGCGATCCTGCCCCTTCTCATCGTGGCAGGGGCTGCGGTCGTGGGCGTGATCGTCGAGACCTTCGCCCCGCGCGGCGCCCGTCGCACGATCCAACTCTTCCTCGCCTTCGGAGCACTCATCGCGGCGTTCGCGACCCTCGTCAGCCAGGCTGGCCTGCGTTCCCTCGAGATGGAGGGGGCGATCGCTCTCGATGGGCCGGGCCGGGTGCTCATGGGGCTGATCCTGCTCGCATCGTTGGTGGCCGCCATGCTCATCGCCGAGCGACAACTCGACCCGGCCGGCGACTCGTTCGCGCCCCGCGCTTCGGCACTGCCCGGTTCGACCGATGAGCGCGAACTCACTGCTCGGGGGTATCTCCAAACCGAGGTATGGCCGCTGTTCCTCTTCGCCGTCCTCGGCATGATGCTCTTCGTCATCTCGAACAACCTGCTGATGATGTTCATCTCGCTCGAGGTCATGTCCCTACCGCTGTACCTTCTCGCCGGCATGGCCCGTCGTCGTCGCCTGCTGTCGCAGGAGGCCGCGATGAAGTACTTCATCCTCGGTGCCTTTTCGTCGGCCTTCTTCCTCTTCGGTACTGCGTTGGTCTACGGGTTCACCGGCAGCGTCGAGTTCGCCGCTATCTCCGACGCCCTCGCGGCTCAGCCGGGTCAGACCTACCTGGTGATCGGTGGCATCGGCCTGATTGCCGTGGGTCTGCTCTTCAAGGTCGGTGCCGTGCCGTTCCACCAGTGGGTGCCGGATGTCTATCAGGGCTCTCCCTCCGCGGTCACGGCGTTCATGGCTGCCACGGTCAAGGTCGCTGCGTTTGGCGCGATCCTGCGCGTCTTCTACGTCGCCTTTGGTGGTCTGCGCTGGGACTGGGAAGCGCTGATGTGGGTCATCGCCTGCCTCACCATGCTGGTCGGGTCGATCGTCGCCGTCGTCCAGACCGACATCAAGCGCATGATCGCCTACTCCTCGATCGCCCAGGCGGGCTTCATCCTCATGGGTGTTGCGTCCGCGTCGGCGCAGGGGCTCGCTGCCTCGATCTTCTACCTGACCGCATACGCCTTCACCACGCTGGGCATCTTCGCCGTCATCATGATGGTGCGCGATGCCAGCGGTGAGGCCGGTCGACTGTCGCAGTGGGCCGGTCTGGGTCGGCGCTCACCGGTTGTCGGGGCAGCGTTCGCCATCTTCATGCTGTCGCTGGCCGGCATCCCGCTCACCAGCGGCTTCATCGCGAAGTTCGCCGTCTTTGGCTCTGCGTTGGCCGTGGACCAGGTAGTCCCGGTCATCATCGCCGTTCTTTCCAGCGTCATCGCCGCGTTCTTCTACGGTCGAGTCATCGTCATCATGTATTTCCGCGAGCCAGAGGGCGACGGCGCCACCGTGACGGTCCCATCAGCGTTCACCACCCTCGCCCTGGCGATCTCGGTCGCGGTGACGGTCCTCCTCGGCATCCTGCCCCAGCCGGTCCTTGATCTGATTGATCAAGCCGGGGTCTTCCTGCGATAGCCATCGCGACATGACTGCGTCATCGGGCCGACTCCCCGACCTCGGTGTTTTGGAACCGGCTCTTGCCCTTCGCCTTACACAGGGCATGGAAAGCGTCGAGGCGGGGCTGTTGGCCGCGGTGCGCAGCGACTACCCCTTCGTGACCGAGGCGTCGAAGTACCTTGTGGAGGCCGGCGGCAAGCGTTTTCGCCCACTGCTGGTGCTCCTTGCCGCGGAGTTCGGTGATCCGCACGCTCCGGGCGTTGTGCCGGCCGCCGTTGTGGCCGAGCTCACCCACCTCGCGACGCTCTATCACGACGACGTCATGGATGAAGCCGATCTCCGGCGCGGTGCGGCCTCGGCGAATGCACGCTGGGATAACAGCGTCGCCATCCTCACCGGGGACTTTCTCTTCGCCAAATCCTCCGGGATTCTCGCCGACCTCGGCCCGGAGGCCGTGCGCATCCAGGCCTACACCTTTGAGCGCCTGTGCACCGGTCAGATTCGCGAGACGATCGGCCCTGAGGACGGACTCGATCCGGTCGAGCATCACATCCAGGTGATTGCGGACAAGACCGCCTCACTCATCGCGACGTCCGGCCGCTACGGCTCCCTGATGGCTGGCTGTGACCCCGCCACCGTTGACCTGCTCACCGATTTCGGCGAACGAATCGGCATCGCTTTCCAACTCGCTGATGACATCGTGGACATCACCAGCGATTCCCGGGACTCGGGCAAGGTGCCCGGAACTGATCTGCGGGCGGGCGTGCCCACGCTGGCGGCGCTTATCGCGCTGTCGGGAGAGCTCGATCCGAGATTCCGTGACCTGCTCACTCGACCCCTTCCGGACGATGACGAGCACGCGGAGGCGCTGGAGTTGCTGCGCGGCCATGATGCGCTCGCCCGGGCTCGGGTCGAGGCGAGACACTGGGCCGACCTTGCTCGCGAAGCACTCGAACCGCTCCCGGCGATCCCAGCGCGCGATGCCATGTCCGTGCTGTGCGACTACGTCGTCACCCGCACGGGCTAGATACCCATGAGGCGGGTGGCTAGGTCGGTCATGGTCGGCCTGCCTGAGCGCCGCGGGAAGGCTGCCGGTCCCCCAGGGCACTAGGGATTGCTTCGTCCCGCGCGTCATGGAGCGGAAATGAATTCGGGCCGCCGTCTCGTCGAATCCCCCCGATCCGAGACGACGGCCCGAAGCCTTTCCGCCACCCCCTCGATTGGCGGACATGCCCTGTCTAGTGCGTGAAGGGGGTCGTCCTCGACCGATTGGCGCGGCTATAGCCCGGCTATGACCGTTTTGCCCCCTCTGGATCGTCGTGGACGAAGAGACCGAGTGTGCGCTCGCGGGTCGACTTTGGGCGATTTCGGCGCACGGGGGCGCACACTCGGCGAAAGTGTCCACCGGGAGGTGAACGCGATGGCTCAGAGCAAGGGTCGTCGTTCTGGGGACCGGCATGCCCCGGACGCTGCGCCGCTGCTTTCCTTCCTCAAGACCCTTCGGGACTTCCCCGATGGCGACACGGTGGCCTACGCCATGGTGCGCGGACTGCTGGCCCCTTACCGGGCCGGGGGCGCGCTCATCTACTCGGTGCGCACGGACGGCGCCACGTTGGACCTCGTGGGCTCCCACGGCGTCGGTCCCCGCGCAACGCGGGTCTACCAGACGGTTACGGCCTCGATGCACCTTCCGGGCGCGGAAACCTTCCGCACCGGGGTGGAGAAGTTTATGTCTGCCGAGCAGGTGGCCGACGAATACCCGCTCGCGGCCCCCTTCTTCCGCGGCCTCGCCCCGCGTGGGGATATTGGGTTTGTGCCTATCGTCCATCGAGGCGCGCCGATCGGATTCCTTGTCCTGTTCTTCGAAGAGGCCGTGGACCGCACCTGGCAGCTGCGCGCGGTCCTTGACGCCATGTGCGACGCCACAGCGCTGTGGGTCATCGCCGATGCGCAGCGCAACGGCGAGACTCGAGCGCTGGCGACCGATGCGCCTCCGTTGGAGTTCACGGCACGTCAGCGGGAGATTCTGGTCAACCTGCGCGAGGGTCGATCCACTCGCGAGATCGCCACGATGCTCGGGTACTCCCAGGCAACCATCAAGGCAGACGTCACGAATCTCAGCGGGCTCCTCGGGGCCAAGGGCCGCGCCGATCTCTTGGTCAGGGCCAAGCGCGTTGGTCTATAGGGCTTCCGCGTGCGGTGCGCATGGTCGCCTGGGCACTTCCGCGGTGCCCGATCTCGCGGCTACGTCGGCTCGGCCACCTCGAGCGCGTCCAGCGGAGAGGCTCGCCGCGAGTGCCGCACCGTGTCGTAGGAGAAGACGGCCAGGGCCGTCCAGATGAGGCAGAAGCCAAGCAACTGGAAGGCGGACACGCTGTCGCCGAAGATCGTGATGCCCATGATGAAAATGATCGTTGGTGTGAGGTACTGCAGGATGCCAACGGTCGCAAGGGGGAGCCGGTTCGCGGCTGCGGCGTAGGCCATGAGAGGGATGGCGGTGACCGGTCCGAGGAGCGCGAGGAGTGTGCCCAGGCCCCATCCGTGCGTGGCGATAGCCGTCCCGCCGTGCACCTGGAAGTAGCCGAGTACCACGCCCGCGACCGGTAGGAGCAGCAACGTCTCCACCGTCAGCCCCGGTAGGGCGCCCGCGCCAGCCAACTTCTTCATCAGCCCGTAGGTACCGAAACTGAAGGCCAGGATCAGGCCCACCCAGGGCGCGGCGCCCTTGGCCACCCCGATGATGACCACGCCGACCGCCGCGATTGCCACGGCCGACCACTGCGGCCTGCGTAGCCGCTCGCGCAGGATGACGACACCCATGGCCACCGTGACGAGGGGGTTGATGAAGTAGCCCAACGCTGCTTCGACGACCTGATTGGTGGACACCGAGTAGACATATGTCGTCCAGTTGATGGCGATCGCGACCGATGCGGTACCGAGCAGTGCCAGCTGCCGCGGCGATCGGAGGATCGACCGCACCGCTCGCCAGTCGCCGAAGATGGCAATAAGGATGACGCAGAAGATCAGTGACCAGGTGATGCGGTAGGCAACCACCTCGACCGGATTCAGTTCGTCGAAGAGGGAGAAATACAGCGGGAAGGTGCCCCACAGACCGTAGGCGAGCAGGCCGAAGAGAAGCCCGCTGGTGACCTCGGACCTCGGTGCCTTGGACGTGCTCAGTTGACCGTCCATGTGTCCTTGCCCAGCAGGAGTGCCTGCAGATCGGGCTCCTGTGCACCCTGTGCAGCAGCGACCTGCTCGCGCACGAGTCGGTTATAGGAGGGTCGCTGGACATCGCGGAAGACACCGATTGCGGTGTCGGCGAGCGAGTGGAAGTCGGCTAGTCGGGACAGTGCGAACGCGAGACCGGGGTCCTTAGCGTGGGAGTCGAAGACGATGATGTCGGACTCGTCCACCTCGGCAGCCTCGGCGACCGTGATGTGTCCGTCCTTGCCGCGCACCACCGCATGCTGCCCATCCGTGCCGAAGCGGATCTGCTCGCCGTCCACGAGCCGGATGAGCATGTCGTCGCGCGTGTCGATGTCCTTCAGCGGGGCCCAGGCATCATCGTTGAAGATGTTGCAGTTCTGCAGGATCTCCACCAGCGCAGTGCCCTCGTGGGCGGCCGCTCGTCGCAGGGTCTCGGTCAGATGCTGGCGGTCGGAGTCGATCGTGCGGGCCACGAAGGAAGCCTCGGCGCCGAGGGCGATGGAGACCGGATTGAAGGAGTAGTCCAAAGACCCCATGGGTGTCGATTTGGTGATCTTGCCGGTCTCCGAGGTGGGCGAGTACTGGCCCTTCGTGAGGCCGTAGATCCGGTTGTTGAACAGCAGGATCTTCAGATTGACGTTGCGGCGCAGCGCATGGATGAGGTGGTTGCCGCCGATCGACAGGGCGTCGCCGTCACCGGTGACGACCCATACCGACAAGTCAGGGCGAGTGACGGCGACACCGGTGGCGATCGCTGGGGCCCGTCCATGGATGGAGTGCATGCCGTACGTGTTCATGTAGTAGGGGAACCGGGAGGAGCAGCCGATGCCGGAGATGAAGACGATGTTCTCCTTGCGCAGCCCCAACTCGGGCAGGAATCCCTGAACCGCGGCGAGAATCGCGTAGTCGCCGCAGCCGGGGCACCAGCGCACCTCCTGGTCGGTCTTGAAGGACTTCGCCGTCTGCTTCTCGTCAGTGCGCGGAACTCCGGCCAGGCCGGGCATGGGCAGGTCAGTCGCGGTCACAGATCCTCACAGGCTCGAGATGACGTCGGTGATGGCTTGCTTGAGTTCATCGGAGGTGAACGGCAATCCGCGCACCTGGTTGTAGCCGATGGCATCCACGAGGAACCGGCCGCGGATGAGGAAGGCCAACTGGCCGAGGTTCATCTCCGGGACGATGACTCGGTCGTAGGAGTGCAGAACCTCGCCGAGATTGGCCGGGAAGGGGTTGAGATGGCGAAGATGAGCCTGGGCCACCTCCAGACCCTCTGATCGCACCGCCCGGCAGGCGGCGCCAATCGGTCCGTACGTCGAGCCCCACCCGAGGATGAGCACCCGGGCCTTGCCCGACGGGTCATCGACCTCAACAGGTGGAATGGTGGCGGCGATGGCATCGACCTTGGCCTGGCGAATCCGCACCATGCGGTCGTGGTTCTCTGGGTCGTAGGAGATGTCGCCGCTGCCATCAGCCTTTTCCAGCCCCCCGATCCGATGCTCGAGCCCGGGAGTTCCGGGGACTGCCCACGGCCGGGCCAGGGTCTCCGGGTTGCGGAGGTAGGGCCAGAACTCGCCGTCGTGGTTGGTCTCGGTGGCAAAGTCCGGGTCGATGCGGGGCAGCGCGCTGACCTCGGGCACCCGCCACGGCTCGGAGCCGTTGGCCAGATAGCCGTCCGATAGCAGGAAGACCGGCGTGCGGTAGGTAATGGCGATACGCGCGGCCTCAAGGGCAGCGTTGAAGCAGTCACCGGGGGACTGCGGCGCCACGATGGGGACCGGGGCCTCACCGTTGCGACCGAACATCGCCTGGAGCAGGTCGGCCTGCTCGGTCTTGGTGGGCAGTCCCGTCGATGGGCCGCCACGTTGCACGTCGACGATCACCAGCGGCAACTCCAGTGAGACCGCTAGACCGATCGCCTCGGACTTCAGCGCAACGCCGGGGCCGGAGGTCGTCGTGACACCGAGGGATCCGGCGTACGACGCACCCAGGGCCGCGGTCACGCCGGCGATCTCGTCCTCGGCCTGGACCGTGACGACACCGAAGTCCTTGTGCTTGCTCAGTTCATGCAGGATGTCGGACGCGGGAGTGATGGGGTAGGAACCGAGGAAGAGGGGCAGGCCCGACTGGCGAGATGCCGCGATCAGGCCGTAGGCCAGAGCAGGATTGCCGGTGATGTTGCGGTAGGTCCCGGGCACCATCGGCGCGGGCTTGACCTCGTACCGCACTGAGAAACTCTCGGTGGTCTCACCGAAGGACCAACCGGCCTCGAAGGCCGCGATGTTGGCGGCCATGATCTGGGGCTTCTTGGCGAACTTGGAGCGCAGGAACTCCAGCGTGCCTTCGGTAGGCCGGCTGTACAGCCAGCACAGCAGGCCAAGGGCGAACATGTTCTTCGCTCGCTCGGCCTCCTTCTTGGACACGTCGAAATTGGCGAGCGCCTCCAGGGTCATCGAGGTGAGCGCGATGTCATGGACGGCGTACTGATCGAGTGAGCCGTCCTCGAGAGGGTTTGCTCCGTAGCCCACCTTCTCAAGGTTGCGCTTGGTGAACTCGTCGGTGTTGACGATGAGGTCCGATCCGGGGCGCAGGTCCTTCAGGTTGGCCTTGAGCGCGGCGGGGTTCATCGCGACGAGGACGTCAGGTCGATCGCCAGGGGTCATGATGTCGTGATCGGCAAAGTGCAGTTGGAATGCCGATACGCCTGGCAGGGTGCCAGCGGGGGCGCGAATCTCGGCGGGGAAGTCCGGCAGCGTGGACAGGTCATTGCCGAGACCAGCCGTCTCGGAGGTGAACCGGTCGCCGGTCAACTGCATGCCATCCCCGGAATCACCGGCGAAGCGAATGACCACATGGCCGAGGGGGACGACGGTCTTCGCAGTCGATGTCACGCGCACCTCTTCGGTCGATTGGGCCCGGGGCCTCGGCCCATTGTCCACCCAGAGTGCGGAATTGTCCGTGCAGGTCCCCACCATCGGAACGTCGGTAGCCTTTGGGGGTGGACTACGCGCTGGCGACCGATCCGAGTGTGCGGATCCATGTCCGGGATCTGGGCCTGGCATGTTGCGCAGTCGAGTTCGCCGCGGCGGTCGCGCGGGGCCTGCTGATTCCGACCGATGACGTCGCTGAGCCAGCCCGGGCCCATGTCCTGGTCATCTCCGGGACGGTGACCAACGCCCTCCACGGGCAGATTGAGTCGGTGTGGGCGGAGCTGCCCGAGCCGCGGTACGCCATGGCCTTCGGCGCCTGCAGCACCTCCGGGGGTCCCTACTGGGACTCCTACGCCGTCACGCCCGGCATTGTGGACGTGCTGCCGGTGCAGCACTACGTGCCGGGCTGCCCGCCGCGACCCGATGCCCTCGTGGCTGCACTCGCCGAAGTGGCGGCGGCCCGATGACGGCGTCGTCGCCGCCCGGTGACCGATTGACGGACTGGGCCACCGGGGTCGCAGGACTCATGGCCGACGGCTACACCTCTTTGGACCTACTGACGGCCGTGGATCGGATAGACGAGGGTGAAATCGAAGTCGTCATTCACCTCGTAGACGAACACTCATCGGGTGTCTTCGCGCACACGCGAATTGACCGCGGGGCACCGCACCTGGACAGCCTGGTCGAGTTGCTCCCCGCCGCGGACTGGCACGAACGCGAGATCGCTGAGATGTTCGGTGTCACGCTGGTGGGACACCCGCGTCCGGAACGATTGCTTCTGGCCGACGTGCCGGTCGATCACCCCTTGCGCAAGGACGTCGTCCTCGAGGCCCGGCGCGAGCGCCCCTGGCCGGGCGCCAATCCCGAGCCGGGGCGGCCGGCGAGACGAGTGCCGCGACCGCATGGCGTACCCGACGATGCCGGGGAGCGATGATGAGCGAACTGCACGGTGCAATCGCGTTGGATGCAGCAGCCTGCACCTCCTGCATGTTGTGCGTGCGCGAGTGCCCCGACTGGTGCATCGAGATCGACAGCCACACCGAGGAGGTCACCGAGCCGGGGGCTCGCCGCCCTCGCTCGGTCGCGGTTCTTGATCGATTCACCATCGACTGGGGTCTGTGCATGTACTGCGGCATCTGCGTCGAGGTGTGCCCATTTGACGCCCTTCGCTGGGTGTCCGACACCGGTTACTCTGCCCATGCGGCACAGGATTTGCGACATGGAACCGAGCGGCTCGAGCAGTTCGGGAGCGGTCACTGAGTTCGGGCTCGGTGATCGCCGCTGCAGTCGGAATCGATCAGGAACGTCCCGCGGCCAGCCCGATCGCCGCGACCGCGGCAGCCGCACCGGCGACAACCGCTCCGGCGATTCTGCGTTGACGACGTACCGTCGGCTCGATGTCGGCGTACGGCGTCGTGCTGAACGACACCATCTCGTAGCGGGTTCGGTAGCGGTCCCCGAGAACGCGATGGAGCAAATGTTCGGCTCGATGCGTGGCCTTGTAGACCGGGGAGTTCACGGAGTCCCGCATCTCGATGAAGTTGTGCAGGGCGAGATCGGCGATGGCGTCCCCGTGTGGTTTGCGGACTCGCGCGTACTCCGCGAGAGCCGGGGCCCAGGAACCAAGGTGCAGATCCCACTGCCGCATCAGTTCGACGCAGTCCTCGAAGCCTGCGTTGGCCCCCTGGCCGTAGAAGGGGCAGATCGCGTGCGCGGCGTCACCGATGAGCCCCACGGTTCCGGTGTTCCAGGGCTGGCAGCGCACCGTGAGGAGCGCCCCGACGGGGTTCAGGCGATAGTCCTCCTCGAGGTCGGGCATCAACTCGGAGGCATCGGGGTAGTTGTCGTCGAAATAGCGGCGCGCTTGTTGGGGGGTGGCGATCTCCTCGAACGAGCCCGGTCCGGTCCGCGGCCAAAAGAGCGTCGCGGTGAAGGTCTTGTCGAGATTGGGTAGGGCGATCATCATCGACGCACCCCGCGGCCAGATGTGCAGTGCGCCCGGATCCATGGGGTAGTCGCCATCGACCGGTGGGATGGTGAGTTCCTTGTAACTGTGGCTGAGGTAGTCCTGCGAGTAGTCGAAGCCGACCGTCGACTGCAGCGCTCGCCGCACGACGCTGAAGGCGCCGTCGGCACCGATGATGGCGGCGGCCCTGATCTCCTTGACCTCCTCGCCACTTCGGAACGCGAGAGATGAGGTGTCCAGGTCGAGTCGCGTGAGTCGGTGGTCGAAGTACAAAGACGCGCTCGGCTGTGCCTCGGCCGCGTCGAGGAGCACGGCGTTCAGCTCGCCTCGACTGATGGACTGAATGCTGCGCTCGCCATCCGCGCTGTACTGCTGGAATTCGGTGGCGCCGTCGGCGCCATGGATCATGCGGCCGTTCATGGGTAGTCCGCGCTGCAGCGCTAGGTCTTCGAGTCCGACCTCGCGCAGTGCGGTGAGTCCACGTGTCGAAATGGCGAGGTTGATGCTGCGACCCCGCTCGGCGCCGGTGAGTCGTGGGTCCGGGCGACGCTCGTAGACGTCGACCGGGACCCCGCGACGGCCGAGCATGGCGGCAAGCAGTGAACCGGTGAGCCCTGCTCCGACGATGACGACGCGATCACTCATGGTGGCCTCCGCTGGTGGGGTCGAGTGCGAGGAACCGGGTGGCGTTATTGCCCAGGATCGCATCTCGTTCGGCGTCGCTCAGGAAATCAGACGAGCGAACGACGTTGCCGACGGGGCGCTCACCGAGCGGGTAGGGGTAGTCCGAGCCGAGCATGACATGGTCCGCGCCAAGGGTGTCGACCAGAAGGCGCAGAGCGGCTGGCTCGAAGACCACCGAGTCGACGCTGAACCGGTTCAGGTAGTCGGCCGGGGGACGCTCGGAGACGCCGATGACATCGGGGCGCTGATGCCAGGCATTGTCGAATCGGCCGAGCCAGAAAGCGAAGGAGCCGCCGCCATGGGCGAAGCAGATCCGAAGCGACTCATCGACGCGATCGAATACACCGCCGAGGATCATCGCCAAGATGGTGAGGTGCGTCTCAGCCGGCATGCCGACCAGCCACTGCGCCATCCACCGGGAGATGCGCGGTGAGGAAGTCATATCCCAGGGGTGGACGAAGACGGGTGCGCCAACGGAGGCACAGTGCTGAAGGAATTCCACGGTGCCGGGATCATCAAGGTCGCGATCGCCCACGTGATTGCCGATCTCAACGCCGCGATGGCCCGCGGCGAGGCAGCGATCGAGCTCGGTGCAGGCGGCGTCCACGTCTTGCAGCGGCACCTGGCAGAAGGGAATCAGGTGATCGGGCATCGGCGCGCAGATCTCCAGCGCGAGGTCGTTGAAGACGCGGGCGATCGCCGCCGCCTCGGTGGGTGGCCGGTCGTAGGAGAAGAAGACCGGCGTGGGGGAGACGACCTGGATGTCCACACCATCGGCTGCCATGTCGGCCGCGCGCACCTGCGGATTCCAGCACCGATCGTTGATCCGTCGAAACTCGCGATCACCGACCATGATCATGGCGTCGCGTTCGGTCTCCAGGCGCAGCCAGGGCCACGGACCGGGGGCCCCGGTGACCTCGCTGAGGTCGGGCCACCCGCGCGGGACGTCGTGCGAGTGGACGTCGATAACAGGCATCGCGCAGGTCAGCCCCTGCCCGGGTGCAGGTGCCCGCATGAAGCGCACGAGCGAGCCGACTCGTCGGCGTAGAACGCCTCGAAGATGGGCGGCAGATCGGCGGAGATATCCGTCACCTGCAGCTCGACCTCGTGAACCAGGCCACCGCACTCGGGGCAGTACCACTGGAACTTCTCCAGGGTGCCCATCTCGCGGGGACGTTCGAAGACCAGTCCGATCGAACCGGCCTCGGGTCGCTGCGGGGAGTGCGGGAGATTGCGGGGCAGGACCCACATCTCACCCTCGCGGATGTCTACGCGATCCGGGCCGTCCGGCGTCATGAGGTTGACATGCATGTTGCCTTTGACCTGGTAGAAGACCTCCTCGTAGGGATCGACGTGGAAGTCGGTGCGCTGGTTGGGGCCGCCGACCACCATGACGATGAAATCCTCGTGTCCGGGGAACATCTCTTTGTTCGCGACCGGCGGCTTGAGGTTCGGTCCGTTCTCCGCCACCCAGGCATCGAAGTTCAAGGTTTTGGTCAGGTCGGACATGTCACTCCTTCTCGCGTGCGCCGCGGTGGGCGACCGCCTGGATCTCGATGAGTAGATGCGGATGGGGCAGTTCGTGGACGGCGACGGTGGTGCGAGTCGGCCCGGAATAGTCGAAGAACTCGGCGTACACCTCGTTATAACCCGGGAAGTCCGCCATGTCGACAAGGTAGGAGGTCACCTGGACCAGGTCATCGAGGTCAGCATCCACCGACTTCAGGATGTCTCGGATGTTTTCGATGACGGCCCTGGTCTGCGCACGAATGTCGAGCGTTACCCCACCTGTCTCGTCGGTCTCGACACCGACGAAGGTGTCATCCGCGCGGCGACTGCTGGTGCCAGAGACCCAGATGAGGTCCCCCACGACCTTGACGTGGGGGTAGGCACCTCGCGGAGTCGCCTTGCCCTCCACCACTTTCGCTGTGTGGCCACCCGGCGTCGTCGGCTCCGTCATGCCGCTATTCGTCGTCACCCCGCCATTCTGCCGTCATTCCTTTCGCAAGCCGACACAATTTCGACCTTAAGTGGGTCTCGAACGTCGAAATTGCGTCGGCTTGCGAGGGGGGTGTGGTCAGCGTTGGAGCGTGAGCGCGGCGGCGAGGGCCTGCTGCCGCAGCAGCGACACCTCGCTCGTCGGGTCCAGGATGCGGAAGTGGTCGTCTCCGGGCAGAACGATCAGCTCGACATCGATGCCGTGCTCCACGAGGTGATCTCGAATGCACTCGCTCTGCGTCATGAGTACGTCGACGTCGGCATCGCCATGCAGGATGAGCCGACGTCCCGGGTCGGGGGTAAGGAGGGCCGGATCGCCCATGTCGTAGCGATCCGGCACATCCTCCGGGCGACCACCCATGAGAGTGTCCACGGCGCCGTTGCCGAGGTGGTCGGTGCTGGCAAGGGTGAGACAGGCCACGGGAGCCGACAGCACCACAAGATCGAATGAGGCCGCCTGCGGGTTGGCGCCGGGAGCGCCCGCCGGCAGGTGTCGCCGAGACGTGACCCACTGCGCCAAAGCACCCCCCGCGGAGTGTCCGCAGAGGGCTTTGCGGCTGGCGTCCACGCCGTGCTCCACGGCGCGCTGTACACCGTACTCGACGGCAGCCGCCACGTCCTCAAAGGTGGCCGGCCAGCCCGACTCGTAGGTGCGGTACTCGATGCTCCACACGGCAAAGCCCGCCTGTGCCAGAGCCACGGCACTCGGCTCCTCAATGTCGAGATGGTAGGTCGGCCTGAAGTAACCGCCGTGGATGAGGATGACGAGCGGGGCGCCTGGGCGGTCGGGCAGGAACCAGTCCCCGAACTGACGCTCGCCAGGACCGTAGGCCTCACGAAGACGTCGAATCTCAGTCAAGTCGCCTCCGGAGTGCGTCGGCAGCACGCCAACAGTCGAGATAGCTCGAGTACAGGGCGGTGGGTGCGAACCGGATGATGTCGGGGTTGCGTGTATCGGCCACGACCCCGTCGAGGTCACGAAGCGTGTCGGCCAAGACCCCGATATCTGCGGTGAAGCGCAGTGAAAGTTGAGAGCCGTGCCGCTCAGGCTCTTCGGGAGTGACGATCTGCAAACTGCCTGGCGGCATCCCCTCGATCACCTCGGTGAGAAGTTCACGCAAATAGTCGGTAAGACGCAGACTGCGTGCGCGCAGGGTCGGCATGCCAATGCGGTCGAAGATGTCGAGGGAGACTTGCACCGGGGTCATCGCGAAGATGGGGGGGTTGGACACCTGCCATGCGTCGGCGGTGGGCGGCGGATCGAAGGTGGGCTCCATGCGGAAGCGTGTCTCTGTCCGGGTACCCCACCATCCAGCAAGGCGCGGCAGCCCGGTGTTGCGCGCATGGCGCTCGTGGATGAAGCAGCCGGCCAGCGCGCCAGGGCCGGAGTTGACGTACTTGTAGTTGCACCAGGCGGCCCAATCGACACCCCACTCGTGGAGGGACATCGGGACGTTGCCGGCCGCGTGGGCAAGATCCCAGCCCACGATGGCGCCGACCTCATGTCCGGCAGCGGTAATCGTGGGCATGTCCATCCACTCGCCCGTGAGGTAGTTGACGGCGCTGAAGACCACCATGGCGACCTCGTCGCCGAGTTCGTGAATCGTCGACACCACGTCCTCAGTGCGCAACACGTCCTCGCCCTCGCGTGGTCGAAGGCGCAGGACATGCTCGGCCGGGTCAAGGCCATGCCAGCGGGCCTGGGAGGCCATTGCGTAGCCATCCGACGGGAAGACGATGTCCTCCATGACGATCTTCGTACGACGCCCTTCGGGTCGATAGAACGTCGCCATCATGAAGTGCAGGTTTGCGGTGAGCGAGTTCATGATCACGGCTTCGTGGGGGAGTGCCCCGACGAGCCGGGCAGCGGGGCCCGCGAGCGCCTCGTGGTAGTCCTTCCATGGCCTTGGCCCACTCAGTTGACCCTCGACACCCATCTGCGCCCAGCGGTCGAGTTCGATCTGGAGCGCGGGCGCGGTAGCGCGTGGCTGCAGACCGAGGGAATTGCCCGCAAAGTAGGCGACCTGCGGGTACGCGGCTCCGGGTGCGCCCGCGTCGCCCTCGAAGGGCGGCATGCAGAACTCGTCGCGCCATCCGGTATCACCGGCATCGAGCGCGGGATCGTATGCGCGCATCGTCACATCCTCGTCCGCGCCGACCACAGTTCGGGGAAGGCCTGGCGTTGCATGCTGCGCTCCAACCAGCCGAGGCCGGCGGACCCGCCGGTCCCGGCCTTGGCTCCCATGGCACGGCGTACCGATGTGAGATGCCAGTAGCGCCAATCGCTGAACTCCTGGGCGATGTCGGTGAGCACTTCGCCGAGTTGGCGTTCGGGATCGGTAGGACCGGTCCGCTCGTACAGCGCCACCCACAGGTCCTCGACACCTTCGTCGCTCTCGTAGCTCGTCGTCGTGTCGCGCTGGAGAACTGAATCGGGAACGTCGTGATCGTGACGGCTCAGGTAGGCCAGGACGTCGTCGTAGAGACAGGGTGCCTCGAACGCTGCGACGAGTTCGGCGTAGTTGTCGCCCGCGACCTTCTTATGGGGCCGTAGCAACGCCGCATCCTTGAAGCCGAGAAGGAATTCCAGGTGCCGGTACAGGAAGGACTGGAAGCCAGATGCTTCGCCAAGGGCCTCGCGGAAGGCGTTGAAGTCCGGGGGCGTCATCCAGCGAAAGGTGACCCACGATGCGTTGAGCGCGGTCCAGGTGTCGCGGCTGCGACGAAGAGCCACCAGCGCCTCGGACAGGTTGTCTTCGCGCAGGAAGCGCTGGGCCGTCCGCCATTCGAAGGCGATGAGCCGGAAGTACAGCTCCATGACCTGGGACATGACCAGGAACATGTATTCGCCCGGATCATCGGTCATTGTCTCCTTGAAGTGCGCGAGGGTAGATGAGCCCACGTAGGCGTCATACGGGGTCGTGCCGCCAAATTCGAGTTTGGGGGCCTCCACTCCCTCCGACTGGCGACGTGAGGGATTGCGTCGACTCGTCATGCCTCCATCCTGGCCTTTCCGGCATCGCCGCGCCGCGATATCAGCCGAACGGATGAGGAACTGATGGCCCGATCTGGGCGTCTATCATCTGGAGCGCCGCATGGGGCGGCCACGGGAAACGGAGAAAGACATGAACTCGACCGCACGACGCGGTATCACCATCGCCGCCGCCAGCGTCCTCGCGCTCGGTGGCGCGGGCATCCTCACCGCCTGCGGTGGGTCGTCTTCTGACAGCACGACGTCCAGTTCGGCTGCGGCGTCCTCATCCTCCGAGGGGGGTACCGGCGTGATCGGACCGGTGATCGTTGAGCCTGGCACGACCAGCGCGGAGATCTCGGTCGGCCGCATCATGACCTTCAATGTCGCGGACCCAATGGTGTGGATGGTCTCCACGAGTGATCCGGAGGTCATGGACGTGACCCCCGGCAAGCAGGAGATGGATGGAGCCACGTACCTGCCCGGTGGCGAGGCCCTGAAGGAAGGTACGGCCGAGATCGTGCTGACCAACATGGACAACACCGACGACAAGTGGACCATCCAGGTCACGGTCACGCCGTAGTCCACGACTGAAGGCCACCGCGACGCCCACAGGACGCGCGGAACGGCGAAGGGGCGGGTAGCGCAGAGCTGCCCGCCCCTTTTGCCTTCCCACGGCGAGGGACGTTCGGCGCAAAGGACCGGACATCCGCACGTGTTCGCGACACAATGGATGTATGTGGTGGGTGCTCATCGTCATTGCGGTCATCGTCATCGTCCTTGTGGGCATTGTCCAGTTCAACAAGCTCAGACGACTTGATGTGTCGGCGGAGGGTGCCCTTGGCGATATCGACACGCTGCTCACCAAGCGAGCCGA